>JAJUKC010000107.1 GCA_029264995.1 Marinobacter sp. | reverse complement strand
TTCGGTAGTCATGGTGCCTCCGCGAGTGGCGATACAGCTATGCTATCCCGATTCAAAGGCCCTAACAAGGCCAGCCACGGCGACGTCTACTGCATTGCGGCTTCGCCTCTATTCCGTAGCCGCGCGTGCTGAGCGGCGTTACCCCTAGTCTGAATATTCGCTTCGCGAACGTCCACATCCCCGGCAAGACTCAACAAAAGCGAACACTCCCCCCGCTGCAATATGAGCCAATTTCCCACTGCTCTGAAAAACCTACGCCCAGTCTGTCTCGATATCAATGATTTGAGCCACACCCCAGATGCCGGCCATGAAATCGCAGATGCTGCTCGATAAAACTGGAGATAAAGAAGTAGCTGTGGTCGTAGCCCTCCCGGAAATTGAGCTCCAGCGGGTAATTGCTGATGCTGGCTGCGGCCTCAAGCGCCTCTGGCTGAAGCTGCTCAGTCAGGAAGTTATCCGCGTCCCCCTGGTCGACCAGTGCCGGTACGAACTGTGTTGCATCCCGCATCAGCAGGCTGGCGTCGTATTCGGCCCAACGCGAGCTGTCTTTGCCCAGGTAGGCAGTAAAGGCCTTTTTGCCCCATGGGCAGTTTACCGGGTTGCTGATCGGGCTGAAGGCCGATACGGACCGGTATCTTTCAGGGTTGCGAAGAGCCAGAACGAGAGCACCATGACCACCCATTGAATGACCTGCAATCGAGCGTTGATCCGTTACCGGGAAAACAGATTCGATCAGTGCAGGCAGCTCATTGAGAACATAGTCGTACATGCGGTAGTGGGGATGCCATGGGCTTTCGGTCGCGTTCACATAGAAGCCCGCTCCCTGGCCAAGATCGTAGCTTTCATCGTCGGCAACGTGATCGCCCCGGGGGCTGGTATCCGGTGCCACGATGGCCATGCCCAGTTCTGCAGCCGCGCGATGGGCGCCGCCTTTCTGCATGAAGTTTTCGTCTGTGCAGGTGAGGCCGGAAAGCCAGTAAAGCACCGGCACTTTCTGTCCATTGGCAACCTGCGGTGGCAGGTAGACCGCAAAGCGCATGGCGCAGCCAAGGCTTTTAGACGGATGGCTGTACTGTTTGTGCCAGCCGCCAAAACTTTTGTTACTGCTCAGGTTTTCAAGGGTCATTGGACACTCCGTTGCGGGGCGGCCCGCCGAAGTGGCAGGCCGTCCTCAGCATCACTTGTCGAAATGGATAACGCTGCGAATGCTCTTGCCTTCGTGCATCAGCTCAAAGGCTTCGTTGATGTCATCAAGCCCCATGGTGTGGGTGATGAAATCATTGAGCTTGAATTCACCCTGCAGGTAACGCTCGACAATACCAGGCAGCTCGGAACGGCCTTTGACCCCTCCGAAGGCGGAGCCTTTCCAGACGCGACCGGTAACGAGCTGGAACGGGCGGGTGGAAATCTCCTGGCCTGCCCCGGCAACGCCAATAATGACCGACTCGCCCCATCCCTTGTGGCAACATTCCAGTGCGGACCGCATGACATCGACGTTGCCGATGCATTCGAAGGAATAGTCCACGCCACCGTCAGTCAGTTCAACGATCACTTCCTGAATCGGCTTGTCATAGTCTTTGGGATTGATGCAGTCGGTTGCACCAAGCTGTCGTGCCAGGTCGAACTTGCTGTCATTGATATCGATGGCGATGATTCGACTCGCCTTGGCCATGGTCGCACCAATAATCGCAGACAGGCCGATACCGCCCAGACCGAAAATGGCCACCGTAGCGCCTTCTTCCACCTTGGCGGTGTTCATGACCGCGCCCATGCCGGTGGTTACGCCGCAGCCCAGCAGGCACACCTCTTCCAGCGGGGCTTCCTTGTTGACCTTCGCCAGCGAAATCTCCGGCAGAACGGTGTACTCGGAGAAGGTCGAGCAGCCCATGTAGTGATAGATGGGCTGGCCGTCCTTGTAGAAGCGGCTGGTGCCATCGGGCATCAGCCCCTTGCCCTGGGTTTCGCGGATTTTTCCGCACAGGTTGGTTTTGCCGGACAGGCAGAATTTGCACTCGCCACATTCGGGGGTATACAGGGGAATAACGTGATCGCCGACGGCAACACTGGTAACGCCTTCACCAATCGCCTCTACAATGCCGCCGCCTTCATGGCCAAGGATGGCTGGAAAGTTGCCCTCGGGATCCTCACCCGAGAGGGTAAACGCATCGGTGTGGCATACACCGGTTGCGATCACTTTTACCCGTACTTCCCCTGCTTTCGGGGGCATCACGTCCACCTCTTCAACCGACAGTGGCTGACCCGGGCCCCAGGCAATTGCTGCTTTTGATTTGATCATCTCAGCCATAACGTTCTCCATTGGTCATTCAGGAAGGGCGGGACGCCCAAACGAAGGCCATATTGTATTTATGGCTCTCTGATTGATAATCGCTGTTTTTATCAAATCACCTTTACGTATGTGTAATAATCGGCTGACGCAAAGCAAAAAGGGATAATCATGTATCGCTGGGAAGGGGTAAACGAGTTTGTGGCGGTTGCCGAAACCGAGAGTTTCACGCGTGCCGCGAAGCGACTGGGCGTGTCGACGGCACAGGTCAGTCGTCAGGTCAGTGCCCTGGAGGCCCGCTTATCGACCCGGTTGTTCTACCGCACCACACGCCGGGTGTCGGTAACCGAGGCCGGACAGATCTTTTACCAGCACTGCCGGCAGGTACTTGATGCCCTGGAGCAGGCGGAACGCTCTATTACCAACATGCAGCTGGTCCCGCGAGGCAGGCTGAGGCTGACTGCGCCGGTGACCTATGGAGAGAAATCCATTGCGCCGCTGGTCAATGACTTCGTTTTGCGATACCCCGAACTCGACGTGGACATGAAGCTTACCAACCAGACACTGGATCTGGTCGCTGAGGGGTACGATCTTGCCGTGCGCATGGGAAAGCTGCAGGATTCGACCTTGATGGCCCGACGCCTGGCATCGCGAACCCTATACGTGTGTGCCTCGCCGGATTATCTCGCCACGCACGGCACGCCTCACTCGTTGTCCGAACTGGCGAACCACAACTGCCTGCTGGGAAACCTGGATTACTGGCGCTTCCAGGAATTGGGCCAGCCGCGCAACGTGCGGGTAACGGGGAACATCCGTTGCGACAGTGGCAGGGCCCTGCTTGATGCCGCCCTCAAGGGGATTGGCATTGTTCAGCTACCGGATTACTACGTTCAGAGCGCACTGGATTCCAGGCTGTTGATTCCGCTGCTGACCCATTATCAGGAAGACGATGACGGTATCTGGGCGGTGTATCCCCATAACCGTCATCTGTCGCCAAAGGTGCGACTGCTGCTGGATTTTTTTGCCGAATCCCTGAAACCTGGCAGTTGTCCGCTGGACGCACCAAGCGTGGATTATTAGGCAATGAACCGCTTGGATCGTGTATTCAAAGAACGGCGCTTTGCGACCGTAGCTCCCGTCTGTACCTCCGCAAGCCAGCCTGAATTCCAAAGGGTGTCAGGAGCGCCGACCAAGCTGTCGGCCACACCTCAGCGCCAACGGCCGGCCAAACTGTGGGTTCAAGAACACTTTTGTTATACTCGCCGGATTCGACAATAAACCGGGTCATGGAATGGGCCGAACACGATGATGACCAAAAAGGATCTTCCCCTCCGTCAGTTGCTGAAGCTGCGCAATTCCTGGATCGCCTGGGTGGTATTCCTGGTGTCTGTGGTTGCGACGGTATTGCTTTGGCAGGTCTCCATCCGGCTGGTTGAAGATCGCACCGAGGCCCGATTCCGCACTCAGTCCCTGCAGCTTAAGACCGCGATTGAAGAACGCTTGCTCAATTACGAACAGGTTCTTGCCGGCAGTGCCGGTCTGTTTGCTGTCACCGGTAAAGTCACACGCGATCAGTGGAAAGAGTACGTCGACAACGTCGATATCAATCGTTATTACCCTGGCATTGAGGGTATCGGCTACGTGGAGCGTATTGGTGTCCGCGAAATGGCCGATCACATTGCCTCGGTTCGGGCGGAGGGGCTTTACAATTATCTGGTCAAGCCCCTGGGTACCGGGCCCTATTACTATCCCATGGTTTATCTGGAGCCGGGCACCGAGCGTAATCGCAAGGCGCTGGGTTATGACGCTTTCAGTGACCCCATCCACCGTACTGCCATGGAACAGGCCAGGGATGACGCTATCCCGACGGTCACCGGCAAGGTTGTGCTGGTGCAGGAGTCTGTCGCCGAGGATCAGGCCGGTTTTCTGATGTACTACCCGGTGTTCCAGGGCGGCGAGATTCCGGAGATCCGGGCCGAGCGCCGTATGATGCTGGCCGGGTACGTGTTCAGTGCCTTCCGTATGAACAACCTGATTGACGGTATTGTCGGCCTGATATCGCCGTTTCTGGATGTGCGCATCTACGACAGCGGGGTGGTGGCAAGGGACACCCTGATGTATGGCTCCAATCTCGGTTCGCTGGACAACGAATTCAGCTTTGAGATGAGCCAGACGATCAGACACGGTGGCCGGGAATGGCTGCTGCAGACCCGTTCCACGCCAGCCTTTGATTATCTCGCCGCCGACCCGCGCCCTCCCATTGTTCTCGGCTCTGGCCTGGCCATCAGTTTGCTGCTCTGGCTTTTTGTTCTGGCCCTGATTCGCTCCCGGCTGATTGCTCAGGTCAGTGCCGGCCGTTATCGCGCCATTACCGAGGGTGCAGCCAACGTTACCCTGGTCATGGATCGTCGAGGGCGCCCGCTGTATGCGAGCCCGTCCAGTCGTGACATCCTGGGATTCGATCCGGACAAGGTGGAAGCCCTGGAATTCGAGAAGCTGGTGCATATGGATGACTGGTCGCACCTGCAAAGAGGCTTTGAAGAGTCCATGGCCTCCCCGGGCAAACAGATGCCGGTGGTGCGTGCCCGGGTACGCGATGCCGATGGCCAGTGGCGTGATATGGAAGGCACCTTCACCGCGATGCTCTCGGTGCCTGGCGTCAACGGTGTGGTTCTGAGCCTTCGGGATCTTACCCAGCTAAAGGCAGCTCAGTCCGAACTGCACCGACTGGCGTTCTATGATCCGCTGACCGGACTCGCCAACCGGCAGCTGTTCCGGGATCGGTTGAATCACGTGGTTCGTCGCAGCCGCCGAAGTGGCGAGGCGGCAGCCCTGATGTTCCTTGATCTGGACGGTTTCAAACGAATCAACGATACCTTGGGGCACGATGCCGGTGACGAACTCCTGCGTCAGGTCGCACAATGGCTGGAAGGCTGTGTCCGTGAGGAAGATTCCGTGGCCCGGCTCGGTGGCGACGAATTTGTGGTGTTGTTGTCCCGGATCAGCGGCTCCGAAGCCGCCGGCAAAGTGGCAGAAAACATTCTGCGGCGCCTGTGCCAGCGTATTCGCCTGAACGACCATGAAGTGGGTGTGACCGTCAGCATCGGTATCACCATGATCCCTCACGACAGTGAGGATGCAGGCGCGCTGATGAAATATGCAGACCTGGCCATGTACCGCGCCAAGGAGCTGGGGCGCAACACGTATCAGTTCTTCACGCCGGCCATGAACATCCAGGCTGCCCGCCGCCTGCTGCAACAGGAAGAGCTGGCCACGGCACTCGATGGCGACCGGTTCGTGCTGCACTACCAGCCGAAAGTAGATCTGGCCAGTCAGCGGGTGATCGGGGTGGAAGCCTTCCTGCGCTGGCACCATCCGGAAAAAGGCCTGGTCTCGGCCCAGCAGTTCATCACCCTGGCGGAAGAAACCGGGCTGATCATCCGCCTGGGTGAGCTGGCTCTGCGACAAGCCTGTATCCAGGTTCAGGCACTTGAGCGGGCCGGGTTCGAGTCTCTGAAGATGGCGGTGAACTTCTCGGTGCGGCAGCTGACGGACTCCGGCTTCCTGGACATGATCCGGCGGGTGATCACCGAGACGGGGGTGTCTCCGGAGCGGCTGGAACTGGAAATGCCGGCGGAGTTGCTCAATGAAGACCCGAGAATGTTGCGGGAATTGCTGGTGTCGCTGAACGACCTGGGCGTGTGCCTGATTCTGGATGATTTCGGTACCGGCTCCTGCTCACTGGTGGCGCTGCAGCAGTTGCCGCTGGATGTGATCAAGATTGATCATCGCTTCATTCGCGACATTCCCTACAACGTCAGTGCCACCGACGTGGCGTCGGCAGTGATCGCCCTGGCTCACAAGCTGCACCTGACGGTGGTGGCGGAAGGGGTGGAAACGCTGCAGCAGCTGACGTTCTTGAAATCCGCCGGTTGCGCCCAGTGCCAGGGCAATCTGTTCAGCTATCCGCTGGACGAAGATGCCCTGATCGGATTCCTGATCCGGCAGTACGAGAAGCCGCTTATTTCCTGATCATGGCAATGGCGGCCTGTAACCGGTAAAATCACGCCGTTCCCGGATCCCGGTAGCGGCCCCTCCGGGCTCAATCCTACGTCTTATATGAGTAATCATTGTCTGTGACTGAACTGAGCCGAATCCGTAACTTTTCCATTATTGCCCACATCGACCACG
>JAJUKC010000034.1 GCA_029264995.1 Marinobacter sp. | reverse complement strand
CGAGGCCACCCGTAAAGCCATGGGCGAGGCCGCCGTGAAAGCCGCGCAAGCCATTAACTACGTGGGCGCCGGCACCGTCGAGTTCCTGTACGACGTAGACGGCTCGTTCTTCTTCATGGAAATGAACACCCGCCTGCAGGTAGAACACCCGGTCACCGAAATGGTCACCGGCCAGGATCTGGTGGAATGGCAACTGAAAGTGGCCTGGGGTGAGCCCCTGCCGCTGACCCAGGACCAGGTAAAGACCCGTGGCCACGCCATCGAGGCGCGTATCTACGCCGAAGATCCGGATCAGGACTTCCTGCCAGCCACCGGAACCCTGCGTTACCTGAGCACTCCGGATGAGTCTGCCCACGTGCGGGTAGATACCGGCGTGACCGAAGGCGATGAAATCAGCATCCACTACGACCCGATGATTGCCAAACTCATCGTGTGGGACGAGACCCGCGAACAGGCGGTCAACCGCATGGTTCAGGCCCTGGAGCACTACCGTATCGCCGGGCTGAAAACCAATATCCGGTTCCTGCACGCGGCGGTGGATGCGCAGCCATTCCGCGAAGCCGAGCTGACTACCAACTTCATTGCCACTCACAACGACCTGCTGTTCCCGAAATCCAGACTGGATCTGGACAAGGCACTGGTGCTTGCCGCTGGATTCATCCTGGAGCAACGCAAATCAGCGGAACCGGTTACCGCCGATCCCTGGTCGCCGTTCGGCCGCAAGAACAGCTGGCGCATGAACTCCGAATACGCCCAGCCTCTCACCCTTCAGGTGGGCGACGATAAACACGAGCTCAAGATCCTGGAACGGGATGACCGCTACCAGGTCTTCGTGGGCGGCAGCGTGTACCACCTGAACGCCAAACTGAATGACGATTACCTGCAGGCGGTGATCAACGGCCACCGGCTAAGCGTGCACGGCAACCTGCACACCGAAGAACTGGTGCTCTTCTACGAGGGCGATACCTTCAAGTGCACCGTATACCGGGAAACCTACGGGTTTGAGGAAATGGCCAGCGAAGGCAGCCTGGCGGCGCCCATGAACGGCTCCGTAGTGGCGATTCAGGCCCAGGTAGGCGACAAGGTAACGGCCGGCCAGACGCTGGTGATCATGGAAGCCATGAAAATGGAACACGCCATCAAGGCGCCCGCCGATGGTGTGGTTTCCGAGATTTACTACGCCGAGGGTGACCAGGTGGCCGAGGGTGCGGAACTCATCGCCATCGACACCGGGGAGGCAGAATAATGGCCTTTCCGAAGCAGGCTCGGTTGGTGGAAATGAGCCCCAGGGACGGGCTTCAGAATGAGCCCGGCGATGTGATCGCCACCGAGGTCAAAACCGGCCTGATCGACCTGCTGGCCGATTGCGGTCTCAGTCACATCGAGGCCGCCAGCTTCGTATCACCCAAATGGGTGCCGCAAATGGGCGACGCGGCCGCAGTGATGGCCGGCATCACCCGTAAACCCGGCGTTCGCTACTCGGCCCTCACCCCGAACCTGAAAGGATTCGAGGGCGCCCTGGCGGCCGGGGCCGACGAAGTAGCGGTATTCGGTGCGGCATCGGAGTCCTTCACCCAAAAGAACATCAACTGCACGATCGCTGAAAGCCTGGAGCGCTTTGCACCGGTGGTTGAAGAAGCCCGCAAACACGGCATTCCCGTGCGCGGTTACGTGTCTACCGTGATGGGCTGCCCGTACGAGGGCGATATCCAACCGGCACAAGTGGCTACCGTGGCCAAGGCCCTGTACGACATGGGCTGTCACGAAATATCCCTGGGCGACACCATCGGCGTGGGTACGCCCCTGAAAGCCAAGCGCATGCTCGAAGCCGTGGCCGCCCATGTGCCCATGGACAAACTGGCGGCGCATTTCCACGACACCTATGGCCAGGCCCTGGCCAACCTGTACGCAGTACTGGAAGAGGGCGTAAGCGTGATTGACGCCTCTGTGGCCGGTCTGGGCGGCTGCCCTTATGCCAAAGGGGCATCTGGCAACGTAGCCACCGAAGACGTGCTATACCTGCTTAACGGCCTGGGCATCGATACCGGCGTGGATCTGAACAAGCTGGTGAAAACCGGCGACTGGATCTGCGCGCAACTGAAACGTCATAACGGCTCTAAAGTGGGCCAGGCACTCGGGGGCCTGTGCCAGTAACTTTCCAGCCCTCAACTACAAAAACAATGGAGGCAGAGACATGAGCAAGACTCTCCCAAGTTACACCAGTGGTATCGCAGAAAAGCCACTGCTGGGCATGACCATCGGCGATATGCTGGACCGCACCGCCCAACAGTTTCCCGACAACGAGGCTCTGGTGTGCCTGCACCAGGACATTCGCTGGACTTACAAAGAGTTCGTCGACAAGGTGAACGAGGCGGCCCGGGCGTTCATGGCCATCGGCGTCAAGCGTGGCGACCGCGTGGGCATCTGGTCACCCAACCGTTACGAATGGACCGTTACCCAGTTTGCGACTGCGAAAGTAGGCGCCATTCTGGTAAACATCAACCCGGCCTACGGTGTGCACGAGCTGAAGTACGCCATGAATCTGGCCGGCATCAGCGTTCTGGTTACCGCCGACAGCTTCAAAACCTCCAACTACCGGGAAATGATCTACGAGCTGGCCCCGGAACTGAAGCGCAGCGCACCCGGCAAACTCAAAGCTGACAACGTCCCCGATCTTCGTGCGGTCATTAACGTACACCCGGAAAACCACGAGGGTATGTGGACCTGGCAGGATTTCCTCGGCTTTGCCGGCGACGTATCAGAAGCAGACCTTGCCAAGCGTCAGGATGAGCTGCAGTTCGACGACCCCATCAATATCCAGTTCACCTCCGGTACCACCGGCAACCCGAAAGGCGCCACGCTCACCCACCACAACATTCTGAACAACGGCTATTTTGTTGGTGAAAGCCAGCGCCTGACCGAGAACGACCGGCTGGTGATTCCAGTGCCGCTCTACCATTGCTTCGGCATGGTGATGGGCAACCTGGGCTGCATCACCCATGGCACCGCCATGATCTACCCGAGCGAAGGCTTTGACCCGAAAACCGTACTCCAGGCCGTCCACCAGGAAAAAGCCACGGCCTTGTACGGTGTGCCCACCATGTTCATCGCCGAACTGGCCGACCCGGAGTTTGACAGCTACGACCTTTCCACCCTGCGCACCGGCATCATGGCAGGTTCCATCTGCCCCGCCGAAGTAATGAAGAAGGTCAACGGCAAAATGCACATGAAGGAAGTGCAGATTGCCTACGGCATGACGGAAACCAGCCCGGTTTCCACCCAGACCAGTTCCCTCGACCCGTTCGAGAAGCAGGTCACCACCGTGGGCCGCACCCAGCCGCACCTGGAAACCAAGATTGTCGACCCGGGCACCGGCAACGTCATGCCCCGCGGTGAGATTGGCGAACTGTGTACCCGCGGCTACAGCGTAATGCTGAAGTACTGGAACAACGAGGAAAAGACCCGCGAAGCCATCGACGATGCCGGCTGGATGCACACCGGCGACCTGGCGACCATGGACGAGGATGGTTACATCCAGATCGTGGGCCGCATCAAGGACATGGTGATCCGCGGTGGTGAAAACATCTACCCGAAAGAGATCGAAGAGTTCCTCTACACTCACCCGGCCATTGAAGAGGTGCAGGTAACCGGTATTCCGGACGAGAAGTACGGTGAAGAGCTGATTGCCTGGGTGAAACTGCGGCCCGATGCAGACCCGGTAACCGCAGAGGACCTGCAGGCCTTCTGCAAGGGCAAGATCGCCCACTTCAAGATTCCCAAAAACTACAAGTTTGTGGATGCATTCCCGATGACAGTGACCGGGAAGATCCAGAAGTTCAAGATGCGGGAAATCTCGATTGAGGAAATGGGACTGAAGCAATAATCGAATACCGCCCACAGGCGAGCCCGCTGCCGGTCCCAGAGACACCGCCATGGATGGCAGCACCGGCCCCATGGACAGCCGCCCCGGCCAGAAAAAGAACCGTGGGCACCGCGACCATCACCCCCACGCTGGTACCAGCATTCATCACCGAGCTGACCCGGCCATGCATCGAGCGCCGCACCAGTGCCTGCATGGCTGCTGTCAGGGCAGGCATCATCAGGCCCGTGCAGATACCACAGGCAAATACGCCCAGCCCCAGTGATAGGGCTCCGGCCGACTGACTGATCAAAGCAAGTCCGACTACCCCAAAAACGCCGGAGGCCATCGCCGTATTCCGGGCGCCGAGACGGTCGGCACACCAGGGCGCCACCACCGACGCCAGGGCAAAGCTGATCAGAGGGAGTGCACCGATGATACCGATCACATGGGGCGACAAAGACAGATCCGCACGAATGGGCGGAACAAACAGACCGAAGGCGAAGCGCGCAAGGCCGAAGCTGATCGCAATCAACCCCGCGCCCAGGAGCGCGAACGCTGTGCTGGAGGGAAACTTCATATCGGTCTGCCCTGCTCGCTGTCCATAGCGGTCAGCGTAGACAGCAAAAACGCCAGCATCAAGCCGGCCGCCGGAATCCCACCGCTCAGCCAGTCGTCGTCACACAACCGTAACACGCCTGAAGCACAATCTGGTGTATACCAAAGGAGTTAACAATGCTTGCCATATTTGATCTAGACGAGACCCTGATCCAGGGGGACAGCTCTCAATTGTTCACCGAGTTCCTTCGGGCACAAGAGATCGAGCGCACTGACGATGCCCTCGACAAAGACCGGGATTTTATGTCGGACTACCGACAAGGCCGGCTGAACCTTCAGGCGTATATGGAATTCAGCCTGGCACCGCTGCAGGGCTGGCACCGGGAACAACTCAACACCCTCGTCAGCCGGTTTATTGATTGTGTCATTGCGTCACGGGTGTTACCAACCGGCCGCGAGCGTGTTGCGTGGCATAAGGCCCAGGGGCACCGGGTGTTGATCATATCGGCCACCGGCGAACATCTGGTCAAACCCATTGCCCAGCATCTGGGCATTGAGGAAGGCATCGGCGTGGAAGTGGAATGGCGCGACGGAAGCCTGACCGGACAGATCGGGCCAAGGCGCCCCTTCCAGGAAGGTAAGGTGGCCGCCCTGCGCGAATGGCTGGGGAGGGACCAGGTACCACCGGAAAAGACCTGGTTCTATTCCGACTCGCATAACGATCTGCCGCTACTGGAACGAGTTGATTTCCCTGTTGCGGTCAACCCGGACCCCAGGCTGAGACAACACGCCCAGAAACACGGCTGGCAGATCCTGACAGATTCTGCGGCCCTGCCATGATGCTACGACACCTGGCTATGGCCCGGGCATGCCTTGCGGCGCCAGCGATCGGGCCGCCCGCCGCCCCTTCCCCGGTTATCCCAAAACCACAAGCAGCAAGCCGGCCAGGATGGTCAGAACCCCCACGACCTTCGGCCCATGCAAGGCCTCGCCCAGAAAATACCAGCCCAGGGCTACGCCTATGGGAATGCTGATTTGCCGGAACGCGACAACGTAACTCACATCGTCCGCATAGGCCATAGCCCAAACCACCAACGCGTAGGTGCCCAGAATCAGGATGCCAGCCGCCATGGTGCTGCGCCAATTTGCGGCCAGCTCCCTCAACAGTCGTCGCTCTTCGGATTGTAACCACAGACCAAGACTGAGCCAGCACAGCGCCGACCAGGCCTGGAGAATCACGAACACGAGTGCCACTTCAGCGTCCTGCGCCAATTCCGCCAATAGCGCCCGCATCCGCTCGGTGGCCAGATCATCCACCATGGAGTAACCGGCCGTGCTGGCTGCGGCCAACAGCGCAAACAACGTGGCCAGGTTACGGTAGTTCGCCAGCGTGAAGTCACGGAATCGCTGCATTGGCAGAACAATACAGCCAGCCACAATGAGAATGATCCCCACAACCGCAGCAGTGGTGATTGCCTCCGCGGTGCCAAGGAACAAAGTGCCCACTAACAGGATGATCAGCGGCGAAGAACGGGCCAGCGGGTAAACCACCGACAATTCCCCGTGTCGGTAAGCTGCCGCCAGACTGCTCAGGTAGGTAGCCTGAAAGAAACCGGTCGCGACCACCAGCCACCAGATCCCTGCGTCCAGTTCCGGCAACATCCGGTGGTAATACAGTAAGACTGGCAATGTCAGAAAGGCGCCCCAGAAGGTGCTATACCAGAAGAAAGCACCAGTGGGACTGACTTTTTTGCCAAACAGGTTCCAACCCGCATGGGCCAGCGCCGACACCAGTACAATAACAATCGCGGTTGGTGTCATAGGATCACTGCCGGGCCGTTCATTCGGTGCCCTGGCGCCAGGCCCGCGTAGACCGATCCACCCAGAAGCGCAGGCCACCCTGAATGAGCTTCGCGGCAGCACAAGTGGTGGTTATCAGGATCGCCATGGCGGCGGCGGGCGCAATGTCTCCCGCTTCATCCATGTTCAGTACCGCGACAGAGGCGAGTTGTGAATCGTGACCGTACAGGAAGACCACCGCAGACACCGTGGTCATGGCGTTAACGAAAAGGTAGAGCGCAACGTCAAGAATCGCCGGCAGACACAAGGGCAAGGTCACGGTGAACAGGACCCGCCAGCGAGACGCTTTCAGGGACTCGCCCACCGCTTCGAACTCCTGATCAAGCTGCTTTAACGCCGTTACCGCCGTCAGGTGGGACACCGCGTAAAAATGGCTCACGGTACACAGAATCAGAATAAACAGCGTGCCGTAGATCCCGTTAATCGGGTTATCCGGATGATTAAAGAAGAAAATATACGACAACCCAAGCACCAGGCCAGGTACCGCCAGCGGCAACAGCGACAGGAACTGAAAAACACCGGTCAGCAGCCTCGGCTGGGGTGTGCGCTCCATCAGCCAGGCGTTGAAGAAAACCAGCAGTGTCCCGATTACCATGGTGCCCAGGGCCATTTGCAGGCTATTGGTATAGGCGCCCCAGCCACCCCCGTCCATACGGCCGAACTGATAGTTGTTCAGGCTCAGTTCCAGATTGTACGGCCAGAAAGTCACGAACGAGGCGTAGACAGCCATACCGATAATGGCCAGGATGAACAGGATCGTCGGCGCCAGCATAACAGCACCGATGACATCCCTCCTGTGGTCCCGGCGCGGCCGGTAAGGAACCGAACGCGCGGTAAAGCTTGCCGATTGCTTGCGCTGCACATAGCGGTCGGCCAGAAAGGCCAGCATGGCGGGCAGCAAAAGCAGCACGCTGACGACGGCCCCCATTTCAAATTTCTGTTGCCCGATCACCTGTTTGTAGATGTCGGTAGCCAACACGTCGAATTGCCCGCCAATCACCTTGGGCACCCCGAAGTCAGTGATCACCAGAGTGAAAACCACAAACGCGGCACTGACCAGTCCATAACGGGCACCTGGCACCGTCACGGTCCAGAAGGTGCGCCAGGGGCTCGCCTTCAACGCGGTTGCGGCCTCATAGTGCCGACCATCGGCATTGTCCATTGCCGTCAGCAGAATCATCAGTGCATGGGGAAACGTCCAGAAACAGGACCCCATGATAATACCGATGGGGCCGTAGATTTCGGCACCGAACAACCAGCTTTTCAGGACACCCTGATTCCCGAACAGATACACCAGGCTGATCGCTGGCAACAGAGAGGGCGCCAGTATCGGCAGCACCAGAACCCCGCGGATCCAGCCGGTCATCGGCAGGCGAGTTCGTGTCAACGCCCAGGCCGCCATAAACGCCAGACCGACCACCACCAGGGTGCTCAGTCCCGCAACCCAGAGGGAGTTGAAAAACGCCGATTCGATGCCGCCGGAACTCAGATAATGAGCAAAGTTGTCGAGCCCGACAAAGTCACCGGCCTTGTTCTCCACACTCTTGGACAACAGGGTATAGAGCGGCGCCAGAACCAGAAGGCTCAAAACCGCGCAGCCGAGCACCAGCAGCAACGCAAACAGCCAGCGCCCGGTGACACGCTGCCGGAGTTCCGACAAGGCCCCGGCCCTGCGTGAGGGCGAGGTTAAAGGTACAGAGGAATCCATCATGAAGGTCTTACCAGGGTGAAACGAGGGCATCGGGTTTTCGCGACCTCTTTCAGGCCGCGAAGCAATGCAAGGCATCGGACGGCAGGTTGAGACAGACTGCACCGCCCACCCGCAATTCCAGTTGTCGGGCAGAGCGCGGGTCTACGTCCACCACCAGGTCCAGTTCCACGCCATGCAGCCGGACGTGGGTGCGAATAA
The DNA here is from genome assembly GCA_029264995.1 of Marinobacter sp. GTDB lineage: Bacteria > Pseudomonadota > Gammaproteobacteria > Pseudomonadales > Oleiphilaceae > Marinobacter. The sequence continues at coordinate 15,406 of JAJUKC010000034.1, read as the reverse complement.
AGGCCCCCAGGTAATCCATCGCCTGGACCTGGCCTTCCCACTCACCGTCGCCCTGCGGCAGGAGATGAACATCCTCAGGCCGAATCGCCAGGCGAATGCCGTCCGGCGTGGCCGGTAGCGGCCTGACCAGATCCAGCTCCCGATTGCCGAGGCGAACCCGCTGCCCGTTCACCGGAGCGCTGTCGAAAAAGTTCATTGCCCCGATAAACGACGCCACAAACGCCGAAGCAGGCTGTTGGTAGATGTCCAGGGGTGTTCCCACCTGTTCAATCACCCCGTTATTCATAACCACCACTCGGTCTGCCATGGCCAGGGCTTCTTCCTGATCGTGGGTTACCATGATGGTGGTAACGCCCAGTTGCTTCTGCAGGCTGCGAATCTCACTGCGAAGGTGGTGGCGAACTTTCGCATCCAGAGCTGAGAGTGGCTCATCGAGAAGCAGCAGGCCCGGGGATGGCGCCAAGGCTCGGGCAAGCGCCACCCGTTGCTGCTGGCCACCGGAAAGCTGCGCGGGATACTTGCGGGCGTGATCCTCCAGCCCGACCACGGCCAGAAGCTCGTCTACCCGATCACGAACCCGGGCCTTGGGCATACCGATGCTACGCAGTCCGTACGCCACATTGTCGATCACCGTCATGTTCGGGAACAGCGCGTAGGACTGGAACACAATACCGAAGTCACGATCCCGGGGCGGCTTTTGCGAGATATCGACATCGCCCTGTCGGAGCGTGCCGCAGCTCTGCTGTTCAAGCCCGGCAATAATGCGAAGCAGAGTCGTCTTGCCACATCCGGACGGCCCCAGAAAACACACCAGTTCACCGGGCTCAATGGTGAGATTGATATCCTTCAAGGCACAAAACTCGCCGAAGAACTTGTTTACGCCCCGGACTTCCAGACGACTTCCCTGGGTATGCTGAATCATGGTACCCCCTGCTTTTCTGATATCTGCCCGGGCACGCCAGAACGGGTGCCCGGTCGCACAGGCCGGGGCTGGACCCGGCTCCGAGCGGATTACTTGGCTTCGGATTTGCCGTCGTAACGACGCGCCCACTCGGTCAGAATGGCTTCGCGATTACTGGCGGCCCAACCGAAATCGTTGTCGATAATCAGCGCTTCCGCGTTGGCGGGAAAATGTTCCACCGGCTGTGCCACACCTGGCATCGCTACAATGGCGTAGCCTTCGTTGTACATCTCCATGGCCTGACGGGTGATCGACCAGTCGACCAGAGTCTGGGCGGCTTCCAGTTTGTCGGTGCCGTCAACAATGGCGGTAGCTTCCACTTCCCAGCCCAGCCCTTCTTCCGGGAACACCAGCTCCAGAGGCGCGCCCTTCTCTTTCAGACGGGCACCACGGAAAGCGAAAGACACACCAATCGAGGTCTCACCCGAAGCAGCCATTTTGCAAGGCTTGGAGCCGGAGTGCGTATAGCGACTGATGTTCTGATGCAGGCCGTCCATGAACTCCCAGCCTTTGTCTTCGCCCATCAACTGGAGCCAGGCTGAAACGTCCAGAAAACCGGTTCCTGAAGAGTTCGGGTTCGGCATCACAACATGGCCCCGATACACCGGCTTGGTCAGATCCTGCCAACTGGTGGGCATGGGCAAATTGTTCTTCTCAGCCTCGATGGTGTTGACGCATACCGCCGCCATCCAGGCATCCATGCCCACCCATGACGGAGTCTCATCGCGGTCACGGAACTTCGGCGACAGTTTTTCCAGCCCTTCCGGCGCATAGGGCGTCAGCATGCCCTCGTTCTTCAGCAACAGCAGGCTGGTTCCCGCCAGCCCCCAAACGACATCCGCCTGCGGGTTTTCTTTCTCGGCCAGCAGTCGCGCGGTGATGACACCGGTAGAGTCGCGAACCCAGTTGATCTTGATGTCCGGGTGGTCTTCATTGAATCGGGCGGCATACTTCTTGAGATCTTCCGCCTCAACCGCGGTGTACACGGTCAGTTCGGTCTGGGCGTTGGCGTTAACGGCCGCCATCAGGGCGGTCAGGGCCAGGGCTTTTTTCAGGTGTTTCACGCTACTCTCCTTTTACGGCATCAGTTCGGTTAGGCTTTCTGGTCTATACCAGATTCGCTAACCACCACCTTAGGGACATTTGATTGCAAAGACGTGACAGATCAATGACGTTTCCTTGTCGGTCCCTCAGGGGCGCTCTCCCGCTGCCAGACGGCTCTCGATATCGCGGATAACGCCCGGCAGGTCCTGTATCGAATCGATGACATAGTGGGCTGCCGATCTCGCCATCGCCTGGCGACCACGGGCCAGCAACGCTTCGCGATCGTTCTCCGGAAGGGCGTAAAACTGAGCTTCACTCAATCCGACTGAATTACCGGAGGCCACTACGGCCACCGTCCACATACCCGCATTCAGACCTTCCTCAATACCCGTCCCTGTATCGTCTACTTTGACGCAGGCCTGCACTGCGCCAATGCCCAGTTCGAGTGCGTTTTTCAGGCTCATGTGTGGTGCCGGTCTACCGGCCGGCACTTCTGTCGCCACAACCACGCTTTCCGGCATAAATCCCTGATCCGCGAGCCCCGGCAGCATAACGTTCACCATGTCTCGGCTATATCCGGTGTTCACCCCCAACCTGATGCCTTTTTCACGAAGCAGATCCTGAAGCGCCAGGGCACCCGGAATCAGTGTTGCTCGTTCCGCAATCGCCGCGGTCTGAAGGGGCAGAAATGCCTCATAGAGGCGATCGACATCAACGGCCTCCGGCGCCTTACCATGAGTCTCCAGCCATTGGCTCCGAATGCGGGGCATCGCCAGCAAGCTACGGATATGCTCACGCTTTTCGGTCCCCATGGGCTCCCGGGCTTCGGTTTCGGAGACATCAATGCCCTCGTTCCGGAACAACTGGAGAAAGGCCTGAATCGGTGCCAGTGAACCGAAATCCACGCAGGTTCCGGCAAGGTCCATAATCACCGCTTGCAGAGGACCGGTGTAACGACGGGTGTAACTGTGCATAACGCTTCTTCCTTTTGCGATCAGAGTGAGATCATTGGTTTTCAAGATTGTCCGGCGCAGCAGCCGGAGGGGGTACCGGCACCGGCATTCCCAGCGACTGACAGGCATCGGCAATCGCCGCCACCACTGCATCAATCTGCGGATCATGAATTTGGCCAATACAGCCAAGCCGGAAGCTCTCCGCGACCGTCAGCTTGCCGGGATAGATCAGGAAACCTCGGGCCTTGATGGCCTCGTAAAAACGGGGAAAATCGAAATCCGGGCTGTCTGGAGACAGGAAAGTCGTAATGATTGGAGACAGCCATTCATCCGCCAGCAGAGTCTGGAATCCTAGCTCGCGAAGGCCCGCCACCAGTCGGTCTCGGTTTCGGCTGTAGCGGGCAAGACGACCGGCCACACCGCCTTCGGCCTCGTGTTCTCGCAGGGCCTGCAAAAAGGCGGCGACCACGTGGGTCGGCGGCGTATAGCGCCACTGCCCCGTTCTTTCCATGTACCGCCATTGGTCGTACAGATCCAGCGACAGGCTGTGGCACTGCCCTTCGGACTCAGACAGCAGGGTCTTGTCCACTATGGCAAAACCGAAGCCCGGCACACCTTCAAAGCACTTGTTGGCGGACGAAATCAGCGCCGCACAGGGTAACTCCGCCACGTTGACCGGCAACGCGCCAAACGCGCTCATGCTGTCGATAATCAGGCGCTTGCCAGCCTTTTCACAAACCTCGGCGATTTCAGGAATCGGGTTGAGAATGCCCGAACTGGTTTCGCAGTGAACGACCACCACCTGATCAATCTCCGGGTACTGTCGAAGTGTCCGTGCCACCTCGTCACCCCGCGGCGGATGGTAATCTCCTTTGTCGATGGCCAGACATCGACGGCCCAAGCGATCAAGAATTTTGCTGATTCGCTGTCCATAGGCTCCGTTCATCAGTACCAGCGTGGTGCTGTTCCGGGGAACCAGCGTGCCCAACGTGGCTTCCACCGCAAAGGTACCGCTACCCTGCATGGGAACGCACACATGACTATCCTGGCCACCGGCCACACGCAGCAGACGCGCACACACCTCTGCGGTGAGCTCATTAAAGTCGTTATCCCAGGAGCCCCAGTCGTGCAACATGGCCTGCTTCACAGACAGACTGGTGGTCAGCGGACCGGGGGTCAGTAAATACGGATCGTTCGGGGTCATTGGAGTCTCCAACGGAATTAGCCAGTGCGTTTGCGGGCTCGTGCCGCAGCACAGCGGTGGATAAAATCAGGATCAAAGGGATCAATGGCGCCAAACCGGTCCAGGCGAAACGGCTCGGAAGTGACGAAGGTCGGCTGGCCGGCTATCAGTTCGCTGATGAATCGACCAATGCCTCCCGACATACCAATGCCGGCACCGGAACAGCCGGTTGCAGCGATAAAACCCTGAATGCCAGGCATGGGGCCCAGCAGGTAGAAGCCGTCCGGGGTATAGCTGGAAACGTTGCTGACGTAGTGGGCCAACCGGAGTTCGTCCAGCAGGGGAAGCTGAGACCGCAGTGACGCGTACCCGTCCTCAAGGGCGTGCTCACCCGCTGGATCGGTATCGAAGCGGAAGCCCTGCAGACTCTCGGGCAGGGCCGCCGGGTCTGCAACCACGGCCTGTGCTTCCCGAAGACCGAACAGCAAACCGCCCACGTCTGGCCGCGCATAAGCGCCACTGTCGGGCAATATCGTCATCGGGCCATGGGCAGGAATACGAGCGTCAGGTGCGGATATCCAGTAATGACTGCGCACCGGCGCCATGCCAAGGTGAACACCCACTTGCCTGGCCAAAGCCGTACTCCAGGGGCCGGCGGCATCAATCACCAGGCCGGCCGAGAGCACTTCACCATGCCCTAGGCGAACACCCGTTACCCGGCCACCCTGCATCAGCAGGTCGCTGACACTTTGCTTCAGACGGAACCGAACACCACGGCGGCGCCCCTCAGCGGCATAAGCCATGCACAACGAATAAGGATCAATATAGCCATCGTCCGGCAACCAGAGGGCGGCAGTATCGGGTGTCAAATCAAGCCACGGAGCCAGTTGCATGGCATCCTGCACAGCAATCGCTTTTGCAGTCACGCCGGCCTCTTTTGCTCGCCGGGCTGTCTCTTCGAGCTGGCGCAGCCCGTCTGGTCGCGCAGACACCTGCAGACTGCCAACGCTTCTGAGCGGTAAGGGCTCACCGCTGCTCTGCCCCATTTCCTCGATGGCGCGAAAGGTTTCCATGGCCAAAGCCGTCAAGGCCGAATGCGGACGGATACGGGTAAGAAGCGCAGCCGCGTAGCTGGTGGTCTGCTCTCCCAGGCCGTGTCGCTCAACCACGGTGACGCTGAGGCCGGGTAAACGACTGAGATATCGGGCAATCGCGCATCCGAGGATGCCGCCTCCAATAATGACGACATCCGGATGATGGGGTGTGGGCATGGTAGCTCCTCGGTCATCTGGTATAGACCAGTTTGCCGAGGAACTGTGACGGTTTTATGAAGACCCGATGACAGTCCGGAGACGATCTGCCGGAGTGGTCAGCTCACTTCAACCTGAATACTCAAGGCATCGTGCAGCCAGAACTCTTCATCGAACTCGATAAAGCCTCCCTGACCGTCCTGACTGCAACGGGTGACATAGAGCCCTGCGGTACCAGCCGTTACACCGATGGCACTCGCCTGAGGATCCACCAACGCCGTGGGATACATTTCAATTCGCTTACCCTTCAGTTCCACGCCGTATTGCTCCCGGAGAAGTTTCCAGAGCGAGCGGTTGAAATCGTATGTCTCAATGCCCGGCAAGCGGGTCGCATTCAGGTAAATGTTCTCAACCAGCACTGGCCTGCCATCAATCTGACGGCGCCGACGAAGCCAGATCACCGGATCGCCGACAGCCAGGCCGGTTTTTGTGGCAAGCCAGGCATTGGCCTCGGTCGCGGTGACATCCAGGGTTTCGGTTTCGGGCACTCGGCCCTGAGCGGTAACGTTGTCTGAGAAACTGTAATCGTGCGTTGGTTTGTAGATCAGCCGGGGCGGGGAAACAAACCAGCCACGGCGATTGGAGCGGTAGATCTTTCCCTCTGCTTCCAGTTGCGCGAGCGCGAGACGGGTGGTGACGCGGGTAGTGCCGAATTGTTCGGCCAGGATTCGCTCGGAGGGTAATCGGGTATTCGGGGTCAGCACTCCCTTGTCGATCTGCCCCGCTAACTGATCTCGCACCCTCAGATAAAGCGGCAGGGTACCCTCCGCAAACGCTTGCTGCTGCATACTCCGCTCCTGTCACCCACAAAACCTGCCACGCTAAGCCGGCACTGTGACGACAGTATGACAGAGCACGGGCGAAGGGCGTAAGTTCCTGAACCCGGTACGTTAAAACAAGAAACCCCAGGCCACATCGGCGGCCCGGGGTTTCGGTCTATTGCTTTTCAATGAGCAGAGATCGCTCAGTACAGCAAACTCAGCGACACGTTATCAAAGTAAACGTCGTTGTCGTTGCCGGCCTTGCGCTCACCGCCAATGTGCACCACCACGCTGCGGACACCGGCCGGTAAAAAGCCCTCTATTGACTGGGTTTCCCAGCTCTTGATGGAGGTACTGGTACGCTCCGGCGACTGGTTCCACGCCACCGGCTGATCGTTCGCATCGCGCAACTCAATCCTCAATTCCGGTATATCATCCGCCGACCAGGTGGTCATTTGCGCCGAGAGATCCAGATACACCTTACCGGCGTCGATATCCTGCCCGTAGGACGAAATATCCACCTGCTGGAACGCCGAATCCGTGCAGCAGTCGCCAGGCAACCCCTGGCCGAACCCTCGGCCCGCGAAATAGTAGTCGCCCTCGGCCGCACCAAAGCCCCCGTTGTTGTTGGCCGTGATGGCACTGACCAGTCCGCTCGAAAGCGTCCAGGCCGACAGGTCTCCGGCTTCTGCATCACCATTGGTCAGCAGGTTCGGGGTGCGGGTGCCGGCCAGGCTGAAACTGTAGCCCTCACTCCAGGACGACCAGTTCATCTGCGAGTCTCTCACCCGTGCCCGCCAGTAATAGGTGGTGCCGGGCTTCAGCCCCAGAGTGGGTCTTGGCTGTCCGCCGTAGGCATCGTAGGAGGAAACGTGCGTATTCTGAGAAGCAAACCGTTTGTTCCAGCGGTAGTAGTCATCACCTCCCGGACGGACGGTCTTCAGGCTTAACAGCTCCGACAGATTCAGGCGGAAGATATCGGCGCCCTGCTGGGTATCAATGGCTTCATAGCCCTGATATTCATCACCGCCCACCTGAGTGGCTTCATCATAGAACAGATTGTGGCGCCGGGTCTCGTTACCCCATACGTCAAATACGACCCCCTCGAACTGCTCATTCTCGGAGATCTGCCATTGCACTTCGTGCACCTGCTCAGGCGCTCCCACGTTCACCGCCAGCTGAATATCCGTGGCCGGCAGCTCACCCGTTCCCGCGGTTGCCTGCGGCAGGTTGTCATTACGTTTACTGGCGAAGGTTACCTCATCCACCACCTCAAATTCGGTATCACCGTCATACCCGCCTTTTTTCCGCTGCAACGTCACCGAGGCGTCCGCTCCAAAACGGTACGTCAGCACGCTGTAACCAAACTCGCTACGGCTGACCTCAAAGGTATCGTAGTCGCTGATCTGATTGTTCTGATGATCGGCGTTGTCGAGTGGTTCAATGTAGCCTGAGGCACTGGCTGCGTTGAGCCACAGGTGCGGCGTGTTTAACGACTGCCCGCGGGAATAGGAATGAGTGTGCCCGAAGAAATGGCCGGTGACCGCACCGGTGCGGTCGCTGTATTTTTCCAGCTCAGACACCATTTCGCAGGAACCAATGCTTTCCCCCACATTCCACATCTCAGACAGGCAGCCGTGATGGAACATGCCCATCACGAAGGTCTTCTGCTGGATTTCGGCGTCAAGCAGCGTTTCCCGCAGCCATTGGCGCTGAACCGCCAAGGTCTCACGATTGAAACTGCCGTGGGCGCCCGAAATCGGGTAGCTGTCCAGCCCGATCAACCGAAGGTCCAGATAATCGATGAAATACCAGTGATCCTCATAGCCCACCGATCCGTTTTCCGGTGGCGACATGTAAGTTCGATACAGCTCCAGCTCCGCATTCGAGTAGTAGTCATGGTTACCCGGAACCGTAATCAGTGGCACGTAGGGTGTGATATCTGCCATTCGCCCGAACAGCTGGTCCCGCCAGTTGGAACGGTTGCCGCCGGTTTGTACCACGTCCCCGGAGATAGTGATGGCAGCAATGTTCTCGGCACAGGTCTCGGGCTGAGTACCGTTGCATTCCTCGGTCATGAAACCATCTGTCACCACGTTGTTCAGCACCACCTCGTAGATCTCCCGATCCAGCTGGGTGTCACTGATCGCAATGAACCGCGCCTGCTCAACATCGTCGCTCGCATCTGGCCAGGTTTTGAAGGCAAAGGCCTGTGTCACCCGCCTCACTCCGCCTGCGTCGTTCGTCAGCACGTAGTATTCGTACAAACGATTTGACTCGAGCCCCGACATGACCGCCCGATACACCAGGCCATCCTCGGAGTGAACGCCAGCGTCAATCTTCTGAAACTCGTCCGAACTGCCGAAAGGACGCACCCACACCTGCGGCTGCGTGTTCTCGGTCTCAAACATCACCGTCATGGTATCGCTACCCGGTGCCTGCAAATACGGCCTGACAATAAATTCGGGGGGCTGCTCTGCCGAAGGCGCCGGCACCACCACAGGGTCTGGGTTGCCCGGCTGCTCAGTGCCAGGGGCCGGAGTTGCGTCAGAACTCGAACTGGAATCGTTACAACCTGTCAGCAGCAGGGCCGAGGCACCGGCTGCCAGCAGTATGCGGTAGGGGGAAGACATAAGACTCTCCTTTTTTGGTATATACCAGTTTTGGTACCTACCAAAATAGAGGGAGAAAGTGTCAGTCCTGTGATTATTGTGTTGCGGTCACCTTAAAGATTCATGACAACTGGTACATACCAGATGCCCCCTTGCGAACTACTCCGGTGATGCCTGTAACCGTGCCGGGCCGTCTCAAGCAGGCCTGCCCGGCACGGTTGTCATGCCCCGTATCTCAGAGCCGATAAAATCAGACCACTGCGGCTTTGAGCTGCTCTGCCAGTTCGTCGTCCAGTGCGTTGGCACGTCTGGCCGCTGGCCGGCTTTCCAGTCTGTCGGTGTACTCCCGGAACACATCGAGCCTGGGGATGTTTTCCTGCATCATTTCCCACCAAAGGTAACTACTCACCAGCACATCTGCAGCCGTGAACTGATCACCGCAGATATAGGGAGTTTTTGCCAGCGCTTGTTCCAGTACCTTAATACTGTCGTTGACTGGCCCACACCCTACAGCCTGCTCGTTGCTGCTATCGATCCGCCAATCATAAGCGATAGCGCTGCTCGCCATTTCAAAAGGCCCCGCCATAAAAAACAGCCAGCGGTAATACCCGCCACGCTCCGGTGCGTGGAGCCCGGGAGCCAGATTCTTTTCCGGGAACCGATCGGCCAGCCAGGCACAGATCGCGGCGACTTCAGTCACCACCACGTCGCCATGCTTGATAGCGGGCACCTTGCCCATCGGGTTAATGGCCAGGTATTCCGGCCCTTTCATATCCCCGCCAAACTCCAGTGTTTTCACCGTATAATCGGCGCCCACTTCCTCCAGCATCCATCGAACCACGCGCCCACGGGACATGGGATGGGTATAGAACGTCAGATCTGACATATTGATCTCCTTTTCCTGCCAGTTGTTTTCATAATTGTGTGTACTGCAGCGCCAGCTTATGCGGAAATTAGGCAAGAATCCGTCCTAAATAAATGAAATAATTCGTGGCATCATCTGACGGCTGATTCTGCTCCCCGGAGGCGCCCATGTCTGGCCCAACCACCCGTGTATTGACTGTTCTGGAACTACTTCAGGCTCATGGCCAGTTGGGCGGAGGGGAGTTAGCGCAACGGCTGGGCGTTAACCGGCGCACGGTTCGGCGCTACATCCGGATACTGGAGGATCTGGGTATCCCTGTGATGACAGAACAGGGACGCTACGGTGGGTACAGACTGGTGGCGGGCTTCAAACTACCGCCGATGATGTTCACCAACGAGGAAACGCTGGCGATCTCGCTGGGCCTGCTTTCCGCGAAGCAACTTGGATTGACCGATGCAGCGCCCGCCATTGCGAGTGTTCAGGCCAAACTGGAGCGGGTAATGCCCGACAAGCTGAAAAGTCGGGCTCGGGCCATCAGCGAGACAGCCAGAGTAATCCTGCCGCGCAAAGAGCCCAATCTGGATGAACATGCACTGGACACACTGGCCACTGCCACAGAAACCGCTCGTTCAGTCCATTTCATATACCACGCTCCACAACACCCGGAAATGGAGCGGAAAATCGACCCCTACGGCCTGGTCTTCAGACAGGGGCGCTGGTATGTCACGGGGTTTTGCCATCTCCGATCGGCCATGCGCTCTTTCCGACTGGACCGAATCAGCGAGGTTCATCTGCTCGCAGACCGCTTCACAAGGCCTGCAGATTTTGATGCCGCAGAATTCCTGCACCAGAGCTTCATGGCCTGGAACAATACCCACGCGGTATCCCTGACCTTTCATACCGATCCTGCAACGCTAGCCTCATTATTTGATCCCGGCGAATACTGCCGTGATGGCATTCAGCAAACTGCCGATGGGTTTTTGATGGAAACCCACGTCGACAGCTTCGAGTGGTTCGCCAGCTGGCTCGCCCAGCTGACCTTTGCTTTCACCATACATTCCCCTGCTGAGCTCAAACACGCGGTAAAGGCGCACGCCACTCGCCTTCTGGATAGTTGCCGATAGCCGTTGTCGATGTCGACCATTCCCAACCGACTAGACTCATAGACACAAACCAAACGTCCAGGAGGGTTATTGCCATGACACATCCGAGAAATACCATTTGCCTCTGGTTCAACGGCCAGGCTGAGGAGGCCGCTCAGTTTTATACCAGCATCTTCCCCGATTCCTCAGTCGGCAGGATATTGCGCGCACCCGGGGATTATCCCGCCGGATCCAGGGGCGACATCTTAACGGTTGAATTTACGGTGCTTGGCGTTCCCTGCCTTGGGCTCAACGGCGGCCCCGCCTGCCAGCATAACGAGGCCTTCTCTTTCCAGATTGCGACTTGGGATCAGGAAGAAACAGATCGCTATTGGCATGCCATAGTCGATAACGGGGGCGAGGAAAGTGCGTGCGGATGGTGCAAAGACAAGTGGGGACTTTCGTGGCAGATAACCCCCGTGGCCCTTACCGAGGCGATCAATAACCCGGACCCCAGTGTTGCCAAGCGTGCCTTCGACGCCATGATGACCATGGGAAAAATCGATATTGCTGCTATCGAGGCAGCGGTTGGCCCCTGAGAGCCACACCTGGATCAAGTGATGGGAGCAAGAAACGCCACTGGCTGGTCGATTGACGCTTTGCAGCCAGAGCTAACGGGTAAAGTCTTCGACTTCCTCATAGTGCGTCACTGAAACGCGCTCCCCCAGTGCCCGCATGCCCACCATCTGCGCAGGGTTTTCCCCGCTCCAAAATGCTTTCCAGCTTTCCACGGAATCCCATTTCGCTACGGTGAGCACCTCGGTTTTGTCCTCAGGACTGCGGAGCATAAAGCTACCCAGGGCTCCGGGCACGGTTTCATGGATATGGTTGGTGGTGCGAACCCAAACCTTCTTGAAGTCCGCGAAGTTCTCTTCCTTAACTTTCCAACGGTAAACAACCCGAATCATACTGCCTCCTGCAGTTCCCTGGAAATCCCGAGGAGCTTTTGGTCATTCAGGAGTCCTGAGCGGCCACTGCACAACCTTTTTAAACCCGTCCACGTGGATTTACTAGACGTCATATCCCATGCTCTCGATCTTATCGAGCAGCAATCCATGGCCGTTTAGATAGATTGAGATTCTAATCGTCCTCCCATGCCGAAAACGAAGAACGTACCAATGCAGATGCTTGTTAAAGCTTATGCTTCTTAACTCGCTCCACTTAAACCGCCGTTTACCCTGCCAAAGGCTTTGAAACGTCAGGGACTCATCATCAAAGCAACCTCTGGTCCAGATCACCTCGGCCCATCCATAAATCGCGAAGGCCCCAAACATCTCCAACATCAGGATGATGGGGATATCCTGACCGCCATGGTCAACAAAAAACAACAACCAGAGCATTCCTGCCGCAATCAGCGTAGACGCCAAGCTGGTCAATATAAGGAACCAACCGAAGAAAAGCTTACCGCCGGTCTCAGCAGCTGATGATCTCTTTGCCGCATTGCTGACGATATAGTAGGTCAGAAAACTACCCACCACGCTGATTACAATCTTAGCCAAGACTTCCATGTTTGCTTTGAATCCAAATAGTTACAGGCGGTAAAACCCTGAGATCACCTTCAGCGGCTAAATGCCCCCGAACCTGGAGATAGAATTACCACTTACCTACCCCGCTGTTGCCAAGCGTGCCTTCGGCACCAGGATGACCATGGGAAAAATCGATATTGCTGCTATCAAAAAGCTCAGTGGAGGCTAGAACGGGCTACAACATACTATCAAGCGTTTCCAAGCTTTCAGGCCCGCCGGCCAATCGCACACACCGAGCCGATTCTTCTTCCCAGGATGCAGCAGACTCTGTGTGAAGATGAACAGATATCTTCGACGTAAGAGTCTCTCCCAACAAACCAGCAGGAATCCAGACCATCCCGCTGTCCCTCAGACTATTAGGAACCGGACTGCCACAGACCGAGCAAAAATCGCTTCTGAACCCACTGGGCTTCTTGTAACTGCGTATACCACTCTCACCGGAAACCCAACGAAAGGCATGCTCATTTACAAAAGTTGCGGCATTCGCCGCCGCTCCAGTGGCTTTTCGGCAGAGCGAACAGTGGCACTGATAGAGGTTTCGGATTTCCTCTGTGATTTCAAACTTTACACTTCCACAGAGACATTCGCCTTTCATAGATCATTCCTTTCGCCAGCTACCCCGTTCCCGGACTAATACCTCATCCCGGTTACGTATAACTTCAAGCAATCCATCCTGATGCACGTAGTACGTGGTATTTCCATTCTCAAACTTATACCCAAGAAAACGGCAGGGAGTATCGCCGTCGGCACAGAGTGTGTGCCAGGAACTCCCTTCCAGCATGATGCTATTTCCTGTTGCCTTGCTTGTACCGTGATAGGTCATTTGGTTGCACGAAACCTCGCCTTCAGCACAGCGTGATTCTATATTGATGATGAACCTCTCCGTTTCCAGCTCCGCCGCCGAGGCGGAGAACGAAAGAAGAGCGATGGCAATGGGGTAATTCACCCTGAAGCTGATAGCCATACCTTTCCTTGGCAATTGGCGCTTGGGCGCACCGTTGACTTCGCGAAAGCGGAGACCAAAGTATCCGGTGGAAACCGCAGGCTTGAACGACTGGTTAACTGGCTCCGCCGTTGTAGCAAGATCGTAGCACCTTATGACGGTGCTCGAAAATGAACCGATAAACAGGTCCCAGGACATATGCCAGCAACGGCAACCGGCACTGAAACTCGACGGTGTCGATGACCCGGCATGATGTCCCGTTTCTATGAAGATCCCGTCGATGGTGCCAAATTTTGTTGGTTAACGAGCTCGATGCTTCGGAGAAACCTCGTTGGCGATCAATGGCTTGAAAAAAGAACGAATGTCGATCAATAGGCAGAATACCGAAAAGAAGTATCCAGCTTGAAAAGAGCACCTTACCCGTGTGCCATTCAAAGATTGATTTGCTGGACCACTCAGAGGGAGCCGTCATACGGATGAGTGGGCTTAATTCTCTATTCACCCCTTGTATCCTGAGCAGCCCATCTGCATCTTCAGGACTGATTTCAAGATTGCTCGATACTTCAAATTTCATTGAGGTCTTCCGTGACAGTTAGCGAAGCACAGCGGCGCTGACCTGCACCCAACTTTCCTCAATCTACTCATAACGCCCCCAATCACGCACTTGTCGCGTGGATTGCATTGCTATGGCTCCTGGATCAAAATGTACCAATTATTGGTACTAGCGAGGTGGCATCATGCAAAAGAACACCAGCATCACTTTAGGCCAACATTTTGATGCGTTCATTGCAGAACAGCTCAAAAGTGGCCGATACAGCTCAACCAGCGAGGTCGTTCGTGCCGCATTGCGCCTGCTTGAGGAGTCTGAAACCCGCCTGACTACACTTCGTAAACTGCTCAATGAAGGCGAGGACAGTGGTTTCGAGGACTACTCCTATGACTCTTTTATTCGTGAACTGGATAACGAAGGGCGCTGATGCCAAGTTTCAAGCTTTCCAGGAAGGCCAAAGCTGACCTCAAATCTATTGCCCTGTACACGGAACGTGAATGGGGCCGAGATCAACGAAACCACTATGTTCTCCAGTTCGACCAATGCTTTCACCTACTGGCTGACAATCCAAACTTGGGGCAAGCTTGTGATGAGATAAGTCCGGGCTACCGACAGTACACTCAAGGGAGCCGCATTATATTTTATCGGCTAGCCACCGAGAGCACTGTCGAAATTATCCGCATCCTACACAAACGCATGTTGCCTGAGGGGCATCTGCTTTAGGGCGTAACGCCTATGTTCAACGGCCCTACAGGGACGTCCGGTGGAGGCCGTAGGCCGGAACGAACTTGATTGACTTGTTACAGGGCATCGGTCAGCTCCTGAATTTGGCGCCGACGCTGAGCTTCGTAGTCTCCAAAAACCTGATGGAAACGATCCTTTCTGACGAAGGGGAACTGGAGATGGTAGTGACGGCTAAAGCCCTGTATGTGACGAGTTTCTTTGCCGTAGATCGGGTTTTCGTCACACCACTCATTGTTAACGCCACGCACCGTAGCTCTGTAAACGCTAATGGTTTGATCTTTGATATCCACGATGTAGGTGGCAAACGCACCTTTGATCAAGAGATAACCTTTGCATGACGACTGCTCAACAAACTTCGAGTGATCGGTTTGTCCAATCATGACCGGGACATCCTTAAACGTCTCAATGTCACCGAAGTTCGTTTTGATCGTCATGCCATAGGCATCACAACCCATCCGGAATTCTCCGAGAGGGTTAACCTCAATATCCTCGACTACTGCTTCCCTTCTCATGATTTGCTATGCAAGTCCCTGTAACGCCGGTGGTAATGGGCGGCAACGGTCGAGTAGGCCCTGGGAACCACCCCAAAAGCCTCTCACAGAACCGTACGTGAACCTCTCGATTCATACGGCTCTTGTTATCCAACCATTGCCCTTGATCCTGTCCAGTGAGCAAATAGATCCGGCCGTCGCCGACGCAGTCCATTCACTCTCCGGGCAGCCTGTAACAGACCTCTGAGTTTCCGATACTTCCCTAATGCCCACCGGCTCAACCTCAGATCGAAATGAAACAGCACATTCCGAATGTAGCTG
>JAJUKC010000139.1 GCA_029264995.1 Marinobacter sp. | reverse complement strand
GAACTGGAGAAGGAAGCCCACGAGGTAGCCGGCGAAAGCTTCAACCTGGGCTCCACCAAGCAGCTGCAGGCGATTCTGTACGACAAGCTCGGCCTGCGGGTGATCAAGAAAACCCCGAAGGGCGCGCCATCCACGGCCGAACCTGTGCTGCAGGAACTGGCCCACGAGCACGAACTGCCCCGGCTGATTGTGGAACACCGCAGCCTGAGCAAGCTCAAGTCCACCTACACCGACACCCTGCCGGAGCTGATTCACCACCGTACCGGTCGGGTGCATACCTCTTACCACCAGGCAGTTACCGCTACCGGTCGCCTGTCGTCTTCTGAACCGAACCTGCAGAACATCCCCATCCGCACCGAAGAAGGCCGTCGCATCCGCCAGGCTTTTATTGCTCCGGAGGGCTACAAGCTGCTGGCGGCGGACTATTCCCAGATTGAGCTGCGCATTATGGCGCACCTGTCTGGCGACAAGGGCCTGCTGACTGCCTTCGAACACGGCGAAGACATCCACAAGGCTACGGCCGCCGAAGTATTCGGCGTGAGCCTGATTGAAGTCAGTTCAGACCAGCGCCGCAGCGCCAAGGCCATCAACTTCGGCCTGATCTACGGCATGTCTGCCTTTGGCCTGGCCCGCCAGCTGGGCGTGGAAAGAAAGGTGGCCCAGGAATACATCGACCGCTACTTCGAGCGTTACCCCGGCGTGCTGCGTTACATGGATAACATTCGCAAACAGGCCCACGACGATGGCTACGTGGAAACCCTGTTTGGCCGTCGGCTGTACCTGCCGGAGATCAACGCCCGTAACAAGCAGATGCAACAGGCTGCCGAGCGTACCGCCATCAACGCGCCCATGCAGGGCACTGCCGCCGATATCATCAAGCGGGCGATGATCGATGTGGACCAGTGGCTGCACGCCGAGCACCAGGATGACGCATGCATGACCATGCAGGTGCACGACGAACTGATCATCGAAGTGCGGGAAGAAGCTCTTGAGACCGTGCGCAAGGGCCTGGTGCAGCGAATGCAGGCTGCCGCCAAGCTGGACGTACCTTTACTGGTAGAAGCCGGCACTGGCGACAACTGGGACCAAGCTCACTAGACCTGAAACCTGACTTGATAACGCCCTGTTTTTGTTCATTTTCACTGGAAAAGCACAATGACAGGGCACCCTTCCCCCTTCACTCCGCCTTCCCGCTACGTTCAAGCGCCTCCCGATCACGGCACGAAAACTGCACAGATCTGAAGGTCTGGGCTCTTTGATGCCCTATGCCGTGACAGCGATGCGAGGCCTTTCCATGAATTCCGTAGCGAATGAACGCAACTGGTTATTCGACCCTTCCCACCTGAAACTGGTGCAACAGTGCCGCCGGCTGATTCAGTCTGAATTCGGGGTAAAACTGCACCTCAACGAAGACCACCTTGCGGAGCACCTGGCCGAATACGCAGGTAAAACCCGATCGAAACATTTGGTGCATACCTGGGAGGCACTCAAACAGCGGGTGCCGGAGCTGGGAAAGTTAGATGCGCAGCCAGCAGCGGCCAAAACCTATCGCGGGCAGGAGATTGCTGGTTCAGAGGAGGAGACCGGCGGGGAAGAAGCCCGACCACGGAAGAAACAGGTTATCTACCGTGGTCAGGTGGTAGGCTGACCCGGACAGGCCGGATCAGCTATCGAGAAGGACAGCCGCTTAGAAGGCCTTGCTGAACTCGATGGCGGCGCTCCAGGCGCTCAGGTCGTATTCCGCCTGATAGTTGGATGCACCGAAGTTCGGATCTTGCTGAGTCGGATTCTCATGCTGATAGAACACTTCGTCTACTTTGGCGTTGCCGTCAAAGATCAGGGTCCCGACTGCTGCATCAACCGTCCAGCCACTATTGACGTCTTTCCACTGGGTACCTAGTGTCAGCCAGTGACGATCCGTTGACGGAATACGGGCGGTAACGTACTCACCAACTGGTGATTCGTCATAGGCATAGCCTGCTTTGAAAGCCCAGGCCGGGGTAGCTTGCCATATCCCACCAACATTGAATTGCCAGGTATTACCCCACTTTTCCGTAGTGTGGCTAATCACCGCACCCGGAACGCCCGCGATCTCTCCATTAGGGTCACGGCTAATGATGTCCAGCTCCTCGAAGCGACTCCAGCGAGAGTATGTTGCACCCGCCAACAGGGTTACATCATCTGTCAGTTTATGGCGCGCACCCACAGTAATGCTCTCGGGAATCGCCAGGGGCACCTCAACCTTTTCATTCAGGGTTGTTGTTACTCCAGGCATACCCGGGACGGGAACACCCATCACCTCCATATCACCCTTAAGGTTGAGTTCTGTACCGGTTTGCGCCGTCATGCCAAACTGGGTTTTGTCAGACAGTTCGTACAGGAAACCAACGCGAAAGGTCACACCAATATCATCGCCTTCTATGTCAGCGTAGGGTTCTGCGCCGACCGGGAGAGACTCCGCACCCGGCCCAAGATCCTGATTCCTGGTAAGCCGACCCTCGGCATAGATGATGTTCAGCCCGACACCCATAGACAGGCCCTGACCATTATTAACAGAGATCGAGGGTGTAAACGCAATGGCGGTTAACTCGGTTTTGTCCGCGAAAAATCGTCCCACAAAATCGTCTTCGTAGTCACCGGCCAACCCGTAGGGAGCATGAATGCCAAAACCGACGTCCACAGAATCACTGGCTTCGTGTGTCAGGTAGAAATTGGGCAGCCATGCTCCGTCGGCAATATCTCCACCCCGGCCAGCTGGGGTTACCGGATTACCGGAGATACGAGTGGCAGTAGCGCCGTCCTTTGCCTCGGCATCAATGTCGAGGTAGGCCGCACCAAACGAGATATTGGTCCCAGACAACTGGCTCATACCGGCCGGGTTAAACAGCACGGTGGTAGCGTTTTCGGGGTTGGCGACAGCGCCGGCGTTGGCGACGCCCATCTGGCTGGCGCTTTGTTCGTTCAGAGAGAAACCACCGGCCATAACGGTTACTGGAGCAGCAACAGCAGCCAGGGTAGCAAAGCGGATTGCT
>JAJUKC010000115.1 GCA_029264995.1 Marinobacter sp. | reverse complement strand
GGCCTTGCTGCTGGCCAACGGCTCCATGAGCTCCAACACCAACAACGAAGGCGAAATCCGCAAGCGCCTGGTGGAAGAAGACCTGGTGGAATGCATGGTCGCCCTGCCCGGCCAGCTGTTCACCAACACCCAGATCCCGGCGTGTATCTGGTTTCTGACCAAAGACAAAGCCAACGGCATGGTACGCAACGAGAAAAAGCGCGACCGCCGGGAAGAATTCCTGTTCATTGATGCCCGCAACCTGGGCTTTATGCGGGATCGGGTACTGCGGGACTTCACCAACGAGGACATCGCCAAGATCGCCGACACCTTCCATGCCTGGCAGCGTGGTGAGGGTTATGAGGATGTCGCCGGCTTCTGCAAATCCGCCAGCCTGGACGAGATCAAGAAGCATGATTTTGTACTGACGCCGGGGCGTTATGTGGGGGCTCAGGAGCAGGAAGACGATGGGGAGCCGTTTGCAGAGAAGATGGCGCGGTTGACCGGGCAACTGCGGGAGCAGTTTGCAGAGAGTGACCGGCTGGAGGCTGAGATCAAGCGGAATCTTGGGGGGCTGGGCTATGAGCTTTAAATCCAGCAGTCGGGGCGGTGGGCATCAACACCTTGAACGCCTGACTCGGGAAGTTCTGGAGGGGCAACAATGAGCGTGTTTATTAAGGCTCAGGAGGCCAGCGTCAGCGCGCGGTTCTGGCGCTTGCGTGACTTCAGCCGCTTCTCGATCACCTCGGTACGCTCGCCGGTTTCGATGGCGCTTGAGCTGGCGACGGCTCGCAGGATGCTGGTACGCGAAACCGATACTTTGCCTACGTTTTTTTTACGAACCATGGGGCGACTCCGGAACGAAATGACCTGTGAAATTATAACACTTGCCAGACATACCGTCGCCTCAGGAGTTGCCCAGCTGCCTGTTGGGGGATTACTAATAATCCGACGAATGATGACTCAGGAGCTTTGGGGACAGTCTGCTGAGAGCGACCGGCTGGAGACTGAGATCAAGCGGCATCTTGGGGGACTGGGATATGAGTGCTGATCAGTTTCCTCCGCATTGGCAACTTTTACCTCTATCTGAGGCCGTGGACGCGCTGATCGATTACAGAGGAAAGACACCCCGGAAAACGAGTCATGGAATTCCTTTGATCACAGCCAAAATCGTAAAAGGCGGAACGATTCTGCCTGCAACAGAGTACATTGCAGAGGAAGATTACGATTCTTGGATGGTTCGAGGGCTTCCCAAGGCAGGTGATGTTGTAGTAACCACAGAGGCTCCACTTGGCGAAGTCGCACAGTTGGCAAACGAGAATGTGGCACTAGCACAGCGCATCGTTACATTGCGAGGTGCCGAAGGCCTTCTACAAAACGATTACCTCCGTTATGTAATGCAAGGCGCTTACATTCAGGGACAATTAGAATCTCGAGCAACTGGCTCTACCGTCAAAGGTATCAAGCAAAGTGAACTGCGGAAAATCATACTGCCGATTCCGCCTGAACATGAACAAATTAAGATCGCCGGCCACCTTAGGGCCTTGGACGACAAAATCCAACTCAACCACCAAATCAACCAAACCCTCGAACAGATGGCCCAGGCCATCTTCAAAAGCTGGTTTGTCGATTTCGAGCCGGTCAAAGCCAAGATCGCCGCACTGGAAGCCGGCGGCAGCGATGAAGAAGCCCTGCTCGCCGCCATGCAGGCTATTTCCGGAAAAGGCGAAGCAGAACTAACCCGCCTCCAGGCCGAACAGCCCGAGCAATACGCCGAGCTCCGCGCCACCGCCGAGCTGTTTCCGTCGGCTATGCAGGACAGTGAGTTGGGGGAGATTCCGGAGGGGTGGATTTATGGCACACTCAGTGACCTTGCAGACTTCAGTAGCAACCGCATTTCAAAAGATGAGTTGTCACTGGAAACATACATCTCAACAGAAAACATGCTCGAAAACAGGAAGGGAGTTTGCACAGCTTCATCATTGCCTTCCTCAGCCTCGGTTCCGAGCTTTGAATCGGGAGAGATACTAATCTCAAACATCAGGCCCTATTTCAAAAAAATTTGGCTTGCCAATAAGAGTGGTGGCCGATCACCAGATGTCCTCGGATTCACCTGCAGACACAAAGGCACGAACGAGTACCTCTTTAATCTTCTATATCAAGACGATTTTTTTGAGTACATGATGCTCACGTCAAAGGGCGCCAAAATGCCCCGCGGTGACAAGAAGGCAATCATGCAGTTCGGCTCCGTTATCCCACCTATTGGTCTGATGAAATACTTTTCTGAGCGCGTAAAGCCATTTTATGTGCTCGCCACCTCGCAAACCCGGGAATCGGAGTCGCTTGAATCATTACGAGATACTCTACTTCCCAAACTGCTCTCCGGTGAACTCTCAGTATCCAACATAGAGGATCAACTAGCGGAACTGGAGGAGCCAGCCCATGTTTAAAATCGACCCAGCCTCCAACCGCATCAACCCGCTGGAAGTAAAACGCTTTAGCGATCTCGGCTTCACCGAACGCAAACACCTGCAGGAATGGCTGGAGAACTACCCCCAGGCCCTGACCCAAGGCGACGGAGATGAGCTGCTGATCATCCAGAAGGAGTTCGACGGCTTCGACGACACCCGAGAGCGGCTCGATCTGCTGGCCATCGACAAAGACGGCAATCTGGTCATCATCGAGAACAAGCTCGACGACAGCGGTCGGGATGTGGTGTGGCAAGCCCTCAAGTACGCCAGCTACTGCGCCAACCTGAAAAAACAGCAGGTGGTGGAGATCTTCCAGCGTTACCTGAACCAGAAGGCCCAGAACGAAGGCAGCACCCCAGCCGATGCAGAGAGCGTGTTACTGGAATTCCTGCAGGCCGACGACCTGCAATCCGTGCAGCTCAATACCCTGAAAAGCCAGCGCCTGATTCTGGTGGCCGCGCACTACCGCAAGGAAGTCACCAACACCGTGCTCTGGCTGAGCCAATTCGGCGTCAACTGCCAGTGCTTCAAGGTGACGCCCTACCAGGCCGGTGCAGAGCTGTTCCTGAACGTGGAGCAGATCATCCCCACCCCGGAAGCCTCGGACTTTATGATTGGCATGATGGCCAAGGAGGCCGAGGAAAAGAGCGCCAGCAATGAACAAAAGAGCCGGCATACGCTGCGTCTGTCTTTCTGGGAACAAACCCTGGAGGCCTTTGGCCGTAGTAACTGCTCGCTGTTTAACAACATCAGTCCAGCCAAAGATCACTGGTTAAATGCTGGCTCCGGGATCAGTGGCATGGGTTACCAGTTAATCTTTGGCAAAAATGAAGTGCGTGTTGGATTAAGTATGCAAAGCAGCCGTGCCGAGGCGAACCGCTTTGTATTTGACCGACTGCAGACCATGAAATCCCAGATTGAAACTGCTTTTGGTAACGAACTGGTCTGGTTGCCCCTACCAGACAAGATTGCGTGCCGTATCCAGTATGAAAAGCCTGTCGATGGCTACAACAAGGCCAACTGGCCCGAGATGATCGAATGGTTGGTGGAGCACATGACCCGGCTGGAAAAAGCGCTGAGCGGGCCGCTGGACAAAGTGCGGCAGGAGCTGAAAACAACAAACTTCAGTAAAGAGCCGGGCACAGAGCACGATGCATAAGCCATTGACTATACTGAGCGGCTTGTAAACAACGACAAGGAACTGTCATGACTGAACAACAGATACGAATTTTCACCTCAAACGATGGTCACGCGCAGCTGGAAGTGGCGCTGGATCAGGAGACGGCGTGGCTTAGCCAGGCACAGATGTGCGAGCTGTTCGGGAGGGAGCGCTCGGTTATAACCAAGCATATTCGCAACGTCTTCAAAGAGGGAGAGCTGGAGCGTGAGTCAGTATGTGCAAAATTTGCACGTACTGCGGAAGATGGCAAAACCTACCAGGTCGATTACTTCAACCTGGATGTGATCATCTCCGTTGGCTACCGGGTGAAATCCCAGCGTGGCGTGCAATTTCGTAAATGGGCCACCCAGGTTCTCAAAGACCACCTCGTTGAGGGCTACACCCTCAACCAGCGCCGCTTGGCCGAGCGCGGCATCGAGTTCGAGCAGGCCGTTGACCTGCTGAGCCGCACCCTCACCAATCAAGGCCTGGTGTCCAACGAAGGCGAAGCCGTCGCCCGGGTGATCAGCGATTACGCCCGCTCCTGGAGCCTGCTCCAAGGCTACGACGAGCAACAGCTGGCCGAGGTCGGCATCAAGCAGCCGGATATGCAGCCGCTGGAACTGGGCGAGGCACTAAAAGCCATTGGCGAACTCAAGCAAACGCTCATGGCCAAGGGCGAGGCTACCGAACTGTTCGGCCAGTTACGGGGTGACGGCCTGGCTTCTGCGTTGGCCACCATTGAGCAGGGCTTTGGTGATGAGCTCTTTTACCCGAACGTGGCCACCCGTGCCGCTCACCTGCTCTACTTCGTGATCAAGAATCACCCGCTGGCCGACGGCAACAAGCGCTGTGGCTCGTTTCTGTTTCTATGGTATCTGCGCCGCAACGCCGCTTTGTTGGCGCGGCCGGTAGAACAACTGATTAATGACAACACCCTGGTGGCCTTGGCCCTGCTGGTGGCGGAAAGTCTGCCGGATCAGAAAACCCTGATGATCCGGCTGATTGAGCATTTCCTGCTGCTGAGGGAGCCCGCCGATGTTAGAAGTGAAGGGGAATAAGGACTGAGGTATGACGGAAGATCAGCTGGAACAACAATGCCTGCAATGGTTTGCCGAAGGCGGCTGGGAGATCGCCCACGGGCCAGACCTGGCACCGGATGGCGAAGCCCCGGAACGGGCCGATTACCGGCAGGTATTGTTGCTGGCGGATCTTGAGGCGGCTATTCACCGCATCAACCCTCACCTGCCCCAGAGCGCCGTTGAGCAAGCTGTGGCCGTTGTCCGCAAACCGGAAAGCCTGGATGTGGTGGTCAGCAACCGGGCCTTTCACCGCCTGCTGCTGGACGGTGTGCCGGTGGAGTACAAGCGCGACGACAAGGTAGTTCACGACCAGGCCTTTCTGGTGGACTTCGGCGACCTGTCCGCCAACCGCTTCCGGGCCATCAACCAGT
>JAJUKC010000065.1 GCA_029264995.1 Marinobacter sp. | reverse complement strand
TCACTGCAGATGTGTACACGCTTGTTCTGTTAATCCATCAGTGAGGAACGGCATGAAAAGACAGAAGAGAGACATGTACGCTCGTGCATTCAAGCGGGGTTATCTCGCTGGCGTGTCCGGCAAATCCAAAGACAGCTGCCCGTTAGAACAACCGGAAGTCCGCCAGGAATGGCTGAACGGGTGGCGAGAAGGCCGCACAGATAACTGGGAGGGCATGACCGGCGTCTCCGGCATCCATAAACTGGCCAACGTAACCGCAACATAATGGCCAACCCCGTTTAACCCTGATCTGTTTTTTTCAATTTTTACACACAAATCACAATCAGAGCAGTAACCAGAGCAACCAAAACGGGGCCTCCCGCCCCGTACCATGCGAAGAAGCGCTACGGGGTTTATTCCCCGCAAGGGCCCGCTCAGCGGGCCCACCTTCTTTCTGGCCTCAGCTGATTTCTTTCCGGATCGCTTCCACAGCTTCGTTGATCAGCGACGGGCCTCGATAAATAAAGCCGGTATAGATCTGCACGAGCTTTGCGCCTGCCCGAATCTTCTCTGCCGCACTGGCACCATCCGTGATACCGCCCACACCAATAATCGGCAGCCGGTCACCCAGTTCCGCATACAGCCCCTGAATCACTTTCACAGAAGCTTCCCGTACCGGTGCACCACTAAGGCCGCCCGCCTCCTGTTCGTGAACATGCCCCTTCACCGCCTCCCGGCTGATGGTGGTATTGGTGGCAATCACACCATCAAGGCCGGCTTCCAGCAATGCTTCAGCCACAAAGCGAATGCCCTGCTCGTCCATATCCGGGGCGATCTTTACAGCCACCGGCACATAGCGGCCATGCTTTTGCTCACATGCTGCCTGCTCTTCCTTTATAGCGTGCAAAAGCTGCTTGAGCGAATCGCCAAACTGCAGATCCCGGAGGCCCGGCGTATTGGGAGAAGACACATTGACGGTGATGTAGTCCGCATAAGGGTAAACAGCGGCTATCCCTCTACGATAGTCCTGCTCTGACTGCTCATTGGGGGTGTCTTTGTTCTTGCCGACATTGATACCCAGTACGCCCGTGTAACGACGATGACGGACATTGCCAATGAGGTGCTCCAGGCCTTCATTATTGAACCCCATGCGGTTAATGATGGCTCGGTGTTCCGGCAACCGGAACATTCGGGGTTTTGGATTCCCGGGCTGCGCCAAAGGCGTAACAGTACCCACTTCGATAAACCCGAAACCGAGGGCGCCAAGTGCATCAATGTGGTCGGCATTTTTGTCCAGCCCAGCCGCCAATCCAACCGGATTCGGGAATTCCAGGCCCATCACGTTTACCGGGCAAGGCTCCGGCGTTCGGGTAAATGTATTCAGGATGCCCAGTTTTTGAGCAACATCCAGGCTGCCAAGGGCAACATTGTGGGCCTGTTCCGGGGGCAATCGGAACAGCAGGTTTCTCAGAAGTCCGTACATCATCACACTCCTTTCTCCGGGTGGCGGGAGTATACCGAAAGTTTTCCACACCATCTTGTGTAAACCCCAATTAGTCCCGAAAACCCCGCCCTGTATAGCCTCCCGACGCTTTTCCACGGAATCTGTGGATAACCCTGTTGAAAATTGCGGGGCAAGCGCCCCGACCCCTTGATAACTGCGCCAGCCTACAAATTGATCATTTTTTAACCAGTTATTTTCCTTTTATTTATCAATAGCTTAAATAGAGAAAATTAGCATTTGACGGCTTTGGTAACAAAATGCTAACAGGTAACCAATTCGTCATCATGTGCATAAATCGATCACAGCCGAGCCATTAATTCCACCCATTTCTGCACTTATTCCCGTTATACTGCCCTGATCGCGAAAAGCCGGAGTCAACCCGATGGAACAGCCCGATCAACCCAGCCAGAAGCGCCAGAATAATCTCGAATCCGAGAAGCATGCGGCGACCCGGGTCACGATCATTGGCATGATTCTGGACGCCGTTCTCGGCGTCATAAAAGTCATTGGCGGTACTCTTTTTAATTCCCAGGCGCTGCTGGTGGATGGTATCCACTCGTTTACCGATGTGGCATCGGATTGGGTGGTTCTGGCGGTCATGCGGCTGTCCCGAAAAGAACCGGATGCCGATCATCCCTACGGACACCAGAGAATCGAAACCCTGGGCACTCTGGTACTGGGTAGCATTCTGATTGCCGTCGGCGCCGCTCTGGCCTGGGAGAACATTCTTCGGCTGCTCACCGGTGAAGAGCAGTTGGTGCCAGGCTGGCCGGTGTTGGTCGCGGCGGCTGTCTCGGTAGCCGGCAAAGAATGGATCTACCGTTATACCCGCCATGTTGGCATGAAGATCCGCTCAGACCTGATCATTGCCAACGCCTGGCACAGCCGCACCGATGCGTTTTCCTCAGTCGTGGTTCTGGTATCCACCATTGGTGCCATGCTGGGTTTCGTCTGGCTAGACGTGGTGGCCGCCGTCGTCATTGCCGCCATCATTGTGCACATAGGCTGGAAGTTCACCTGGGACAGCGTGAAAGAACTGGTCGATACCGGTCTGTCCGAAGACGATACCCGGATGTTGAAAAGCATTGCCCTGGAAACCGACGGCGTGCGCAATGTTCATGAACTGCGCAGCCGGCGCATGGGGCACGATATTCTGCTGGACGTCCACCTGGTAGTCCGCCCGGAAATCAGTGTTTCCGAAGGGCATCAGATAGGTATGAAGGTGGTCACAGGCATGCGGGATGCCCTGGAGAACATTCGGGACATCAATTTCCACATCGACGCTGAAAACGATGAAAAAGTGCCCCACTCCACCGACCCGGGGCTGCCCGATCGTGAAGCTCTTCGCCGTTTGCTGACAAAGGAACTAGGGGAGCTGCCACCACAAAGCCGGCTTCGGCTTCATTACCTCAAGAATCGCATCCACCTGGAAATTTTCCTGGATGACAACCATTCCGGGCCACACCTGACCACAGAGCAGGTTCGCGCCGTTCTGGCAGACTATCCCTGGTTTGGCAGCGTCCGGGTCTGGGTCGCTGCCACCTGACGCGCCGTTCTAACGGCGCCGGTTCTCCTCCATGCGGGACAGGAATTCCTGCATCACCAGGGTATACAGTTCACCGCCCAGGAACTTGTCTTCCACCCCCGAGTCGATACTCGGGTTGTCATTCACTTCAATCACCGCCACCCGGTTGCCGGCCTGTTTGATGTCGACGCCATAAAGCCCGTTACCGATCAACCGGGTGGAATTCAGCGCCGCCTGGATGACATTGCGAGGCACCTCGTAGGTGGGCATGGTTTCAAAGCCTCCGCTTTCCACCGTGGCACCACCGTGCTGGTAAATCTGCCAGTGACCTTTCACCATCAGATATTTACAGGCATAGATGGCCCGGCCGCCAAGCACACCAATGCGCCAATCGTAATCGGTGTAGAAGTACTCCTGAGCCAACACCAGCGCAGACTGTTTGAACAGGTCTTTCAGCCCGGCCCGAAGTTCCTTTTCGTCCTTGGCTTTAATCACACCGCGGGAAAAGGCGCCATCCGGAATCTTGATCACCACAGGAAAGCCGAGCTCATTACTGACCTGCTGTACCGCGTCCTTCTGGTCTTTTGAAAGGATCAGGGTTTTCGGTGTGGGTACCTTGTTGTTTTTCAGCAGGTCCGCCAGAAACACCTTGTTGGTGCAGCGCAGAATCGACACCGGGTCGTCAATCACCACCATCCCTTCGGCCTCGGCCTTGCGGGCAAACCGATAGGTGTGGTGGTCAATGGCCGTGGTTTCGCGAATAAACAAACCATCGTATTCCGGCAGGCGCATGTAATCCCGGCGGGTGATGCGCTCCACGTTAATGCCCAGCTTTCGCCCCGCTCGCTCAAACCGTTTCAGGGCAGCCTCATCACTAGGTGGCAGTTCCTCTTCGGGGTTCACCAGCATGGCCAGATCAAACCGGTAGCGACGCCGGGTGCGGGGTTTGCGCCAGATCATGCTGCTGAAACGATCCAGTGCGGCCGCAAACAAATCCTGCTCACGCTCGTCAAGATCCGCCGGCGCCGCCGGCTTCATGGTTTCGATCTGCCATTGTTTGCGGTGACGGAACACCACTTCCAGAATCGGGCACGGAAACCGCTCAAACAGAGCGCGGGCGACAGGCTTGAGGTCCGGATGTTCAGCCTGGCCAAAATAGGTTCGGATTCGCACTTCATGGGTGGCGTCCCGGTCATCGGTGGCGGGATCGATTTCAGAGGCTGACTTTTCCAGCCACTGAATAACACTGCTATCCAGCTCTTCAAGCTCCAGCGAAAACAGTCCTTTCCGGCTCAGGTCGTTTAGCGTCATCACCGATGGCACCACGTGGTGCCCGCGCGCCTCGGCCAGCAACGAACAGTAATAGCCCCGGCTCAGATACCTGGCGCTCTGGCACAGGTTAATCACCCGCACGCGGCTGTTGGCCGGGGCAGTAAACTGAAGGTATTGATCGAAGGTAAGCACGTCTTCGCTGGGATAGTACGGTGCCCAGTCTTTGGCACGGTCTACAACGATGAGCAATCGGGACATAAAGCGGCATTCCTCCCTGAAGGTAAAGCCGGAAAATTCCGGCAACAATACGCCCCATCCCCTTGCCAGACAATCGCCTGAAGATGCGTGCTTTTACGCATGATCAGGCGCTATGACGGGATGGCATCTGTCTACCATAATAGCGGCAATGAGAGTGCCCGCCAGGCACTGCCTTTTTTCGTTGACCGGGTTCACCAGACCATGACCGATGTAATGCTCCGCCAAGCCCACGCCAGTGATCTGGATGCCCTCGTTGAGCTGGAGAACCGCTGTTTTACCGAAGACCGGATATCCCGGCGCAGCTTCCGGCGCTTTCTGGAGATGCCCAGGGACCGTTTGATCATCGCGGAACTGAATGGTGAGCTCGTCGGCTATTGCCTGGTGCTGATGAACGCAGCCACCCGACTGGCCAGAATCTACTCGATTGCGGTATCGCCGGCAGCACGTGGTCGCGGCGTCGGGGAGCAACTGGTGCGGGAAGCGGAGAAAGAAGCCGTCGAGGCGGACCGCATCATCATGCGGCTGGAAGTGCGGGAAGACAATGCCGGGGCCATTGCCCTTTATCGCAGGCTGGGATATCGCCAGTTTGGCACCTACCGGGACTATTATGAAGACCACGGCGATGCTTTACGGTTCGAGCGCCGGATTCTCTACTACGAGCCGTCCCGCGAATTTCTTCCCGTACCCTATTACCCTCAGACCACCGAATTCACCTGTGGCCCGTCTGCATTAATCATGGCCATGGCAGCCCTGGATGAACAGCAACAGGTGAGCACCCTGGAGGAGCTGAAAATCTGGCGTGAAGCCACCACCATCTTCATGCTGGCCGGGCACGGCGGTTGTGGCCCTCATGGGCTGGCACTATCTGCCTGGCACCGGGGGTTCGAAGCCAGTGCCTGGATCAGCCAGGAAGGCGCCCTGTTCAAGGACACCGTACGCAATGAGGATAAAAAGCGGGTATTGGAACTGGTGCACGAAGGGTTTCTTCACGATATCGGGCAGACAGAAATCCAGCTGCACCACGACCCGCTAACTCTGGAAGCAATGGAGACGGCCCTGCACGAGGGGCGCATCCCGGTCATCCTGATCAGCACCTGGCAGCTGAACCGGAGCCGGGTGCCGCACTGGGTAACCGTGTGTGCCATTGATGAGGACTTCGTGTACCTGCACGACCCGGAAATCGATACCGAGGAAGGGGAAACCGTGGCCGACAAGCAATACCTGCCCATCGACCGACGGGTATTCGACAAGATGTCCCGCTATGGCCGCAACCAGCCACTGCAGGCGGCGGTGATTGTCGGCCCCAAACGCCAATGATCAACCGGTCCGCAAAGCCGCTTCCTTCAGTTCCGAAATCTGATCCCGCAGGCGCGCTGCGGTCTCGAAATCCAGATCGGCGGCGGCTTTGTACATGTCGTCTTCCAGCTTCGCCACTTCCTTGAGGACCTCTTCCGGCGACCGCTTCCCTACCTTCACGCGATAATCCTCGGCTTCTTCAGCTGCCTTCTGCCCGGGACGCTCCGCTTTGCGCCGGCCACGACCACCGCCGCCCGCGGCACCCTCCATAATATCCGCGATCTTCTTGTTAAGACCGGTGGGGGTAATACCATGCTCCTCGTTGTGTGCCATCTGCTTGGCACGGCGACGCTCGGTCTCATCAATGGCCCGCTGCATGGAACCGGTGATCCTGTCGCCATACAGAATGGCCTTGCCGTTCACGTTACGGGCGGCCCGGCCAATGGTCTGTATGAGCGAACGCTCTGAGCGCAGGAAGCCTTCTTTGTCCGCATCCAGTATCGCCACCAGCGATACTTCCGGCATATCCAGCCCTTCCCGCAGCAGGTTGATGCCCACCAGCACATCGAACTCACCTCGCCGCAGATCCCGAATAATCTCCACTCGCTCCACGGTATCGATATCAGAATGCAGATAACGCACTCGGATGTCGTGCTCCATCAGAAAGTCGGTCAGGTCCTCAGCCATACGCTTGGTGAGCGTTGTGACCAGCACCCGCTCATTCGCCCCGACGCGCTGGTGAATCTCGGACAGCAGGTCGTCCACCTGGGTAGAGGCAGGCCGAACCTCAATCTCCGGGTCCAGCAGCCCGGTCGGTCGTACCACCTGCTCCACCACCTGGCCGGCATGCTCCGCTTCATAATTACCCGGGGTGGCCGAGACAAAGATCATCTGGGGTGCAATTCGCTCCCATTCCTCAAACCGCATGGGGCGGTTGTCCAGGGCAGAAGGCAGACGGAAACCGTACTCCACCAGGGTTTCCTTACGGGACCGGTCACCCTTGTACATGGCACCAATCTGAGGAATGGTCACGTGGGACTCGTCCACTACCAGCAAGGCGTTGGGCGGCAGGTAATCAAACAGCGTGGGTGGCGCTTCGCCGGGATTCCGCCCGGACAGGTAGCGGGAGTAGTTCTCGATACCATTGCAGTAGCCCAGCTCCAGCATCATCTCGATGTCGTAGCGGGTACGCTCCTCCAGCCGCTGAGCTTCCACCAGCCGGTTGTTATCCCGTAGCTGCTGCAGACGCACATCCAGTTCCAGCTTGATGTGCTCGACCGCATCCAGCACCGTCTGCCGGGGCGTGACATAGTGGGACTTCGGGTAGATGGTCACCCGCGGCACCCGCCTGAGCACTTCACCGGTAAGCGGATCAAAATAGCTCAGGTTCTCCACTTCATCATCGAACAATTCGATGCGAATGGCTTCCTTCTCGGATTCTGCCGGGAAGACATCAATGACATCGCCCCGCACCCGATAATTGGCACGGTGGAACTCGATGTCGTTGCGGGTGTACTGCAGTTCGGCCAGCCGGCGCAGAATAAAACGCTGATCCATCTGGTCGCCCCGGTCCAGGTGCAGCATCATTTTCAGATAGGACTGCGGATCACCCAGACCATAGATGGAAGAAACCGTCGCGACAATAATGGCATCCGGCCGCTCCAGCAAGGCCTTGGTGGCCGACAGCCGCATCTGTTCAATATGCTCGTTGATGGAGGCGTCTTTTTCGATAAAGGTATCGGAAGACGGTACGTAGGCCTCCGGCTGGTAGTAATCATAGTAGGAGACAAAGTACTCCACCGCGTTATCGGGGAAGAACTCCTTGAACTCGCCATAGAGCTGGGCTGCCAGGGTCTTGTTGTGGGCCATGATGATGGTTGGCCGCTGAACCTGCTGAACCACATTGGCAATGGTGAAAGTCTTGCCAGAGCCAGTTACCCCGAGCAGCGTTTGATGGGCAAGCCCGGATTCAATGCCATCTACCAGTCCCGCAATCGCTTTGGGCTGGTCACCTGCAGGTTGGTAGGGCGAGTCGACTCGAAAGGCCCCTTCCCTTGCACTGGATGCTTTATTGGCCATATCTGGCGTTTTAACCTCCGGACACCGGAAACGACGGAATATTTGCGTCGCATCCTCAAGAAATTTAGCGTTCTGGCAGCTTCATGATACCATCTGTGCGATCGACGGCTGGGTGAAAAATCAGCCAGTAACTTTGGCTCCAGTTGCCCGGCCGATCGCAGCCCAATAAGACGCAGCTTTAAGGAGCTCAAGTTTGGACCTTCAACTTTCCAGCCGAGTACAGGCGATCAAGCCTTCCCCCACCCTCGCAGTTACCAACAAAGCCGCAGAACTCCGCGCGGCCGGCCAGGACATTATTGGCCTCGGTGCTGGCGAGCCTGACTTCGACACCCCCGATCACATCAAACAGGCGGCTATCGACGCCATCAATAACGGCCAGACCAAGTACACCGCCGTGGATGGTACGCCCGCACTGAAGAAAGCGATTATTGCGAAGTTCAAACGGGACAACGGCCTGGAATACGAAGCCAACCAGATACTGGTAAGCAGTGGTGGCAAACAGAGCTTTTTCAACCTCGCCCTGGCGACACTGAATGAAGGCGACGAGGCCATCATTCCCGCACCCTACTGGGTTTCCTACCCGGATATGGTGCTGGTGGCCGAAGGCAAGCCGGTGATCATCGAAACCACCGCAGAGACCCGCTTCAAGATCACCCCGGAACAGCTGGAAAACGCCATTACCGAGCGTACCCGCCTGTTCGTGATCAACAGCCCGTCCAACCCCAGTGGCATGGCTTACACCATGGAAGAGCTGCGGGCCATCGGTGAGGTGCTAAAGAAGCACCCGAACATCATGATTGCCACCGACGATATGTACGAGCCGATCCTGTGGACTGGCAAGCCGTTCTGCAACATCCTGAACGCCTGCCCGGAGCTGTATGATCGCACCTTCGTACTGAATGGTGTCTCCAAGGCCTACTCCATGACTGGCTGGCGCATCGGCTATGCCGCTGGCCCGGCAAAAATCATCGGTGCCATGAAGAAGATCCAGTCCCAGAGCACCTCGAACCCCTGTTCTATCTCCCAGGCCGCCGCAACAGCCGCTCTGGACGGTGATCAGGCGTGTGTGGGCGAGATGGTCAAGGCGTTCAAGGAACGCCACGACTGGCTGGTAGCGGCCCTGAACAAGCTGCCGGGCGTGGACTGCCTGAACGGCGACGGCACGTTTTATGTGTTCCCGAGCTTCCAGGGCGCCATCGACGCCACTGACGGCGTGAACTCCGATGTGGAATTCGCCGAGAAGCTGCTGACCGAAGCCGGCGTGGCTCTGGTTCCGGGCTCTGCGTTTGGTTGCCCGGGGCATATGCGCCTGAGCTTCGCCACCAGCATGGACAACCTGCAGAAGGCAGTGGAGCGTTTGCAGAAGGCTCTCGGCTAAAATTTTAAGCTGAGGGGTTGACGGGGCGGTGTGGCCAACTTAATATACGCGCCTCGTCACATGACGACGTTCCCCGATAGCTCAGTTGGTAGAGCAACGGACTGTTAATCCGTTTGTCGCTGGTTCGAGCCCAGCTCGGGGAGCCACTATTTCGAAAGCCCGCTAGTTCTCTGAATTAGCGGGCTTTTTTGTGCCATAACGGAACAAAACCAGCCTGCTAAATGTGGCGCTGCGGCGGTACGGGAAGGCCTTTCCAAAAACCGCTACGAGCACATCCCTGTGCGCTTCTCTCCGGCCATCCGTGGCCTCCGAAATTTTTGGAAAGGCCTTCCCGTACCGCCGACAAAGTCACGGAGTGATAGTCAGAACGAAACGACCTCGGCGTAGATCGCTTCCAAAGCAGCCAAGGGATCCGGCGCCTGGGTGATGGGCCGACCGATGACGAGGTAGTCGGAACCAGCCTTGAGAGCATCGACCGGGGTCATGATGCGTTGCTGGTCGCCTTTGTCGGCGGTCAGTGGCCGGATTCCCGGTGTGATCAGTTGGAAGTCACTGCCCTGCTCCGCTTTCAGACGCGGGGCTTCCTGGGCGGAGCAGACGACGCCATCCAGGCCGCTGTTTTTCGTCAGGGCTGCAAGGCGGGAAACATGGGCTTCTGCCGAACCGGTAATACCGATACCAGCAAGGTCCTCGTCAGACATGCTGGTCAATACAGTAACCGCAATAAGGAGCGGGCGGTCATTGCCGAACGCTTCCAGGCGTTCACGGCAGGCCACCATCATCTTCTCGCCGCCTGAGGCATGCACATTCACCATCCACACGCCCAGTTCCGCGGCTGCAGCCACGGCGGCGGAAGTGGTGTTGGGAATATCGTGAAACTTCAGATCCAGGAAGATATCAAACCCGCGACTCTTCAGCGCTTTTACCAGATCCGGGCCTGAGCGCGTGAACAGCTCCTTGCCCACTTTCAGGCGGCATTTTGCCGGATCAAGCTGATCCGCCAGGGCCAGAGCGGGATTCTGGGAGGGAAAGTCGAGCGCGACGATGATTTTCGGGTCGTTCAGGTTTTGCACGTTCAGGTTCCTGGGTAAAAAGGTACTCGGGATGGGTCAAAGCGGGGTTATTCCGCCTCTACGCCCTGAATGGGGCGCACAGTTTCCCACTGTTTGCAGCTTGGGCACAGCCAGTGTAACTGCTGGCCGGAGAATCCGCAGCTTACGCAACGGTAGACCGGGCGGTTGGCGAGAATCAGGTGCCCTATCCGGCTGACGAGGCGCCCTTCATCCGTGGTCATGCCTTTTTCATAACCAGCCATCTCCACCAACCGCAAAAGCCCCCGCACGGAAGGCCGGGTTTCCAGCTCCATGCGCAGCAGATCAATGGCCGCAGGCCGGCCGGAGGAACGTTCGACCGATTCCACCAAAGCCAACAACAGGCTGGTGCTGGGATACTGCTCATAGAGTTTGCGGAGCTTTTTATAAAGGCGGGAAACATCACCATGCTCCCGCTCCAGCTTCATCAGTCTGTCTATCGCTTCAGGACCGAACTCCGGGTTCTGGTCGAAAACTTTCAGGGACTGGTTTGCCGCCTCCCGAAAATTCCCCTGCCGGATCTGGAGCTTCATCAGTAACAGGGTTGCCCGCACGCAAGAGCGGTCGTAATCCAGCGCCTCTTTGGCCAGCTTCTGTGCGGTCCAGCGGTCGTCGTTGCGGCTCAGGGCGGTATCAGACAATTCACAGGTAATGTAGGCAAGCGCCTTGAAGGTAGCAGGATCCGCATCACCACGAGTGAGGGTTTTCGCCACCTGGGCCGCCTTCTCCCACTCCCGCTCCTGCTGATAGAGTTCGATCAAGGCCGTGGCCGATCGGCGCCCGTACTCACGGTCGCCCATCAATTGATGAAACAATGCTTCGGCCCTGTCCAGCAATCCGGCGTTAAGGTAATCCATTGCCAGCTCCAGGGTAACCTGGGGCGAATATCGGGCCGGGAGTTCAGGCCTGGCAAGCAGGTTCTGGTGAATCAGAATGGCGCGGTCTGTCTCTCCCTTGTTCCGGAAATGGCTGCCAATGGAGAGGTGCAGACTAACGGTGTCTTTGTTGACAGCAAGGGATTGAACGAAGTTCTCCACAGCCTGGTCAGAATAATTGGTAAAGAGAAACTGCAGGCGGTCCCGAACGGAATCCTCGTCCATAATGGCTCGAGAGGCCCGGCCAGAGCGGTTACCGTATCGACCTACAGCCCAGCCAGCGGCAACGGCCGCCGTCAGAAGCAGCCACTGAAACAGCATGTCCATCAAAGTGCCCGGTCGTTTTGTGCCCTGGATTTTTCGAGTGCCTGCTCGGTTCGCTCAAGACGCTTCTGCAGATGACGGCGCGACACCGAGGTACGGACAGTGGCCATGGAGGTAATCAGAATGCCTACCAGAGCGCCGATCACAAACGCCATGATGATCCAGACAGCAACGCCATGGGGCTGCGTTTCGAACAACAGGAAGTTGAGCGATACCGCCATCTGATTATTCAGGGAAAACACCAGCGCCAGAAGAATCAGAACCAGAACCAATAAGGTAATTAGGATCTTCCGCAGTCCTGCCATGTCTTAAGCGCTCCAAACGGGTCAGATGCCCGGTATGTGAGGTTTCGTGTAGAAATTGCCTTCGCGGGCCTCAGAAACCTTTCTTCATGCTGTCGTTCACCTGCTCCCTAAGCTCTTTGCCGGGCTTGAAGTGCGGCACAAACTTGGCAGGCAGTTGCACGGCCTCTCCGGTTTTCGGGTTACGACCGGTGCGGGCAGCCCGATGATGCAGGGAAAAACTGCCAAATCCACGGATCTCAATTCGCTGGCCATCGGCAAGGGACTGAGACATATGCTCTATGATGCTTTTCACCGCGAGCTCAACATCCTTTACGGAGAGCTGAGTCTGCTTCGACGCGATCAGTTCAACCAGTTCGGACTTCGTCATGAGGCTTTTCCCTCTGTCGTTATTATTCCGCAGCAAATTACCGGGTTCCAATGCCTATAGTTTAGCCAAACCAGAAAAAAACACAAAAAAAACGGGCTCTTAGAGCCCGTTTTTTTGATACCAACTGGAAACTTAGTCCTTGTTGGCGTTCTGCTGCTGCATCTGCTCCTTGATCAGGTCACCGATAGTGGTGGCACCTGAGGATTCTGCAGTCTTACTGCGCACGTTTTCCAGAGCCTGCTTGTCGTCCTCAACATCTTTGGACTTCACAGACAGGTTGATCACGCGGTTCTTGCGATCGATGCTGATGATCTTCGCTTCAACTTCTTCGCCTTCCTTCAGAACGTTACGCGCGTCTTCAACGCGGTCTCGGCTGATTTCAGAGGCCTTCAGTACTGCTTCAACTTCTTCGTTCAGGGCAATGGTGGCGCCTTTGGCGTCAACCGCAGACACGGTACCCTTAACGATGGAGCCCTTGTCGTTCAGCTGAACGAACTCGGCAAACGGATCGCTTTCCAGCTGCTTGATGCCCAGGGAGATGCGCTCACGCTCTGGATCAACAGACAGGATAACGGTTTCAACTTCGTCGCCCTTCTTGTATTCACGAACAGCTTCTTCGCCAGTCTCGTTCCAGCTGATGTCAGACAGGTGAACCAGACCATCGATGCCACCGTCCAGGCCGATGAAGATGCCGAAGTCCGTGATGGACTTGATCTTGCCGGAGATACGGTCGCCCTTGTTGAAGTTGCTGGAGAAATCTTCCCACGGGTTAGCAACGCACTGCTTGATACCCAGGGAGATACGACGACGCTCTTCGTCGATATCCAGGATCATCACTTCAACTTCGTCACCTACCTGAACAACCTTGGACGGGTGGATGTTCTTGTTGGTCCAATCCATTTCGGATACGTGAACCAGACCTTCCACACCTTCTTCCAGCTCTGCAAAGCAGCCGTAGTCAGTCAGGTTGGTTACGCGTGCAGTAACCTTGGAGCTTTCCGGGTAACGGCCTTTGATGTCGACCCACGGATCTTCGCCCAGCTGCTTCAGGCCCAGGGATACGCGGTTACGCTCGCGATCGAACTTCAGGACCTTAACATTGATTTCGTCGCCCACATTCACGATTTCGCTCGGATGCTTGATGCGCTTC
>JAJUKC010000054.1 GCA_029264995.1 Marinobacter sp. | reverse complement strand
TACCAGAACGCAATCTTCTTTCACCAACTGCTGAGACAAGTCCTGCCAGGATATTTTTTCATCCGGATCGGACGGCATCTCGATGTTTACACGCTTCAACTCACTCGCTAGAGCGGCTGGCTCCTGGATTATTTCCCGAACGTTATCGAGACCGGTATGGAGAATGCTGCCAAAAGCATCTACCTGCTTCCCAAGATCCGGCTGCGTAGCCGTGCAGAGCACCCAGGTGACCCCGAAATACTCGCTCATCTGCTGCATTGCTCGTGTGATGGGTTCGTGAAAATCACGGGGGATTTGCTGGGCCTCATCCAGAATCACAATACTGTTTACCAGATTGTGCAATTTCCGACAGCGACTGGTTCTGCTGGCAAACAGGGACTCAAACAGCTGGACGTTCGTGGTGACAATCAATGGCGCGTCCCAGTTCTCTGCCGCCAGCCTTGATCCCGCATTCTCAGATCCGGGATCAACATCCAGACTGCTATGGTGCTCCAGCACAGATTCCTCACCCAGAAACTCACGAAATACGGCAGCATTCTGTTCTATGATGCTAGTGAAGGGGATAGCGTAGATCACTCGTGATTTACCATGCTTTCTGGCATGTTCCAGCGCAAATCCCAAACTGGCGAGGGTCTTTCCACCACCGGTAGGAACCGTCAGACTGAATATCCCCGGCGACTCGGCAGCACTCCGTTGGCAAGCATCAAAGATCGACTTTCGAGTACGATTCAACGGGGTATCAGCTGCCGCTTTCTGCAACTGGTTCATATGTTCAAAAAACACTGAATGAAGTTCAGACAATTTCGGCAACTGACCTCTTTGGCTAACCCGTTCAGGTGCCATGTAGCTTTCGGTATCCAAGAAATCGGCATCTACCAGGCACGAAAACAAAAGCCGCATCCATAGGCTGATTGAATCCGTGTTCCTGGCAGGTTCCGGAATATCCGGCTGTTGCGTAGTCAAAAGGTCGCCGGGGATCTTTGCCTCCATGGCTTCAGAGTACTCAGGCCCCGCTTCTTTCAGGCGAAACTGTAACGAACCACGACCACCCGACCAGTCCGGCAATCCTGCATGATGCCCAGCAATAAGATAAGCAATGATGTAACCCGGTACAGATGGCCATTGATTAATCGCATGAACCGCACCTGCTGTGGAGTGCGTCACCCTTTGCGGGCTCTCTACGTGGGCGTTTTCCCGTTCATATCCGGACGCATCGCGGATGTATTTCTGGAAAGCACTACGATACTTACCGAGGTCGTGCCAAAGTCCAGCAGCCATGCCCCAGCCCGATGACTGCAACGTTCCCGCTTTTAAGGCACTGAGTTTTGCTACTTTGCGCAAATGCTCCTCCAGGCGATGCGGTTCAAGCCAATCGCCTGAGGAGTCACCTTGCTTCACGTGGGCAACATAACCGTGGTTATTCATACCACTCATCCAAACCTTTACTAGTTATATGGATACCAGCCTAAATGAACCGATGCCCCAACCACTGCACCACTGAAAAAATCCTCAGTAGATTTCTGCCATTCTGCGAACCCTGGCCGCCACTTCACGCCTGAGGCTTTCCGGCGCAACAACCTCAACATCCGGCCCATAGCGCAGTACCTCCATAACCAACTCACGCTCATCAGAATAGGGAACATGGAGGTGGTAGCTGCCATCCTGCCACTCACTTTTTTGTTCTTCATGCCAGATTTCTTCAGCAACCCAACGGGCCGCGTATTCGGAAAACTTCAGGTGGGCAGTTTGTGTAGCAGCACCCCCAAATATTCCGAACCCGGAGCCGATAAAGGCGTCCAGATCATCCTTCGATGCTTTTCTGGATGGATCGGCAGAAACGCAAGGGCATGTCATTCTGTCCAGTGAAAACAGTCGAAGGGCATTGGCTTCGTTACAAATTGCCAGTAGATACCAGTTCGATCGGTAATGGACTAACCGCTGAGGGTGTACGGTTCTCAGTTTGTCTGTGCTCGTGCTTCTGGAGAGGTAATGGAAGGTCAGGCATTTGCCCGCAAGCGTTGCCTCTGCAACCGGATCAAAAATCTGATGTTCCGCTGAGCGGGTCTGGATTGGCTGAATGCGAATTCGCTCGCTGACTGTCTCGGCGTCGTGGCCGGACTCTCCCAGCAAATCCCGGATTTTTGTGCGGAGCGGAGCCAGGCGATTGGTGATGAGGCCTGGCTGCACATTCTCCAGCAAATATTCACAGGCTAGAAGAGCGTAGAGCTCTGCCGGATTCATCCAGAATCCCGGAAGCTCGAATACAGGGGCTTCCGGAGCATACTGGTGACCATTATTTTCCCGGCAATATTCTATTGGCGCACCAAGAGAATCGCGCAGGTACTCGAAATCTCGGGTTATGGTATTGCGGCTGGCTTCCAGTTCATCCATGAACCGACGCATGGGAACCGGTTTTGAAGCACTGCGAAGTAATTCATGGATTCTGTAGATGCGGTAAAAGCGGCTCACTTGCTCTCCTTGCTGAAGACACCTCCTTCATCAAGATTAGCTACATATCCATTTGGTTGCCACTTTCACTGAAACCTGCTCACCAACGCCCCTGCAAAGTCGCCACAATTTTACGACCACCGGCATGATTCCGGTGTTCGCAAAGATAAATCCCCTGCCATGTACCGAGGGCCAGGTGGCCGTGGCTGATGGGAATGGTCAGCGACGGCCCGATGATCACGCTTTTGATGTGGGAGGTGGTGTCATCCGGGCCTTCCAGGGTGTGCTCGTAATAGTCGGCGTGCTCCGGCACCATCACATTGAAGTGACGCTCCAGATCGCCACGCACGTCCGGGTCGGCGTTTTCATTGATGGCCAGGGAAGCGGAGGTGTGCTGAATGAACAGATGCAGCAACCCCACCTCGCAGTTGGTCAGCTCCGGCGCCTGGGCCAGGATCTCGTTGGTGACGAGATTGAAGCCCCGAGGCAGCGGTGCCAACTCAATGATGTTCTGATGCCAGATCATAGGTACTCCAACGTTCGGTTATTTCTGAAGTTCGTCCCAGGGGTGTACCGGCACCACGGCTTCCTCCGACACTTCGTTCTCGAAGGAACTTCGGAAGTAGTCCATGGCCTTTTCGGCCTCACCCAACTCATCAAACCGCGCCACGTGGTAGATCGCTTCGCCCTCATTCACCAAGGGCAGATTGTTCACGCAGATGACAATCCCGGAACAGGGCGAGGTGATGGCCACTTCAGTCTCGCCAAACGGATCGGCCACCATGGCCAGTCGTTGTCCCTTGCGAACCTTCTGGCCCAGCCGGGCCACCGGGCGCATGATGCCGTCGATATCTGCCCGAACCCACTGGGAATTGGCCGCTGTTTCCGAGCGCTTTTTCGGCGCCTTGGGGCCTTTCTTGGCGGGCACCATTTCCAGTTCCCGCATTACCCGGATCACACCTTTAACACCGCTGGCGATAACCACTTCATCAAAACGCAGGGCTTCCCCGCCTTCAAAGGTGATCACCGGAATATCCAGCGAATCGGCATAGGCCCGCAGGCTGCCTTCCCGCAAACCGGCATTGATGATAATCGGTGCACCGAAGGCCTCGGCCATGCGCACGGTTTCCGGATTCTTCAGTTCCGCGCGGATCTGCGGTAGGTTAAACCGATGAATGGCACCGGTATGCAGATCGATAATGTGGGTGACGCTTTCCATGATCTGGGTGCGTAACAGATAGGCAATACGGCCGCCCAGAGAGCCACTCTCAGAGCCCGGGAAACACCGGTTCAGATCCCGCCGGTCGGGCAGGTAACGGGTACGCTGCACAAACCCGAAAATGTTAACAATGGGAACTGCCACCAGGGTGCCCCGAAGGTGCCGCAGCGCGGAGTTCTTCAACACCCGGCGGATGATTTCAACACCGTTGATCTCATCGCCGTGGATGGCACCACACACCATCAACACCGGGCCATCCCGGCGGCCGTGCACCACTTCCACCGGAATATGCAGCGGGGTATGGGTGTAGAGTTTTGCCACTGGGACTTCCACGGTCTCCCGGGTACC
Source organism: Marinobacter sp. (assembly GCA_029264995.1). Lineage (GTDB taxonomy): Bacteria > Pseudomonadota > Gammaproteobacteria > Pseudomonadales > Oleiphilaceae > Marinobacter. Next base: position 11,446 of record JAJUKC010000054.1, on the reverse strand, counting down.
GGCTTTTACCTGTACGCCGGCAATCTCGAACGGTGCTCTGGCCATGCCTGCTTATCCCCTGCCCCGGGTTTTGGTTTTCCAGGGTTTATAGTTCTTTTCGGTCCAGTTGATGATCATGCCAGCCACGTTCTTGCCGGTGGCATTTTCAATACCCTCCAGGCCTGGCGAAGAGTTTACCTCCATCACCAGCGGGCCACGGCTGGAACGCAGCAGGTCAACACCGGCCACATTCAGGCCCATGGCCTTGGCGGCGGTGATGGCGGTGCGGCGTTCTTCCGGGGTAATCCGCACCAGCGAGGCAGTGCCGCCGCGGTGCAGATTGGAGCGGAATTCGCCTTCGGCGCCCTGGCGCTTCATGGCGGCAATGACTTTGTCGCCAATCACGAAACAGCGGATGTCGGCACCGCCCGCCTCTTTGATGAACTCTTGCACCAGAATGTCGGCTTTCAGGCCCATAAAGGCTTCAATAACACTTTCTGCCGCCTTACGGGTTTCCGCCAGCACCACACCGATACCCTGGGTGCCCTGCAGCAGCTTGATGACCACCGGAGCCCCTCCCACCATTTTCAGCAGTTCCGGTACGTTGTCAGGTTTATTGGCGAAACCGGTCACCGGCATACCCACGCCCTTGCGGGCCAGCAGCTGCAAAGAGCGCAGTTTGTCCCGGGAACGGGTGATGGCGACCGATTCGTTCACCGGGAACACACCCATCATTTCAAACTGCCGGAGCACCGCGGTGCCGTAAAAGGTGACCGAGGCACCAATACGGGGGATCACCACATCAAAATCCTCCAGCACCTCTTCGTGGTAGTGGATTTTCGGGTCGGCAGAGGTGATGTTCATGGAACAGTGCAGGCAGTCGATGACCTTCACTTCGTGGCCACGGTTAATGCCTTCCTCCACCAGACGCCGGGTCGAATACAGGTGACGGTTTCGCGACAGTACCGCAATTTTCATAGTCAGGTCCTTGGTGCCGGCTCACCGGCAAGATAAGAAGCTTCAGGGTAGACTACCGAGCGGCCCGCCATGGCGGTTCGCCCGAGCAGCATCCGGAACTGCATGGAGTCCCGGTTGGTCAGTGTCATTTCAATGGGCCAGCTCTGATCGCCCAGTACCAGCGTGGTTTCAATCACCAGCCGTTGTTCTTTGTGGCCACCGGAATCCGAGACCGTACGTTCATCCAGCACCCGGGCATCGCATTCCACCACATGGTGCAGGTCGTTCTGGACCGGGTGTACCCAGAATTTCACGCGGCGCTCGCCATTTTCGGTGTAGGGCTCGGTGCGGAAGGTGTGCAGACAGGATGTCCTGGCGCCAGTATCCACCTTGGCCTTGATACGCTGGATATCAAGATCCGGCAGCGCCACCCATTCCCGCCACCCCAGGCTGACCTTGTTCTCTGCCGCTTTCGGGGGAGTGGTTTTGATGGCTTCAGGTTTTATTGTCGACATCCGGTGATTCCTTTTCTTGCTGTTGTTCCGACCCAACCAGCTGTATGCGGAAAGGTTCGGAATGACTGCCGGCGTAGACACTGGTGTGGGGGAACGGTATTTCAATACCCGCCCCGTCCAGTGCTTTCTTGATGGCGACCATCATGCCGCCTTTACCTTCCAGAAATTCCTCCCGGGCCACCCAGAAGGAAAACTGGAGATCCACAGACGAAGGCCCGAAACCGGTCACCAGCACAAACGGCCGGGGCTCTTCCAGGCAATGAGGATTGGTCTCCGCCAGCCCGAGCAACAGATCCCGCACCCGCTCCACATCTTCAGCGTAGGCGATACCGATCACCAGATCGATCCGCCGGATCGGAAACCGGGACCGGTTCACCACCCGGGTTTTGATCAGGGTTTCATTGGGAATACGCACATACAGGTTGTCCGGTGTTCTCAGCTTTACACTGAGCAGATCAATCGCCACCACTTCACCGATGGTGGCATCTGCTTCGATCACATCGCCAATCTCAAACGGGCGCTCCATTACCAGGAACAGGCCGCTGATGATGTTGGAAGCCGATGTCTGCGAAGCAAAGCCAATGGCTACCGTAAGAATACCGGCCGCTCCCAGCACCACTTCCAGCGAAAACCCGGCTTCCCGCAGCGCTGCGATGGCGAACAGCACGAAAATCACATAGAACACCAGACGCCGGATGAGCACCTGGTGGTGCCGTGAGGTGCGACTTTCAACCAGCCGCCCGACGCTGCGGGCCAGCATGGTACCCAGGAAGATACCCAGCACCAGCAAAAAACCCGCCGCCAGCCACTGCCCCCAGGCAATGCCACTGATCAATTGAATAAAGGTGGTTTCAATAGCCTCAATCAACAGAGTTGCTCCTGGTTCTGTCAGCCAAACATCCGGTCAAATGCCCGCACCAGGCGGCGCCCTTTGGCCAGTTTTTCCCGGGCCGGCGCCACCAGCTGGCATTGACCGGCACAGGCCGGTACCGACTGCTCAATATGCAGGCTGGCAGAATTCATATCGGTTTCACACTCTACCGTGACACCCGGCGTCCACAGCTGTCCACGCTCGTTTCGATAAAGGGCCAGCAATGGCGTGGGCAGGCTGAACCGTTCCAGTAGCAGTGCCTGCTCACGGCGATTGATCATGGTCACCGGAGTAACGGCTCGCCAGGGCCGTTTCGGCACCGCCTCAAGTGCCAACCGGCCAAAGGTGGAGGAAGCGTAGCAAAGCTCTCCCTCCATGGTGTTACGGCCAAGCCAGGTCATGGAGGGCACGGCCAGCGGGATCTCGGTCAGCTCTGTTTGCCCATCGCCTACACACACTTTCATCCACAAGGATGTTCCCACGTAAAGCAAACAGCGCCCACCGGCAGGAATGGTTAAGGGCTGGAACGGACGTATGACCGTGGGACGACTGCCCATAGCGGGGTTGAAGCGAACGATACCGTTATCATCCATACGCACAAAACGCTGCACCGGGATATCGGCGGATGGCAGGGTATGGCCCAGGGTTTCCTGCCAGTGGAGCGGGTCAGAATGGATATCCAGCTTTTGCTCTCGAACCTGCCACTCCAGATCCAGCAAGGTAATCCACACCCGGGTATGCCCGAGCTGATGCTGTTGTGTCTGGCCGGAAGCCAGTTGATAAGGGTGTGCCCAGACACCTTCGCGCTGGCTTTCGGTTTGCTCGGTCATGCCTGTGAAACGGCTCCTTGTTGTCAGCGTGATTCGGTGGCGGCTGGTTTTAACTATAATCCAATCCGGTAGTTGCAGCGAATATACAAGCCTATGATTTTTTGGGTTGTATTTACCCTTATATGCACCCGTCAACGACCTGGATGACCCGATGACACAACTGGTGTGGTTCCGTAACGACCTTCGGCTTGCCGACAACCCAGCCCTGACGGCCGCGTGCCAGTCAGGAGAACCGGTGCGCGCGTGTTTTGTAGTCACCCCTCAGCAATGGCAGGAACACGACTGGTCTGCCGCCCGGGTACGCTTTGTTCTTGAACACGCCAACGCCCTGGCCCGGGAACTGGCTGAGCTTGGCGTTCCACTGACATTCCTGAACGCCGAGCGTTTTTCGGATGGCAGCGATGCACTGCTGCAATTCTGCAAGGACAGAGGCATTGCCGAGGTCCATTTCAACGAGGAGTACGGCATTAATGAACGCCGCAGGGATAAAGCACTGCGCGATCGCCTGGTGGATTTCGGCATCCGGGTGAGCAAGTACCGGGATCAGACCGTCGCCCCGGTCGGCCAGATTCTGACCCAACAGAACGAACCCTATTCGGTGTTTACGCCCTTCTCCCGGCGCTGGCGCAGCTGGATAGAGGAAACACGGCCCACGCTGCACCCCAGGCCTGCCACAATCGGTAAAGCAGTCAAACCCGAGCAGACCGATACCCTGCCTGCGCCATTCAGGGAGGCGCAGGAGCCGCTGGTACCGACGGGAGAGGATGCCGCTCACGAGCAGTTGGAGGCGTTTCTGGCCGAGCGCGCCAAGGACTACAAAGATAACCGGGACTTCCCGGCGCTGGATGGCACCAGCCAACTTTCCCCCTACCTGGCCAATGGCGTGCTCTCCGGGCGCCAGTGTCTGATCGCGGCGAAGCAGTCCGGCCTTTCCGGCGAAGGCGTGGAAACCTGGATTAACGAAATCGCCTGGCGGGATTTCTATATCCATATCCTTTATCACTACCCGCGGGTGAGTATGGGGCGTGCGTTCAAGGAGGAAACCGAGGCTCTGGCCTGGAATACGCCGGGCGAGCATTTCGAAGCATGGAAGGAAGGCCGCACGGGCATTCCCATTGTGGATGCAGCCATGCGCCAGTTGAAAACCACCGGCTGGATGCATAACCGTTTACGGATGATCACCGCCATGTTCCTGACCAAGAACCTGTTCATAGACTGGCGGTTGGGTGAGGCCTGGTTCATGCAGAATCTGGTGGATGGTTTTTTAGCATCCAATAACGGTGGCTGGCAGTGGAGTGCCTCAACGGGTACCGATGCTGCGCCCTACTTTCGGGTGTTCAATCCGGTGACCCAGAGTGAGCGGTTTGATCCGAAGGGGGAGTTTATTCGGAACTGGGTGCCCGAGTTGGCAAAGCTGGACAACAAGCGGATTCATGATCCTTCCAAGGGCGGTGTTATCCCGAAAGGCTACCCCAGACCCATTGTCAATCTGAAAGAGTCCCGTAAAGAGGCGATTGCCAGGTTTCAGGCGCTAAAGGACTGATCATTTGGCGTGTTAACCGCCGTGTCGGGTTGGGGATGCCCTTCCAAAAACCGCTCCTTACGGCACATCCCTGTGGCGCTTCTGCTCCGCCATCCATGGCTCCGCAAATTTTTGGAAGGGCATCCCCAACCCGGCACTACTCTGGTACTAGCCTGCGCACACAGGACAACCCGGGTCTTTGGCGAGCTTCATCTCCCGCCATTCCATCTGCCAGGCATCCAGAATCAGCAGACGGCCTACCAATGGTTTACCAACCTCTGAAATGACCTTTACAGCTTCCATCGCCTGAGCCGAGCCGATCATGCCGACTAACGGAGCGATGACGCCGGCTTCTGAGCAGGTCAGGTCTTCGTTGCCCTGTTCAGGATACAGACAGTGGTAACAAGGGCTTTCCGACTGGCGAGGATCGTAAACGGAAAGCTGGCCTTCACCTCTTATTGCAGCCCCCGAAACCAGGGGCACTTTCGAAGAAACCGAAGCCCGGTTCAGGGCGAACCGGGTATTGAAGTTGTCCGTGCAGTCCAGCACCAGTGTGGATTCGCTCACCAGATGGCGCAAATCATCACCATCCACCCGGCGATTCACCGCATTAACGGTAATCTCCGGATTGATCGCCCTCACCCGCTCGGCCAGACGCTCGGCTTTTGAATTGCCCAGCCAGCTTTGCTCAAAGGCGATCTGGCGCTGCAGATTTGCCAGTTCGATCTGGTCATCGTCGACCAGAGTCAGGTGCCCAACACCTGCGGCGCCAAGGTAGAGGGCTACAGGACAACCCAGGCCGCCGGCGCCAATAACCAGTACGTGGGCGGCTTTGAGTTTTTCCTGGCCGGCGATGTCGAACCGAGGCATCAGGATTTGCCGGCTGTAGCGGAGGAGTTCTTCGTCGCTGAGCATGGTTGTTCTCGCTATTGGTCGCTGGCCGGTTTCCGGGCCAGGGTCATGCGATCATTGCCGCCGTAATCTTTGCGGGTTTCTATGTTGCGCCATCCGGCTTTGGCAAACAAATCCCGTACGGCGCTGCCCTGGTCGTAGCCATGCTCCAGCAGCATCCAGCCATTGGGGTTAAGCCAATTCAGTCCTTCTGTCACCAGCAGGCGAATATCGTCCAAGCCATCATCTCCTGCCACAAGGGCAGATTCAGGCTCGAAGCGCACATCGCCTTCCCTTAAATGTCGGTCGCTGGCCGGTATATACGGTGGATTGGAAATCAGAAGGTCGAAAGTACCGGCGGGAATCTGGTCGAACCAGTGGCTCTTTACCACGGCAATGGGCAGCCCCAGGCGCTGGCTGTTTTCCCGGGCCAGGGCGACCGCGTCTTCAACACGGTCACTGGCCATAATCTGCCAGCCCGGCTGTTCACTGGCCAGCGCCAGCGCGATAGCACCGGTGCCGGTGCCGAGGTCCAGCACGTTTGCCCTGGCAGGTAATTCCAGCGACAACGCCGCCTCTACCACGCACTCCGTGTCTGGCCGGGGGATCAGGGTCGACGGACTGACTTTCAGAGCTAAAGACCAGAACTCCTGCTCACCCAAAAGATAGGCGACGGGTTGGCCGCTGGCACGCTCGGCCACGAGGGTGAAAAACTGCTCGGCTTGCTCCACTGGCACGTCCCGCTCCGGCCAGGCCCGGAAACTGGTGCGGGTCAGGCCGGTGATGTGGCTCAGTAGCAGTTCGGCATCCAGCCTGGGAGATTCACCACCAATCCGGCCTGCCGCTTCTCTCAGCAGGGCCTCACAGGTGAGCGAACACTCACTGCTGCTCATTGGCCATATCTGCCAGCAGTTCCGCCTGGTGTTCCTGCTGCAAGGGAACCACCACGGCGTCCAGATCTCCGGCAATCACTTCGTCGAGCTTGTACAGAGTCAGGTTGATACGATGATCCGTTACCCGGCCCTGGGGGAAGTTGTAGGTGCGGATACGTTCGGAACGATCACCGCTGCCCACCAGGCTCTTGCGTGTTTCCGCCATGCTCTTCTGCTGCTTTTCCAGTTCGGCATTCTGAAGGCGGGAGGCCAGCAGGCTCAGGGCCTTGGCGCGGTTCTTGTGCTGGGAACGTTCCTCCTGGCACTCCACCACAATGCCCGTGGGCAGGTGGGTGATGCGGATGGCCGAGTCAGTTTTGTTGACGTGCTGACCACCGGCACCGGAGGAGCGGAAGGTATCCACCCGCAGATCGGCCTTGTTGATCTCGACCGCTTCGGCTTCGTCAGCCTCCGGCATCACGGCAACCGTGCAGGCCGAGGTGTGAATGCGGCCCTGGGATTCGGTTTCCGGCACCCGCTGCACCCGGTGCGCACCGGATTCAAATTTCAGCGTGCCATAGACACCATCGCCAGAGAGGCGGGCGATGATTTCCTTGAAACCGCCGTGTTCCCCTTCATTTTCGCTGAGCACCTCGACCTGCCACCGGCGTTTCTCGGCATAGCGGGAATACATGCGAAACAGGTCGCCGGCAAAGATAGCGGCTTCATCGCCCCCGGTGCCGGCGCGGATTTCCAGGAACACGTTCTTGGTGTCGTTGGGGTCTTTGGGCAGCATTAACCGCTGCAATTCTTCATCCAGCTCTTCACTACGAGCCCGGGCACTGGCCAGCTCCTCTTCGGCCATTTCCCGCATGTCTGCATCGCCGTCTTTGGCCAGCTCCGTGGCCGCATCGATGTCCTCCAGAGACTGTCGCCAAGCCTGAAAACACTTGACCACCGGTTCAATCTCGGCGAACTCGCGGGACAGGTCCCGGAATTTATCCTGATTGGCAATCACCGATGCATCACTCAGCAACGCGTTCACCTCCTCGAACCTTTCGACAAGCTGTTCGAGGCGTGACTGGATGGATGGTTTCATAGTTTTTCCGTGGTGGTGGGCTCGTCAGCTTCCAGTGCGTCCAGCTGGTAAAGCTCCCTCAGGCATTCAGTCACTTCGGTACGGCCTTCGGCCATTGCCTTGCGTACCTGAACCGAGGGTTGGTGCAGAAGTTTGTTGGTCAGGCCCCGTGCCAGTGAGCGCAGGGCCGTCTCCGGATCGGTGCCGTTGCGCAGGGCGCGCAAGGCTTTTTCGGTTTCGACATCGCGCAGCAATTCTGCACGCTGGCGGAACACCTTGAGGGTGGAAACCGCATCCAGGGCACGCAGTTGATCCAGAAAATCCTGAACGCCACTGCTGATCAGGTTTTCCGCCTCCCGGGCCGCGCCTTCCCGGGAACGAATATTCTCTTCAATCACCTGGCGCAGGTCGTCTACGGTATAGAGGTAGACGTCGGCCAGTGACGCCACTTCCGGTTCAATATCCCGGGGCACGGCAATGTCGACCATGAAATAGGGCCGGTGTTTGCGCTTCTTCAACGCCCTTTCCACCGCGCCTTTGCCCAGAATCGGCAAGGGGCTGGCGGTGGAGGAAATCACGATATCCACATCGGAAAGATGATCCGGAATTTCCGAGAGCAGAATGCCTTTACCGCCGTGGGCTTCTGCCAGCGCCTGGGCCTTCTCCAGTGTACGGTTGGCCACCAGGAAACTGCGCACACCGGCTTCTGCCAGGTGCCTGGCGACCAGTTCAATGGTTTTCCCGGCACCAATCAGCAGCGCCTTGTTGCGGGACATGTCCGCAAAAATGTGGTGCGCCATGCTGACCGAGGCATAGGCAACCGACACCGGGTTTTCACCAATGGCCGTCTGGGTACGTACCCGCTTGGCTACGGAAAAAGTCTGCTCGAACAACCGGGACAGGAAGGAACCGGTGGCGCTGTGCTCCCGTGCCAGCGCATAGGCATCCTTGAGCTGGCCCAGAATCTGCGGTTCGCCCAACACCATGGAGTCCAGGCCGGCGGCCACCCGCATCATATGACGAACCGCGTCGGAATCCCGGTGCACATAGAGCACGTTTTCAAGGTCGGCCACATCCAGCTCATGGAACCCGGCCAGCCAGCGCAACACCGAGGGGGCACAGTCGTCATCGCCGGCCAGATAGAGTTCCGTCCGGTTGCAGGTGGACAGGATAGCCGCCTCGCTGGCACCGGAGGCAGCACGGAGTTCTGAAAAGGCCTCGGCCATTCGCTCCGGCGTGAACGCCACACGCTCGCGGATCTCCACGGGTGCGGTGCGATGGTTGATTCCCAGCGTTACTAGTGCCATTTGGAGTACAGAAAACCCTGACCTGATTATGGATAATCACTCGCCATTCTACCGGGGCAACTGCTCAGTCGCCACCCGAAAACCCGTCGCCTTCGGCAAGTGCGGACAGGTTGGGCAAGTTCAGACGCTTATGCCATTATAGGGCCTTGGCCGTGGCCGCAACCCGATCTGCCTCAATTACCGGGCGGAAAACGGTTTTCACTGACCTATCGCCGATAGCACACAGGAAGTTGCATGCAAAAATCCGCACCGTATCTGGTTACCTGCCTGTTGGGGCTTACTCTCGTCACACTTCCGGGCTGCGCTGTTTTTTCTGATGCCCCGGAATCCACCAACGAGGTAACCGAGAGCGATATCCCCGCCGCGACCCCGCCTGCCGTACCTATCAAATATGCCGATTTCGAACCGGAAGTGCTGTACCAGCTTCTGTCGGCTGAGGTGGCCGGCCAGCGTGGCCGTTACGATGTCACCCTGGTCAATTATCTCCAGGCTGCAAAAACCTCACGGGACACCGGCGTGATCGAGCGGGCCATGAGGATCGCCCAGTCCCTGAATGCAGACAATGCCCAGCAACAACTGGCTACGCTCTGGCTGGATGTGGACCCCGACAATCTGGAGGCACACCGGGTATCGGCCATTCAGGCGGTCAAGCGCCAGAAACTGGAAAACGCCCTGTTCCATATGGAGCAGATCATGGACCAGGGAGAAGACGCGGACTTTGACAGCCTGGCAGCCATGGCCGCCGGCCTGCCGCCAGCCCAGCAACAGGAGCTGCTGACGCTCTACAGTCAACTGGCTGTGAAGCACCCGGAAAACCCCGAACTCCAGTACAGCATTGCCCTGCTGCAAAAAATTACCGGCACCCCGACCGTCGCCCTCCGGCAAATCAACCAGTTGCTTGAGCAAGAGCCAAACTTTCAGCCGGCCATCATTCTCAAAGGAGATCTGCTCTACCAAACCGGGCAGAAACGCGAGGCCCTGAATTACCTGACCACCAACACCCGGCGCTTCCCTGCCAACCGTCAGATGGGTACGCTCTATGGCCGCATGCTGATCAACGAAGGAGAGCTGCAGGCCGCCCAGGACGAATTTGAACGACTGGTAAAACGCTATCCGGACACGCCGGGCCTGAGGCTCTCACACGCCCTGGTCGCCCTGGAAAACCAGCAGCCCGCACTGGCCCGGGAAGAACTGACCCGCCTGATCGAGCAGGGCCACCACGAGGACGAAGCCAGCTATTACCTGGGACGCATCGAGGAAGATGCCGGCAATACCGACCAGGCGATCGAGTACTACCGGAGCGTGGAGCGGGGAAACTATTTCTTCCCGTCGCTGGCCCGCGCCAGTGAACTGCAAGCCCAGGCCGGCGAGCTGGACCAGGCCATTGCCCACATCCAGAGCCTGCGCGAAAGGGCCCCGGACCATGCCGAGAAATTCTGGCTGCTGGAGGTAAATCTGCTGATCGATCAGGAGCAAAATGAACAAGCCCTGACCGCAGCTGATGTTGCGCTGGAAAACTACCCGAACAATGTTGAACTGCGCTATGCACGGGCGATGCTGCAGGACACTATGGGAGAACCGGCTGGCGCAGAGCAGGATCTGAAAACCATCCTTGAAGCGCAACCGCAAAATGCCGTTGCCCTGAACGCCCTGGGCTACATTCTGACGGTGCGTACTGACCGCCTTGATGAAGCCCGCGGTTATATTGAAAAAGCCCTTGAACTGGACCCGGAAAACCCGGCCATTCTCGACAGCATGGGCTGGGTACTTTTCCGCCAGGGCGAAACGAATCAAGCCCTCGATTTCCTGGCCCGGGCCTGGGAAGCCTATCCGGACCCGGAAGTAGCGGCACATTATGGCGAAGTCCTGTGGGTAACAGGCAATGAAGAACAGGCACGCATCATCTGGGAAGAAGGGCTGGACCAGAACCCGGACCATGAAGTTCTTAGGGAAACCATCGACCGGCTGACCAACGATGGGGCCGACCAATGATCCGAAGATTACTTGCCATGGCGCTGCTGACCGGCGCCATGGCCGGCTGTACCACCATCCAGCTGGAACCTTTACCCGAAGGCATGACCAACCAGCCCCCTGCCGACTGGGCCGAGCGCAGCAACCACCTGAGCCGTTTTGATCAGTGGCAACTGCGAGGAAAGCTGGCGGTAAAACAGCCCTCAGACAGCGGCACCGCCATTATCAACAACTGGCGCCAACAGGGTGAGAGCTATGACCTCTCGCTATCGTCCTCTTTTCTGGGCATGGGCACGACACGGCTCAAGGGCGTTCCAGGCTTCATTGAACTGACCCTGGCCAATGGTGAGACCTACCAGTCGTCAGACCCGGAAACCCTGGTGGCCGCCGCCACTGGGTGGAACCTGCCCATCGACAACCTCGCCTGGTGGGTTCGGGGATTGCCAGCACCGGACGGTGATTTCCGCCTGCTGTTCGATGAAGAGCGCCAACTGGCCATCCTGCGGCAGAATGGCTGGGAAATACGCTACGACCGCTGGCACGGCTTTATCGAAGACCTGCCTTCGCTACCGGCCCGTATCACCGCCCTGAAAGAAGACAAGCGGGTTCGTGTGGTGATTGCTGACTGGCGCCGGGAGGACTAAACCTGTGGC
>JAJUKC010000106.1 GCA_029264995.1 Marinobacter sp. | reverse complement strand
CGAAATCATGAAGGCCTACGATGTCTCCTTCAGCCTCGGTGACGGCCTACGCCCGGGTTCCATTGCCGATGCCAACGACGCGGCACAATTTGGCGAGCTGGAAACCCTGGGAGAGCTCACCAAGATTGCCTGGAAGCACGACGTCCAGTGCATGATCGAAGGCCCCGGCCACGTGCCCATGCACCTGATCAAAGAAAACATGGATAAGCAGCTGGAATGCTGTGCCGAAGCGCCGTTCTATACGCTCGGACCGCTGATCACCGATATTGCCCCAGGCTATGACCACATCACGTCTGGCATCGGGGCGGCCATGATCGGTTGGTACGGTTGTGCCATGCTTTGTTATGTCACGCCCAAGGAACACCTTGGACTGCCCAACAAGGACGACGTAAAAACCGGCATTATCACCTACAAGATCGCCGCGCATGCTGCAGATCTCGCAAAGGGGCACCCGGGTGCCCAGATTCGTGACAATGCGTTGTCCAAAGCACGATTTGAGTTCCGCTGGGAGGACCAGTTCAACCTGGGGCTGGACCCGGATACTGCCCGCGCCTACCATGACGAAACCCTGCCAAAGGAATCCGCCAAAGTGGCCCACTTCTGCTCCATGTGCGGGCCGAAGTTCTGTTCCATGAAGATTTCACAGGAAGTCCGGGACTACGCGGCAGAGCAAGGCATTGATGAGGTATCGGCGATTGACGCCGGTATGCAGGCGAAATCGCGGGAATTCGTGGAATCAGGCAGCAAGATCTACGACAAGGTCTGACCCGCATCTGCATGCTTCCGCCATAGCGTGAATCCGAGCCTGGCGGGGTGTTAACTTGCACCCCGCCGTGGCTCCGGCTATCGTTCAAGGCCGAATGTGCAACCGGAAGCAGTAATGCCAAAACCATTCCAGTTCAACGCCAGTGATGTCAAAGTTGAAATGCGCGAAACTGTGTTCCAGGGCTTCTTCCGCATGGACAAACTCTGGCTGACACATCCGCGCTTCGATGGCCGCGACATGCCCGTTTTTAGCCGGGAACTGTTCATCCGAGGTGATGCCACCTGCGTGCTGCCATACGATCCGGGGCGCGACGAGGTTGTACTTCTGGAGCAGTTTCGTCTGGGTGCGCTCGGCCGTAATCAGTCCCCCTGGTTACTGGAGCTTGTTGCTGGTATGAATGAGGATGGTGAGAGCCCGGAAGAGGTGGCTCAGCGAGAAGGTCAGGAAGAGGCTGGGCTGAGTTTCAGTCGCCTGGACAAAATCTGCGATTATCTGGTGTCCCCCGGCGGCACCACGGAAATGATTCACCTCTATTGTGGTCAGATCAGCAGCGCCGAGGCCGGTGGTGTTTTTGGCATGGAGCATGAGCATGAGGACATTCTCAGCCACGTGGTTTCGGCTGATGAATGCTTCGCCATGATTGCCGATGGCCGCATCAATAACGCCGCCGCGATTATTGCCATCCAGTGGCTGCAACTGAACAGGGAGCGGTTGCGGCGGGAGTGGCAAGCATGACGGAGTGGGTAAAGCGGCCCAAGCAGTATGTGCCGGATCTGCGCCAGTTGGGAGCACTCTGCGACGGCAACTATCAGCGCCTGCGCAAGCTGCGCCAGCTTGAGGCTGACGGCAAGCCCGTATGCGAGTTCGAACTGCACCGGGAGAACCAGTACCTGGGCAGAGTGCGGATTGAAGTGCTGCAGACGGCCAGATTCACCGAAACCCTGTTGCTGGAACAAGTCCACAACATTGGTCGGTGGCTGAACAACCCCCGGATGACCGTTCGTGTTTATCACGATGCCTTGATGGCCGAAGTAATCAGCTGCTACCGGCAGCGACAGATTGCGCCCGTGAATGACTATCCCAACCGGTTCATGCACCACCCGGATGAAAAGGTTCAGGTGAATGGCTTCCTTGCCGATTGGCTGGACTACTGCCTGCGCTTCGGGCATCTGCCGATGGAGCATGCAGCCTGGTCGGCGGGCGAAGGCATCGATTGAAAGACATCATCTCTGCACGGTTTCTCAGTTCGCCGAAAGTCTATAAAGTCGGTTGTCGGACCTGTGGCAGAGTTGTCAAATACTGCAAAATCTAGCGTGCCGCTGGTCAGAATGTGATCCACCTTCCATTCGTGAACAATCAATCTGAACTCAGCCATCGTACACTTGTCTGGATTATCAACTGCTTGCAGAAAACAGAACAGGCCTGGCATGACCAAACCCACAACGGCGCGCCCACTCAATGTGTTGCAGCTTACCGATCCGCACCTGATGGCGTCTGCGGATGGCGCCTTGCTGGGAGTCAACACCCGTGACAGCCTGGCGGCGGTGATTGGCGAAGTGCTTCGCAATCACGGCCAGCCCGACCTGATTCTTGCCACCGGAGACCTCACCCAGGATGCATCGCCGGAGGCCTACCGGTATTTCGGTGAACAACTGCAGGCGTTTGATTGCCCCTCGCTCTGGATTGCTGGTAATCACGACGATTCTGCGCTGTTGTCTGCGATTGCGGCGGAGACCGGCTCTGATCAGAAACAATGGATACAGGGCGGCTGGCAGTTTGTCATGCTGGATTCCTCGGTACACGGCAAAGTGTTTGGTGAGCTTTCGGCCGATGAATTGAGTTTTCTCGATCGGGCTCTGTCCGAACGGCCAGAGCTGCCTGCTATGGTTTGCCTGCATCACCACCCGGTGGATATCGGCTCAGACTGGATGGAAAAAATCGGGCTCAAAAACCGGGACGCCTTCTGGCAAGTGATTGACCGGCATCCGCAGGTTCGTGTGGTGCTATGGGGTCATATTCATCAAGAGCTTGAACAGCAGCGCAATGGTGCATGTCTGCTGGCTACACCCTCCACCTGCATCCAGTTTGCCACAGGATCCAGCGACTTTGCCGTGGAGCCTTTGGCCCCCGGCTATCGCTGGCTGGAACTTGACCCCTCGGGATGCTTCAAAACGGAAGTCCGCCGGGCGGCCAGTTTCGAGTTTGACCTGGATGAGAAGAGTACCGGGTATTGATTCGGGCCTGGCTGAAGGCAGATCACGGTTTACGTTGACGGCTTTGATAGTATGACAACCCTGTGAAGGGGATTTCACAGGGAAGATCAGCACTCGTCAACGGATGACATGGAATGAAAATCATACAACCTCAGGATCTGCGGGCTGCGGATCTGCCAGGGCTGGAATCGCCTTTTTTTGCCTTGGAAAAAGCCCGACGCTTCATTCAGAACAACCCCAACATAAATCTGGAGCGCCTCCTTGGACAGCCGGCAACTTACGGTCTGGGAGCGCGGGCATTCAATCAACAGCGCAATACCCATATTGAAAATGTCCTTCGAGAAATACGGGATGGGCGACTTTTTCTGGTTTTTGAGAGTATTGATGGCGAACCATCCTCACCCGTCGTGCGTTGGCGTGAGGGGGAGAGAGGCGAGGGCCTTTGGCAAGTGACAGAGGCCGGAGTCGATCCCGAAATCATCGCCGGAGTAAACGCTCTGAATCAGCACGGTATTACTCCGGGAGATTTGAGTGCTCAGGGCAGTATGGGCGTGGGAAGCCTGCCTTCAGGCTATTTCGCGATGGAGTATCGCCTTAAACAGCGCGAGCAGGTTTCGCGGCAAGACGTTCAATCCGGCGGCTCACCCAGCTCATTCTCGAAAAACGTTTTGCCTGCCTCTGCACTGACCAAGACGACCGAATCTTCCACCACCGAAGCACCTCCGGAGGTCCATCTCGAAATCGGCATCTTCACTGATGGCACCCTCAACAATGCTGAAAACTCCAGGGAACTGGAAGAGCGAGTGGCGACCGAATGCGTTGAGGCTTTTGAGCGCGGCGAGATGTCACTGGAGGAATGTGAGTATCGATTGTCTCTGGCATTGGGTGGAAGTTATGGCAATGCGCCGAGTAATGTGGCGAAGCTGGCTCGTCATTATATTGAGTCCAGTGAAGAGTCGAATGGTCGAGCTATACATCGTCTGTTGATTTATGCACCTGGCATTGGCACCAAAACTGGCGAAGGTGATTCGCTGGTTGGATCTGTTTCTGGAATGGGGGAAACGGGAATTGTTAGTCAGGTGAGAAATGCGTTTTCTCGAGTTGTTCGGCGAATTTATGGTTTGGGATTGTCGAACAATATTAGAACGTTAACGGTAGATTTATTCGGATTCAGTCGTGGAGCGGCGTCGGCTCGCCTGGCTGCCCACGAAATACTCGAAGGACCAACTGGTGCACTGGGGCAGATGTTTCAGTCATTTGACATGGAATGGCCAGGCAAGGTTGCCGTCCGCTTTGTGGGGGTATTCGACACTGTGGCTGCGGTAATTAATCCGCTCGCCATGGATTTATCGCCGTCGAATGAGCGTAATGCACCTGTTACTGTCTATCTCGACCCCAAAAAGGTAGAGGCCGCCGCGCATTTAATTGCAGCTGACGAACATCGGGAAAATTTCTCCCTCAACAGCTTACGGAATTCTGATGGCAGTCTCCCTGAAAACTTCCGGGAAATCTCATTGCCGGGGGTGCATTCCGATATAGGTGGTGGCTACTCGGATAATCAACGCGAGGATGTTCTGGTAACTCCTTACTATGTGATTCCGACACATCGTCATCGTTGGCCAGAGCAGACGATGGAATGGGATAACCTGAACAACTTGAAACTCAAACTTGAGTCGGAAGGCTGGATCGGGGAATACAGCATGCCTGTTCAATCATCTGAAGAACCGGATCCAACACCCAGTCAGCTCGGTCCGCTGGGAGATGCTTATTATCAAGTGCATAAGAAAGTATCCGCTCACCCGGCGCCAGATGGACGGGTAGAGCTGGCTTTGAGGATGGTGCGGCAGGTTCGGGGAGAGTATTCCAGAATAGCTCTCAAAGTTATGTTTGAACTGGCCAGCAAGGCTGGCGTGCCGCTACGAGATATTCGTGCCGACGAAGAAACGCGTATACCTGATGACTTGATGCAAGTTTCCGAGGACATCCTTCATCAAGTTATTTCTGGTTGTGATTCTCCCTCGTTGACTTTGGATCAACAGGCATTGATTAGGCAGCGCTATGTTCACTATTCGGCAAACTATAACGCGTTAAGGTTTATGACCGGTGAAACCGTTACGAACATTCGTTTCGGACGAAACTTTAGTCCTAATGCTCCTGCTTCGTCAGGAGAACGCGCCATTCATGCCAACCGATAAGGAGCCGTTATGTATTATCTTCGAAGGCTTTTGATGATTGTCAGCGCTGGCTTGCTTATCACTGGCTGCTCCACACCGAAGAAAGGTGATATTCCCTGGTATATTGGTGTAGCTGCTCCCCAGCACTATGAGATGTGGGTGATGAACATGCACCTCGAGAGGTCGGGTGAGCGCAGCTGGCGCGTGCCTATAGGTACTGTTTCTTGTTGTTGGACGGGCAAGTATGGTCCACGAGGTGGTGGCGGTGAAATGGATCCGTTTCCCAACTTGATTGCGCTTCACTGGTTCTCGTTTGCCGAGCAGAAGTTTTACTCAACGTTAATCAGGGTTCCTGACGATCTGGAAACCAGAATGAGTGTGCCGGCCCTTACCACGACTCCTAGTGGCGAAGAACGTTATATGCCCCGCCATAGCCTGGTACTTGGCCTGGCCCCTGGCGGCCAGGTCGTAATATGGATGATGAGCCAGCGAAGTAACGCGGTGGAGGTGATGCGAGTGTCTGCTACTGAGGTTGATGGCGACCCCGACGATTTTGCCAGTGCCACAGCATCTTATCTGGAAGAGCATGGCGATTACCTGGAAGAACATGGCCTGCAGCTCGACAAGTGGTAGCCGCACCGCTAAATCCGCGGGTGCGTTCTCCTGCGCGCACCCGCGGATTGCAGCTTCTAAAACCTAGTTTCGCAGCTCCCGCGCTGCCGCCACCATTGTCTCCAGCGCCGGCGTCACTTCCTCCCACTTGCGGGTTTTCAATCCGCAATCCGGGTTAATCCACAGCCGTTCTGCGGGGATACGTTCAGCCGCCAGAGTCATCAGGTTGATGATGTGCTCCTTGTCCGGAATGTTGGGCGAGTGGATGTCATACACGCCCGGCCCGATATCGTTCGGGTATTCAAAGTTTCGGAAGGCATCCAGCAGTTCCATATCTGACCGCGAGGTTTCAATGGTGATCACATCGGCATCCATGCGGGCGATGGCTTCGATGATGTCGTTGAACTCCGAGTAGCACATATGGGTATGGATCTGGGTGCTGTCATCCACGCCGTTGGCGGCGATGCGGAAGCTGTTGATGGCCCAGTCCAGGTAGTTTGCCCAGTCTGACTGCCGCAACGGCAGGCCTTCGCGCAGGGCGGCTTCGTCGATCTGGATGATGTTCACGCCGGCTTGTTCCAGATCCTGAACCTCCTCGCGAATGGCCAGGGCCAGTTGCAGGCAGGAGTCTTTTCTTGGCTGATCGTCCCGCACGAAGGACCAGTTCAGAATGGTCACCGGGCCGGTCAGCATACCCTTCACCGGTTTGTCGGTGAGAGACTGGGCGTAGCGG
>JAJUKC010000092.1 GCA_029264995.1 Marinobacter sp. | reverse complement strand
TTTCTGGTCCCGCTCGGGTACCCATGCGGTCAGGAAGTAATGCTGCAGGAAGGCCAGCCAGCCATTGGTGACCGACTGATTGACGCGCTTCTCTGACAGATCCTCGAAATCGTACTTCTCATACGGATCTTCCGGGGTACTGATCACCAGGCCCAGATAAGCCCGGATGCCCATGCTGGCCTGGGAAGTTGGGTCCGGAGCCTCGTCACGAACGATCTTGCCGGTGAAGTTGCCCTGCCACTCCGATTCGGAGTTGTTACTAATCAGGTAACGAACACCGATTTCGTAGCTGTCCCGGGCAAGTTGGTAACGCTTGGTGATGACTACGCCCTGGTCGGTGGTAAAGGTCAGGTCGATGTTGAGTTCGTCCTGGCCTTCAGATAATTCGAACTCGCTGCTTTCAGCGTTGAATACCGGCGCCTGGGAGGCGTTACGGCCATCCGGGCCATCACGGCCGATCAGGCCGCTTTCCAGCAGGTAGGTACGGGTCTGGGTGCTGGTCAGCAGTTTCAGGGGTTGTTCGCTGTCCAGAGATTCGTCGTATTGCAACAGGGAACTGTCAACCAGATTGCCGCCGACACGGTCGATCTTCAGTTCGTAAACATCCGTGGTCACGGTAATGAAGCGATCTGCCAGATCCTGATCGCCGTTGGCGGAGGTTGACGCCAGTGAGCTGGTTTCCGGGGTCGCAAATTCTTCACCACCGGCGTTGGTGTCCTCAGGCAGGATCATGTCATCGGTGCTGGTAGCGCTGCTGTCCGACGGAGATTGCGCCTCGGCAACCTGTTCTGTTTGAGGCTGGTGATAATCCTCGTTCCAGGCAAGTACCATCAGGTAACTGACAATGGCGAGGCCGGCAAACAAAACAATGCGTTGAATATCCATAAACTTAGTGTCTGGTCTGAGTAGTGGAATGAGTGCTTTCTGTCGGATTGCAGGCCTGGCCGGAGCGAGGCGCCGTATTCAGTTCCGTTCCCGGTACAGGATCATAACCGCCTTCGGCCCAGGGATGACATCTTAGTAGACGCGCACCTGCCAGGTAACTGCCTTTGAGAGGTCCGTGATGTTGGATGGCCTCGACGGCGTATTGTGAACAGGTAGGGTAATGACGGCAATGGCTGGCCATCATCGGGCTGATGGCATACTGGTAGAACCGGATGGGCAAGAGCAGGAGTTGACGCATTACTCCGTACCTCTGGGATTGCCGACGGATTGATCAGGCGCGGACTGACGGTACTTTTTCTTCACCCGGTGCCACAGATCATTCAGCGAAGATCGGACCGTATCGTTATCCAGCCGATCCAGACCCTGGCGGCCGAGCACAATGATATCAAGGCCGGGCAGATCGGGTTGAAGCCGGAAGGTTTCCCTGACCTGACGCTTGATCCGGTTTCTCTGAACGGCGAGCCGAAGATTCTTCTTGGAGAAGATCAATCCGACCCTGGCGTGTCCCAATGTGTTGGCAGAGGCCAGGATCAGAAAATTCCTGTGCGGAACTTTCAGCGTTACGTCATTGAAGACCCTGCTGTAATCCGAAGGTTTCAACAGCCTGTGAGACTTCGGAAACGTCAAGGCCTTCATGAGGCAGGCTTCAGATTACGCAGACAGGCGTGCACGGCCCTTGGCACGGCGACGAGACAGTACCTTGCGACCATTGGCTGTCGCCATACGGGCACGGAAACCGTGAACGCGCTTGCGCTTCAGGACGCTCGGTTGGAATGTTCTTTTCATGGTGATGTTCTCACAAATCGTCGATGGACATTGATCACTGGCTGGAAAATAGACAGCCAAAACAGGAGCGGCATTCTAGTCAAATACCGGTGCAAGTTCAATGGTTATGGTTTGGTCAGGCAAGATTCTGGCATGGGTACTAACCGACATGGCGAGTAATAGAATCTGTAAGGTCTTTTTAAAATTCTTTCAAAGATATTTATTACTGCTGTTAAGCACGTTGATTTCTGTGGATAAGGAAAAATTCATAAAATAAATCAATAATCTGAAGCAATGACAAAGCTTGTGACAGATGCCGGTGAGCCCTGTGGATTTCGTCAGCACGGATTGTGCACAAGTGCGATTGAGGATGTTGAACCGAGTTATGCAAGTGTCGGTCAAGATTTTTCCCACAGGGTTGAACCCCCTGTTTGCACAAGCGCCTGTGAATAACTTTTTTCAGGCATTTTCTGTACACAAGCCTGTAGATATGTCTGAAACAATTTGAAAAACATAAAGAAAAGTTTCCACAGGGTGTTTATGACAAAGGTTTACGGCCTTTTACTGAAGGCCCGTGCGGGTTAGAATCTCCGGTCACTTCAGGCACCGGTGGCGTTGGTTTAACGGTGTCTCATCAGTCAGGTTTTCGGGAGCAGGCGGTCGTGCCGAACAGTATGTGGCATCAATGTCTTGAAGTACTCCGGGATGAGTTTCCCGCACAGCAGTTCAATACCTGGTTGAGACCCCTTCAGTCTGATCACCGGGAGGGGCAGCTCATGCTGTTTGCCCCGAACCGGTTTGTGATGGACTGGGTCAATGAAAAATACCTCCGCCGTATAGAAGAAGTATTGAAGGATCTGAATGGTGGTCAGGCGCCACGAGTCATGATGAAAGTGGGCTCTGCGCCCAAGCCCACAGATCCGGTGGTTCGCTCCGAAGTGGCGCCGCCGGTCCGGGTCTCGGAAGAAACCGAGCAGACCGTTACGGAAGAAGAAAGAAGTGTTGCGGCTACTGTTGCGGATTCAGCACCAAGAGCGATGTCTGCGCCGGCACCCAAGGCCCAGGCCGAGCGCCGTCCGGTGCAGGTAGAAGGTGATATCAAACACCAGAGTTTTCTTAATGAAACCTTTACCTTCGATACCTTTGTCGAGGGTAAATCGAACCAGCTGGCCCGGGCTGCCTCCATGCAGGTGGCAGAAAACCCCGGTGGTGCCTACAACCCGCTGTTTCTCTATGGCGGCGTGGGCCTGGGTAAAACCCACCTGATGCATGCCATTGGCAATGAGATTGTGCGTCGCAACCCGCGCGCGAAGGTAGCCTATCTGCGTTCGGAACGGTTTGTGGCTGACATGGTCAAGGCACTGCAGCTGAACGCCATCAATGAGTTCAAACGCTATTACCGGTCGGTAGATGCGCTGCTAATTGACGATATCCAGTTTTTTGCCCGCAAGGAACGCTCTCAGGAGGAGTTTTTCCACACCTTTAACGCGCTGCTTGAAGGTGGCCAGCAGGTGATCGTGACCTGTGACCGTTTCCCGAAAGAAATCTCGGATATGGAGGAGCGGCTGAAATCCCGCTTTGGCTGGGGCCTGACGGTGATGGTCGAGCCTCCGGAACTGGAAACACGGGTGGCGATCCTGATGAAGAAGGCGGAACAGGCCAATGTGAAACTCAGCAGTGAGGCCGCGTTCTTTATTGCACAGAAGATCCGCTCAAACGTTCGTGAGCTTGAGGGGGCGCTGCGTCTGGTGATAGCGAATGCTCACTTCACTGGCTCGGAGATTACCCCGCCGTTTATCCGTGAGAGCCTCAAGGATCTTCTGGCCCTGCATGAAAAGCAGGTGAGCATCGATAATATCCAGCGAACGGTGGCTGAGTACTACAAGATCAAGGTCGCGGATCTGCTGTCCAAACGCCGTACCCGCACGGTAACCCGGCCGCGCCAGGTGGCTATGTCCCTGGCCAAGGAACTGACCAACCATAGCCTGCCGGAGATTGGCGACGCGTTCGGTGGGCGTGACCACACCACCGTTCTGCATGCCTGTAAAAAGATTGTTGAATTGCAGGAAACCGATCCCGGTATCCGTGAGGATTATCAGAATTTTATGAGATTGCTGACCACCTGATTGAAGGTGGCCCGCACGAACAACACATACATTCACTTCCGATAACTGAAGCCGAGTGCCATGAAACTGACCATCAGCCGTGAATCACTGATCACCCCGCTGCAAAGCATCGCGGGCGTTGTGGAAAAGAAACAGACCATGCCGGTGTTGTCCAACGTCCTGCTGGAAGCGGAAGACAATACGCTGACACTGACCGGTACCAATATGGAAGTGGAGCTGGTAGCCAGGGTTGCGCCAGTCCATGTGGATCAGCCTGGTCGTATCACGGTTCCGGCGCGGAAGTTGGCGGATATCTGCCGGGCTCTGGGGGATGAGGCGCCTATCGATCTGGCACTGGAAGGCGATCGTCTGCATCTGCGTTCTGGCAATTCCCACTTCACCCTGTCGACGCTGCCAGCGGAGCACTTTCCCAATGTCGAAGATGAGCCGGAAAGCTTCCGCCTGGCATTACCCCAGAAAGAGCTCGGTCGCATGTTGGATGCCACTGCGTTCGCTATGGCCCAGCAGGATGTGCGTTATTACCTGAACGGGTTGTTGCTGGAAGTGGATGTTAATCATGCCCGGGTTGTGGCTACCGATGGTCATCGTCTGGCCATGGCCCAGTTCGATCTGGATACCGGGTGTCCGGAATTGCGGCAGGTGATCGTACCTCGTAAAGGCGTACTGGAATTGGCCCGGCTTCTGGATGATGAAGAATCGCCGGTCACTCTGGTTATTGGTGACAACCATCTGCGGGCGACGGTGGGCAGTTATACCTTTACCTCCAAACTGATTGAAGGCAAGTTCCCGGACTACAACCGGGTGATTCCCCGTGGTGGCGACAAGACCGTGCTGGCTGACCGGTCAACGCTGAAAAGCACCCTGCAGCGGGCGGGCATTCTGTCCCATGAAAACATTCGGGGCGTTCGCCTGAATCTTTCCCCCAATCAGTTGCAGGTGTTCGCCAATAACCCGGACCAGGAACAGGCCGAAGATGCGTTGCCGGTGGAGTATCAGGGCGAATCCCTGCAGATCGGGTTTAATGTAGGCTATCTGGTGGATGTCATGAATGCACTGGATGATGACCAGGTGAAGATTACGTTGTCGAACCCCAACAGCAGTGCGCTGATTGAGGCTCAGAACGACAACCGCTGCCTGTATGTTGTCATGCCGATGCGACTGTAATCGGGTTTGGAGGGCTCTATGGGTGCTGTAACGAATGGAATCAAGGGCGCGTTCAGGATCGGCCAGACCCTGTCTGTGCTTGGCCGCACCGGGGTAAACTGGGTTCGGGGCGATCGCCCCCCTGCCCCGAAACTGTTGAGACAGACCTTCGAAAACCTGGGGGCAACCTACATCAAGCTGGGGCAGTTTATTGCCAGCTCCCCGACCTTCTTCCCCAAGGAATACGTGGAGGAGTTCCAGTTCTGCCTGGACAAGACGCCGAGCCTGCCGTTCAGCGTGATCAAGAAGATCATCCGGGACGAGCTTGGCCGCCCCATTAATCAGGTGTATTCGGAAATTGATCCGGTCGCCCTGGCTTCGGCATCCATAGCCCAGGTTCATGCTGCTCGCCTGGTAACCGGTGAGGAAGTGGTGATCAAGGTGCAGAAGCCGGGTGTGGAAAACATTCTGCTGACCGATCTTAACTTCCTGTATCTGTCTGCCCGTATTCTCGAGACGCTGGCCCCGAAACTGTCCTGGACCTCTATGTCCGGCATTGTGGATGAAATCCAGAAGACCATGATGGAAGAGTGCGATTTCATCAAAGAGGCCAACAACCTGAAAGTGTTCCGGGAATTTCTTCAGAACACCCACAATGAAGATGCGACCGTGCCACGGGTGTACGAGCATTGCAGTACCCGCCGGATTCTGACCATGGAGCGGTTCCATGGGGTTCCATTGACGGATCTGGAGAGTATTCGAGGCTTTTCCCGGGATCCGGAGCGGACATTGATTACCGCCATGAATACCTGGTTTGCCAGCCTGACCCAGTGCGAGTTTTTTCATGCCGACGTTCATGCTGGCAACCTGATGGTGCTTGAGGATGGCCGGGTTGGTTTTATCGATTTCGGTATTGTTGGTCGTATCAGACCGGATACCTGGCAAGCCGTGAGTGATTTCATTTCGACGATTATGGTGGGCAATTTCGACGGTATGGCCGACGCCATGATCCGGATTGGTGTTACCCGGCACACCGTGCGGGTGGACGACCTGTCAGCGGATCTCCAGCGCCTTTACCGGCAGATGGATCGCATGGTGCCGGATGATGTGCCCTATGAAATGGAACAGGCTGAGGACGATGTGAACAATATCCTGATGGATATGGTGAAGGTCGGCGAAAGCCACGGTTTGCACTTCCCCCGTGAGTTCGCCTTGCTGCTCAAGCAGTTTTTGTATTTCGACCGCTATGTTCACATCCTGGCGCCGGAAATGGACGTGTTCATGGACGAACGGCTAACCATGCTTCATTAACCGGTCTACCGGGGTTTCTAGTACACTAGGGCGATATCGGAAACGGTATCGCCCTTTCTCGTTTTTGGTCGTCCGAATTCTCAGCCCGAGCACTCCGTACCCATGGCGCTAGTCAAACTCCAGACACAGCATTTCCGAAACCTGTTATCTGCGCCTGTAGAATTTTCACCGTCCTTCAATCTTCTTTACGGCGCCAATGGCAGTGGTAAAACCAGTGTGCTGGAGGCCATTGGCTATCTTGGCCTTGGTCGGTCGTTTCGGGTCAGCCGGCATCAGGCGGTAGTGGCCCATGGGCAGTCGAAACTCACTGTCTTTGGGGCATTGGATTCGGGTTTAATGACGCGCGAATCCGCGGATAATGTTGTACACAGGATTGGGATTTCCCGGGACGTCAGCCTGAAAGAAACCCAGTTGCGGGTCGATGGTGAGGCGGTCCGCAGTCTGTCGTTTCTGGCCATGCATTTGCCGGTCTCGGTGATTGATCCCGGTGTGTTCGACATTGTCGCCGGCGGTCCGGGTAAGCGCCGGCAGTTTCTGGATTGGTTAGTGTTCCACGTGGAACCTTCCTTTTCTTCCCTGTGGCAACAGGTGCAGAGGGTCACGTCACAGCGGAATCAAATGCTGAGAAATGGTAGACTGGACGAATCGTTGATGCGGGTCTGGGATTCCCAGTACGGCGCCTTGGCGGAGTCCTTGAGTGACATGCGG
The DNA here is from genome assembly GCA_029264995.1 of Marinobacter sp. Taxonomy (GTDB): domain Bacteria; phylum Pseudomonadota; class Gammaproteobacteria; order Pseudomonadales; family Oleiphilaceae; genus Marinobacter. The sequence goes on along the minus strand of JAJUKC010000092.1, from coordinate 812 downwards.
GAAACCGTCTTCCAACGCTTCAAAATCGCTTTTGAATCGGTGTTGGCGGAGCTGGATGCGCCCTGGGTGGAAGGTCTCAAGATGGACTTCTATCCGGGCTGGGATCGAAGCACAGCGTTGACCGAAATACTGGTCAACCATCGCGAGCAGGAACGCCGGATGGGCCACACCTTGTACGGCCCGAACCGGGCGGATATCCGTCTGAAGTTTGGTGGTCGTCCGGTGTCGGAAACCTTCTCGAGAGGCCAGCAGAAGACCCTGGTGATTCTGATGAAGATTGCCCAGGGCAAGGTATTGAGTGATCTGGGCAAACAGGTGACGTTTCTGTTGGACGATATCAACGCCGAGTTGGATGTTCGTCACCGCGTTATGCTGGCCCGCAACTTACAGGAACTGCGTTGTCAGGTGTTTATCACCTCCATCGAGCATCCGGAACCCGATACGTTGTGGCACGATGGTGAAACACCTGAATACAGAATGTTCCACGTGGAACATGGACAATTGACGGAAGAATAGCCGAGCCAGGGCGGGTTCGCGAATGATCGCGTCACCAGGGCTGGGCTCACCTCCAGGAGTCTCTTTTAATGAGTGAATCGAACTACAATTCCTCCAGTATCAAAGTCCTCAAAGGACTCGACGCGGTGCGCAAACGGCCCGGTATGTACATCGGTGATACCGACGATGGCACCGGCCTGCACCACATGGTCTTTGAATTGGTGGATAACTCCATCGACGAGGCTCTGGCGGGTTACTGCTCTGAAATCGGCGTGATCATCCACCCCGATGAGTCCATCACGGTCAAGGATAACGGC
>JAJUKC010000002.1 GCA_029264995.1 Marinobacter sp. | reverse complement strand
GAAAATCTGGGAGACCAACATGGCTGAAGCAAAGAAACTAGGTGGAGCAGGCCTGCGCGGCCAGGTAGCTGGCGAAACTGCCCTGTGTACCGTTGGCAAAACCGGTACCGGCCTGACCTACCGCGGCTATGACATCACCGACCTGGCTGACAACGCCCAGTTCGAAGAAGTGGCCTACCTGCTGCTGCGTGGCAAGCTGCCGAACCAGGCCGAGCTGGATGCCTATAAAACCAAGCTCAAGAGCCTGCGCACCCTGCCGGATGCCCTGAAACTGGTGCTGGAGCAGATCCCCAAGGGCGCGCATCCGATGGACGTGATGCGTACCGGTTGCTCCATGCTGGGTAATCTGGAAACCGAACAGGATTTCAGCGAGCAGGACGACAAGATCGACCGCATGCTGGCGGTGTTCCCGGCCATCATCACCTACTGGTACCGCTTTGCCCACGAGGGCATTCGCATTGATACCGCCAATACCGAATGCGATTCCATTGGTGGCGTGTTCCTGGAGCTGTTGCACGGCAAGAAGCCCAGCGAGCTGCATGAGCGGGTGATGAACGTCTCCCTGATTCTGTACGCGGAGCACGAGTTCAACGCCTCCACCTTCACGGCCCGTGTATGCGCCTCCACGTTGTCTGACATCCACAGCTGCGTGACCGGTGCTATCGGCTCCCTGCGCGGCCCGCTGCACGGCGGCGCCAACGAAGCGGCGATGGAACTGATTCAGAAGTTCAAGACCCCGGAAGAGGCCGAAGCCGGCCTGATGGGCATGCTGGAACGCAAAGAAAAAATCATGGGCTTCGGACACGCCATCTACAGCGAATCCGACCCGCGCAATGCCATTATCAAAAAGTGGTCTGAAAAGCTGGCCAAGGAAGTGGGCGATACCGTGCTGTACCCGGTTTCCGTTCGCTGTGAAGAAGTCATGTGGCGCGAGAAGAAACTGTTCTGTAACGCCGACTTCTTCCACGCCTCGGCCTATCACTTCATGGGCATTCCGACCGAGTTGTTCACGCCCATCTTCGTGATGTCCCGGGTATCCGGCTGGACCGCCCACGTGAAAGAGCAACGCGCCAACAACCGAATTATCCGCCCGAGCGCTGAGTACACAGGCCCTGAACACCAAGACTGGTTGCCCATCGACAAGCGTAGCTGAGAGAGACTATGAATACCCAATACCGTAAAGCCCTGCCGGGCACGGAACTGAAATACTACGATACGCGCCAGGCGGTGGAAGACATCCAGCCGGGCGCCTACGCCAAGCTGCCGTATACCTCCAAGATTCTGGCAGAGCAGTTGGTGCGCCGTTGCGATGCGGAATCCCTGACCGATTCCCTCAAGCAGCTGATTGAGCGTCGCCGCGACCTGGATTTCCCCTGGTACCCGGCGCGGGTGGTTTGCCATGACATCCTGGGCCAGACCGCCCTGGTGGACCTGGCCGGCCTGCGCGATGCCATCGCGGAGAAGGGCGGTGATCCTTCCAAAGTTAACCCGGTGGTGCCCACCCAGCTGATCGTGGATCACTCCCTGGCGGTGGAAGCCCCGGGTTTCGACCCGGATGCCTTCGAGAAGAACCGCGCCATCGAAGACCGTCGCAACGAAGACCGTTTTCACTTCATCAACTGGACCCGCACCGCGTTCAAGAACGTGGACGTGATTCCGGCCGGTAACGGCATCATGCACCAGATCAATCTGGAGAAGATGTCGCCGGTGATTCAGAACCGACCGGATGAAGACGGTCACCCGATTGCCTTCCCGGATACCTGTGTGGGCACCGACAGCCATACGCCGCACATTGATGCGTTGGGTGTTATCGCCGTAGGGGTGGGCGGTCTAGAAGCGGAAACTGTGATGCTGGGCCGCCCGTCCATGATGCGTCTGCCGGATATCGTGGGTGTGAAGCTGACTGGCAAGCGCCAGCCGGGCATTACCGCCACCGATATTGTTCTGGCGATTACCGAGTTCCTGCGTAAGGAGCGTGTGGTCGGCGCCTACCTGGAATTCTTCGGCGAAGGTGCGTCGAGCCTGACCATCGGCGACCGGGCCACCATTTCCAACATGACCCCGGAATACGGTGCTACGGCCGCGATGTTCTACATCGACGAGCAGACCATTGACTACCTGAAACTGACCGGCCGTGAGCCAGAGCAGGTAGACCTGGTTGAGAAGTACGCCAAGGAAACCGGCCTGTGGGCCAGCGAGATGACCGAGGCTCAGTACGAGCGCGTGCTGGAGTTTGATCTGTCTACCGTGGTTCGTAACGTGGCCGGCCCGTCCAACCCGCACCGCCGTGTCGCCACGTCCGATCTGCACGAGCGCGGCATTGCCGTGAATCTGGACAAGGCACTGGAAGAAGAGAAAAAGGGCCTGATGCCCGATGGCGCGGTGATTATTGCTGCCATCACCTCCTGCACCAACACCTCGAATCCCCGCAACGTTGTGGCGGCTGGCCTGCTGGCCAAGAAAGCCAACGAGCTGGGGCTGGTGCGCAAGCCGTGGGTGAAATCTTCCTTCGCACCGGGTTCCAAAGTGGCCCGCCTGTATCTGGAAGAAGCCGGTTTGTTACCAGAACTGGAGAAACTGGGTTTCGGTATCGTGGCCTATGCCTGTACCACCTGTAACGGCATGTCTGGCGCCCTTGACCCGAAAATCCAGCAGGAGATCATCGACCGGGATCTGTATTCCACCGCCGTTCTCTCCGGTAACCGGAACTTCGATGGGCGGATTCATCCGTACGCGAAACAGGCCTTCCTGGCGTCACCTCCGCTGGTTGTCGCCTACGCCATCGCCGGTACCGTTCGGTTCGATATCGAACAGGACGCCCTGGGCTACGACAAGGATGGCAATCCTGTCACCCTGAAAGACCTGTGGCCGTCCGATGAAGAAATCGACCGCATTGTCGGCGAATACGTGAAGCCAGAGCAGTTCAAGCAGGTGTACATCCCGATGTTCAACCTGGATGAGGCCGAACAGGCCAAGAGCCCGCTGTACGAGTGGCGGCCGCAGTCAACGTATATCCGTCGGCCGCCATACTGGGAAGGTACCATGGCCGCCGAGCGCGCGCTCAAGGGCATGCGCCCGCTGGCGATCCTGCCGGACAACATCACCACAGACCACCTGTCGCCATCCAACGCCATCATGATGGACTCGGCTGCCGGTGAGTACCTGCACAAGATGGGCCTGCCGGAGGAAGACTTCAACTCCTACGCCACCCACCGTGGTGACCACCTGACTGCCCAGCGAGCAACCCTCGCCAACCCGAAACTGTTCAACGAAATGGTCCGGGACGAAAACGGGGAAGTGGTGCAGGGTTCCCTGGCTCGTGTGGAGCCGGAAGGCAAGACCATGCGCATGTGGGAAGCCATTGAAACCTACATGGAACGCAAGCAGCCGTTGATCATCATTGCCGGTGCAGACTACGGGCAGGGTTCTTCCCGTGACTGGGCGGCCAAGGGTGTTGCCCTTGCAGGTGTAGAGACCATCGTCGCCGAAGGCTTCGAGCGGATTCACCGCACCAACCTGATCGGTATGGGTGTGATGCCGCTGCAGTTTGAAGAAGGCACCACGCGCCACACGCTTCAGCTGGATGGTACCGAGACCTACGATGTGGAAGGCAAGCCCGCCCCCGGCGCCAAGCTGGAACTGGTCATTCACCGCAAGAGTGGTGAAGTGGACCGGGTGCCGGTGATCTGCCGCCTGGATACCGCGGAAGAAGTCACCGTGTACTCTGCCGGTGGCGTACTGCAGCGCTTCGCCCAGGATTTCCTGGCGTCTGAAAGCGCAGCCTGATCGCCTTGGCAAGGTCAGGCGGGAGCTGTTCCCGGCTCCTGCCTGAAACATTCATTCAAGTGAGGCTCGCTCAATGAGTTTTGCTCCCCAAGTTCGTATTCCTGCTACCTACATGCGTGGCGGTACCAGTAAAGGTGTGTTCTTCCGTCTGCAAGATCTGCCTGAAGCCTGCCAGGTACCCGGTGAAGCGCGAGACAAGCTTTTGCTGCGCGTAATTGGTAGCCCCGATCCCTACGAAAAGCAGATTGATGGCCTGGGCAATGCCACCTCCAGCACCAGTAAATCGGTGATCCTGGCAGCGCCCACGCAACCGGACCACGACGTCGATTATCTGTTTGGCCAGGTGTCCATCGACAAACCCTTTGTCGACTGGAGTGGTAACTGCGGCAATCTCACCGCCGCCGTAGGCGCATTCGCCATTAACGGCGGCTTTGTGGCCAAAGAGCGTATTCCTGAAAACGGCATCTGTACCGTTCGTATCTGGCAGGCCAACATCCGTAAAACCATCGTGGCTCATGTGCCCATCACCAACGGTGAAGTACAGGAAACCGGTGACTTTGAACTGGATGGCGTGACCTTTCCGGCGGCGGAAGTGCAGATCGAGTTTATGGACCCGGCCGATGGCGAAGGAGCCATGTTCCCCACGGGTAATCTGGTGGATGAGCTGGAAGTGCCGGGTGTCGGCACCTTGAATGCCACCATGATCAATGCCGGTATCCCGACCATTTTCGTCAATGCCGAAGACATTGGCTACAAGGGCACCGAGCTGCAGAACGACATCAACAGCGACCCCAAGGCCCTGGCCATGTTCGAAACCATTCGCGCCCATGGCGCGGTGAAAATGGGCCTGATCTCGGATATCGCGGAAGCTGCCAGTCGCCAGCACACTCCGAAAGTGGCGTTTGTGGCCAAACCTTCGGATTACGTGTCTTCCAGCGGAAAACAGATCAATGCCGCCGATATTGATGTGCTGGTTCGGGCGCTGTCCATGGGCAAGCTGCACCACGCTATGATGGGCACGGCTGCGGTGGCTATTGCAACGGCCTCTGCAATTCCCGGCACGCTGGTTAATCTGGCCGCTGGCGGCGGAGACCGTACCCATGTGACTTTCGGTCATCCGTCCGGAACCCTTCGGGTGGGGGCGGAAGCGAAGGAAGTAAATGGTCAGTGGACTGCCTCCAAGGCGATCATGAGCCGCAGTGCGCGGATTATCATGGAAGGTTGGGTGAGGGTGCCTGGCGACAGCTTCTGATAGCTCCTATAGTTGGGACAGGAGGGCCGTAATATGTCTGCCACTTACGATCTCAACGAACGCCCGGACTACGACGACGTACTGCAACAAATCGCCGACTATGCCCTTGATTACCGCATAGAAAGCGAAGAAGCCTGGGAAACGGCCCGTTATTGCCTGATGGACACCTTGGGCTGCGGCTTGCTGGCGTTGCGTTTTCCGGAATGCACCAAACACCTGGGCCCGCTGGTGGAAGGCACGATCGTTCCCCACGGCGCCCGGGTGCCTGGCACTCCATACCGCCTGGACCCGGTGAAAGCCGCCTGGGACATTGGCTGTATCGTCCGCTGGCTGGATTACAACGATACCTGGCTGGCGGCCGAATGGGGCCACCCCTCCGATAATCTCGGCGCCATTCTTGCAGTTGCCGATCACCTCTCGCAGAAGCGCGTTGCCAATGGCCAGGCGCCACTGGCCATGAAGGCCGTTCTTGAGGCCATGATTCTGGCCCATGAAATTCAGGGTGTACTTGCCCTTGAGAACTCGTTTAACCGGGTCGGGCTGGATCATGTTGTGTTGGTGAAGGTGGCGTCGACCGCCGTCAGTGCCAAACTGATGGGCGCCAACCGGGAACAGATGCTCTCCGCGCTGTCTCATGCCTGGGTCGATGGTCAGGCCCTGCGCACCTATCGCCACGCGCCCAACGCCGGTTCCCGTAAATCCTGGGCGGCAGGCGATGCCACCTCCCGGGGTGTTCGCCTGGCAGATATTGCCATGCGAGGGGAGATGGGCATTCCCGGGGTGCTGACGGCGCCACAATGGGGCTTCTACGACGTCCTCTTCAGCAAGACCAATCGAGATCAGGCCCTGAAACCTGAATCATCACGTAGCTTCGCATTACCACAGCCTTTCGGCTCCTACGTGATGGAAAACATTCTGTTCAAAATCTCGTTCCCGGCAGAGTTTCATGCCCAGACCGCAGCCGAGGCCGCGGTAAAACTACACCCACAAGTGAAGGGCCGGCTGGACGACATTGATCGCATAGAGATCACTACCCACGAGTCGGCCATTCGCATTATTTCCAAGCAGGGCAAACTCGCCAATCCTGCAGACCGGGATCACTGCCTGCAGTACATGACGGCGGTGCCACTGATCTTTGGCAACCTGACGGCAGAGCATTACGAAGACAGCTTTCACCAGGCCCATCCTGAAATCGACCGACTAAGAGAAAAAATGCAAGTGATCGAGGATGAGCGCTATACCCGCGAATACCTGGAGGCCGATAAACGGTCAATCGCCAATGCGGTACAGGTTTTCTTCAAGGATGGCTCCAGTACCGACAAGGTTGCCGTGGAATACCCGATAGGGCACCGGCGCCGGCGCAAGGAAGGTATGCCGCTACTGGTGGAGAAATTCCGCGCCAATCTGCAGACACGCTTTCCCGCCCAGCAATGCGACGCCATCATGGGTAGTTGTGCAAGCCTGGGGCAGCTTGAGGTGATGCCGGTGCACGAGTTTGTGTCGCATTTGACCTGAGGTGGATTAAAAAGCCAGGCACAAGGCCTGGCTTTTAATCGTTGTTACATAACCCTGTTATTACGCCTGCTTTCGACGCCGCAAACCCAGGCCAAGAAGACCTGTTGCAATCAGGGCCAGAGTGCCGGGCTCAGGTACCGCAACCGGGTCGTCTGCCCCAGGGTTAGACGCGGAATCTGCACCGTCCAGCCAGACGCTCCAGTTTGGCCCCATGTTCACGTCGTTGGCAGGTTGGTCCCAATCTGCGAGCGGGATCGGGTTTTGCCCGTCAAAGTTGAAACCATCGCTCAATGAATTGCCGGACGCAAAGTTGTTGTAGGTTGCTACCGTGAAGATGTAATCACCGGCTTCAAGGAATGACAGGTTGAAACCTGAGTCATAATAGGTCTGGGTGTCAGGATTGATGGAAGCATCGTCATCGTTCTGTGCGATCAGATTGCCGTCACCACTCCAAAGGGCGGTGATAGGATCAAAGTTATCGCCGTTCTGAAAAGAATCCGTCCAGACTCTTACGTTATTGGTGTCCTGGTTCAGCGTGAAATAAGTGTAAACAACGTCGTTGTGATATTCGATTTCACCGGTAAAGTTGATGAGGGCTGCCTGGCTCGTCGCACTTGCGGCCAATAAAGAACTGGCTGCGAGATATTTCATGGCTTTCACTGTCTTTCATCTCCTTGAAAGTATGTATTTTATTAACCCATTTAGGGCGGCGACCGCAAAGCAATATTCTTGCCGGATGGAAAAAATTGCATTAATAACAAGATATGAGTGCTATGTTTGATGCGTTTAGTCAGTACTATATGTAAAAAAACATGACATTTGGAATTTGCAGGGGGCAGGGGAGCTTGAGGTTGTGCCGGTGCACGAGTTTGTGTCGCAACTATAAAATATTTGTAAAATTGAACGAAATGGGCGAGTGGCCCACATTGCAGTTTCAATGAATTGCCGTACAATCCCGTAACGGTTTGTTACAGTGTGTAGCAAAGGATGCTTGCAGTACAGGCAGTGTGAACCGCACAAGGAGTCGACGTGGCCCACGTCAGGTTGTTCAGACACTATATACACTTACCTTTTGTTATTCTCGGCCTGATCGATCTGATCGTCATGGGCCTTGCGTTCGCACTGGCGGTGTTTTTCCGCTTCTTCGGCGAGCTCGATTTCTTCCTCGATAATCTTGTTTTTGTCCTCCCTTCCATCACGATCTTTGCGTTGTTCAATCTGATCGTCATGATCGCTCTGGGCGTGCACCAGTCTCGTGTGGAAGAAGGCATGTCCGGCATGATGCTACGCACCATCATGGCCATGATTCTGGCTATACCGCTGCATGGGTTTGCCTATTTCGTGGCTGATGACTGGCTCTGGTATCTGGGCAGTTTCGGGTTGCTAACTTCGGCAACGGTGCTGTCGATATTTTCGCTGGGTATTGCGAGAGTGGTGTTCTTTGCTGTGGTAGGCAAGGACCGCTTCAAGCGTCGGGTTCTGGTGTTGGGTGCCGGTCGCCGTGCAAAACAGATGTTTGAGGACTTGACCACTCCCTTTAACCGTAAAGGTTTTTCGCTGGACGGTTTCGTTCCCATGCCGGATGACACCGTGGAAGTTGATGAGCAATACCTCATCAACCTGCCAACATCACTGCACGACTACGTACTTCGACACCCGGTGCGGGAAATTGTGGTTGCGGTGGATGACCGCCGTCGGGGCTTGCCGATGGAAGACCTTCTGGAATGCAAAATGGAAGGTGTGCAGATTATCGACGGTGCCAATTTCTATGAGCGTGAATCCCGCAAAGTGGCCCTGGAGATGATCACCCGCGGCTGGCTGGTGTTCTCTGACGGATTCACGGTTTCTTCAGTGTATGGCGTTGGCAAGCGGGCGCTGGATGTTCTGGCCTCCGGTACACTTTTGCTGGCCACTTTCCCCATCATGATTCTCACCGCCATCGCCATCAAACTGGAAGATGGACTGAAAGCACCGGTGATCTACAGTCAGGAGCGGGTAGGTCTGAACAACCAGGTGTTCAAGGTGCACAAGTTTCGGTCCATGATTACCGACGCGGAAAAGAACGGCGCGGTCTGGGCCAGGAAGAACGATACCCGGGTGACACGCGTTGGCGAATTTATCCGTAAGGTGCGGATTGATGAGCTGCCACAGATCTTTAATGTACTGAATGGCACCATGGCCTTTGTCGGGCCGAGGCCAGAACGGCCGGTGTTCGTTGAGCAGCTGTCTGAAAAGATTCCGTTTTATGCAGAAAGGCACCGGGTAAAGCCCGGGCTGACCGGTTGGGCCCAATTGTGTTTCGCCTATGCGGATAACGAAGAGGACACCCGGGAAAAGCTGCGCTACGACCTCTACTACATCAAGAACCAGAGTTTACTTCTTGATCTGTTGATTATAATTCAGACAGTAGAAGTGGTATTGTTCAAAAAAGGATCAAGGTAGTTTCGGGAGTCAGCTGTTCCCGGAACATGGAATACAGCACGGACCTCACAAGAGAGGAATAAAGATGTCACGGAAGTATCTCATCCAAGGGCTTATTGTGTCCCTCATGGCGGTAGCTTTGGCAACGGGTTGTGCCGGCCCTTCCGCTTCCTCTTCAGAACAGATCCAGCGCGCATTGGCCGTTGATACCCGCGATAGCGTGGACCAGTACATACTGGGCGCAACGGATGTCGTTCGGGTTTCTGTGTGGCGTAACGAGGATCTCAGTATTGCCGTTCCAGTTCGGCCTGACGGCAAAATCTCCGTGCCCCTGGTAGGCGACGTACAGGCCAGTGGCCGCACGCCCGAAGAGTTGGCCAGTTCCATTCGTACCTCCCTGACCGAGTACATTCGGGAGCCACAAGTGAGTGTGGTGGTGACCTCCATGGGCAGCCACGAATTCACAGACCGGGTGCGCGTAACCGGTGCGGTTCGCCAGCCAATTTCGGTACCTCACCAGAGCGGTATGACCGTGCTGGATATCTTCCTGAGTGCCGGTGGCGCTAACGAATTTGCCGCGCTGAACAACGCCATGCTCTATCGCAAGCTCGAGGGCGAGGTGGTTGCCATTCCCGTAAAACTGGACGACATCCTTAACAAAGGCCGGGTTGAAACCAACTACGGCATGCGGCCGGGCGACATTCTTACCATTCCAGAACGCAGTTTCTGAGTGGTTGTTGAGTTCAAAGGCCTGAAGGCGGGTTAGGTTATGGCATTACCGTTATCCCAGTTACCGCAGGAGATCATTCGCGAGGTCCGGGGCCGAAAGGGCCTCGCGTTCCTCGCGTTTGTGATTGTCAGTTTTGCTGTGCTTGGAGCAGGCTTTGTATGGCCCTATAAGTATCAGTCCGAGACCATCATCTTTGTAGATGACCGCAATATCATTGCGCCGTTGATGGAAGGGCGCGCCGTGGCTACGGAGATCAACGACCGTACCTCGGCCGCAAAGGAATTGCTGATGAGCCGAAGCCTGATCGAGAAAGTGGCGTTGGACCCAGAAATCTATCCGGATGCGCCCTCTGATCCGGCAGCTCTTGAATACCGGATTGCCAATATTCGCTCCGGTTTGTCGGTTCGGCCCCGGGGCGATAGTTATTTCAGCATTGGCTTCTCTTCCACTTCCCAGATGGAAGCATTCCGCGTCGCCCAGCGGTTGGGGCAGGTCTTTATTGAAGAAACCAAAGACCGCAAGCGAGCGGAAAGCCGTAACGCCTACGATTTCATCGACAAACAGGTCAAGAGTTACGAGCAGCAACTGGCACAGGCTGAGAACCGATTGAAAGAGTTCCTCTCTGAGAACACCGATGGAACCGAGCAAGAGGCCAACGCCCGCATGGCGCAGCTTCGTAATCAGCTGGAACTGGCTGAACTTGAGAAGAAAGAACTCGAAACCCGTGCTGCTTCCCTACAGGGCCAGCTTTCCGGTATTCGGCCCACGATTCGCCAGGGTCGAACAGAAGACGCCTACAGAGAGCGGATTCGTATCCTTGAGGAGCGCTTGGACAGCTTGCGGCTGCAGTACCACGATACCTACCCGGATATCGTGATACTTCGGGAACAGCTGGCGGAACTGCGCAAACAACGAGATCAGGCGGCAGAACAGCCGACGAACATAAGTTCACTTGAGGGCGAAGAAGCCGTTAACCCGCTCTATCAGGAATTGCGGGCAAACCTCTCCACCACTCGAGCGGACATGGCGACGGTGGAAACCCGAATCGAGTCTCTCACCCGTTTGCTGGAGCAGCAGGCCAAACGCATGGAACGTATCCAGGCCAACAAGGCCCAGTACTCCGAGCTCACTCGTGACATGGAAGTGAATCGCGAAATATACGATGACCTGCTCAAGCGCCGTGAAAAGGCCCGGGTTTCCATGCACCTGGACATTGAAGGGCAGGGGCTGAACTACCGCATTAATGAAACCGCTCAATTCCCGCGCACGCCTTCTGGCCCGCAGTTCTCCATGTTTGCCGCGGCTGGGTTGTTTCTGGGGCTGGTAGCGCCCTTTGGTGCTGTTGCCGGCTTACTGCAGGTAGACCCCCGCATTCGTGCCAGGAAACAGCTTGAAGAAGACATTGGTTTGCCGGTTCTTGTTGAAATTCCGGAAGTGCGGACACCCTTCGAAAAGCGCCGGGATCGCAAGGTTACGGTACTGATCGGGATTTTTGCGGTGCTCACGGTAGCAGTGTATGTGACCATCGTTGTGCTAGCTCAAATGGGAGTGATCTGATGCCAGAACAACGAAATGATCAGCCCGGATTTGATCCCGCAGAATCCCAGGATTCTGGCAATGAGAGACCCGGCAGTGGCCCGGCAGCAAGTGAAGAGCATTCCTTTTGGCTGAAGCGCAAGGAACGGCTGAAGCAGGAACTGGATTTTCATGATGACGAAGATTCCCGGATGCTGGTGCCGAGCTCCCTTGAACTTGGCCCAGGCGCGGTTGATAAGTACGTTATCAGCAAACAGATCGTGCGAATGCAGGAGCCGCGTCGGCTCACGCACGACGACCTCGACGAGCGGCGGATTATCTATCCCGAATCCCGAAACCGCACCCTGGTCAACCGTTTCCGGGATCTTAGAACCAAGCTGCTTGAGGTTTCCGGGGGCAACAACTTCACCCTGGTAGTGAGCGGGGCCAGCTCTGGCGCCGGTTCCTCGTTTGTGGCCCTGAATCTCGCGGCCGCCTTTGCTTTCGACCAGGCCAAGACGGCTTTGATCATCGACTGCAATCTGCGTGAACCTTCGTTGCATTCCACGCTGGATGTGATGCCGGAGACCGGGCTGACAGATTTTCTTGACGACCCGGATTACGACATTGCCCGGATACTCTATCCAACCGGTATTCCCAGGCTGAGACTGATTCCGGCGGGCAGTCGCCGTGAAACGCCAGCAGAATTTTTCACTTCATTCCGGATGAAGCAGTTCCTGCAGGCGATCCGCCGTCGCTATCCGGACCGTTTCATCGTGCTGGACACGGCGCCGATATCCGAATCTCCGGATGCCCGCATTCTGACCGAACTCTGCGATTACGCCATGCTGGTGGTACCTCACGGCAAGATCACTGCGGCGACGGCCGAACAAGCTGCGACGGCTTTCAATCCGGACAAGTTTGTAGGAGCGGTGATCAATGGCTGATCAGCAGAGGGTAGGGACACCCGTTGCAGTAAAGGCAATACCAGTAATGTTACTGGCTGGTGCCTGCTCGTTCCCCGTGTTTGCGCAAAGTGAGGTCACGTTCGGGCTGGACAGCCGCTTCACCGACAATGCCCGCAAAGCAGATACGAATGAAGACAGCGATTTCGAGACCCGTGCCTACCTTACCGCTGGTTACCAGACAGATCCCGGACGCTGCAACGCTGATTTCCTGGGCACTCTGGGGTATTCCTGGTGGCAGGACGATAGCTTTGACAGCGAGAGCTTCGCGGAAATGGACTTCCAGGGCGATTGCGAGCTCGCCAACCAGCTTTACTGGGAAGTGGACAACAACCTGAGGGAAGTGAACCAGGACACTCGCCAGAGCGACACACCGGACAACCGAACCAGAAAAAACGTGTTCAGCACTGGCCCCAGATACCTCTGGCGTCTGAATGACACCAACTGGCTCAATCTTTCTGCCCGCTATGCCAACACCGAGTACGACGAACCGGAGGAAACGGACAGTGAGCGCTATACCGGTTCTATCGCCTGGAACCACCTGTTCAGTTCAACATTCACCGGGGGCCTGAGCGTTTCCCACAGTCAAACCGAGTTCGACTATGGCGCAGAAGTGGATGTGAATAGTGCCCAGGTTACCTTCGAGAACCGTTGGGCGACCACGTCTCTTTCCGGTTCTGTTGGCGTGAGTGAAATCGAAACGGATTACGCCAATACCAACCAGTCGAGCGATGGGCTGGTAGGCCAGATAAACCTTACCCGGCAAATCAATCCGAGTACCGAATGGTACCTGAATGCCTCAAGGGAGCTGACAGACCGCACGTCCACGCTTGACCTTCGTTTCGGAGAGTTCGAGTTCAACCTCCGCGAAAGCATCACCGTTGAAAACAGCGTTTTGTCGACCGGCATCAACAAGCAGTTTTCCGACGCCTCCTCACTGAATCTTGACCTCTATGCTTATCGCTCGGATTACCTGGAAAGCGACGAGAAAGAAGACAAAGCCGGCATTAATGCCCGCTATTCTCGCCAGTTTTCGGAACTGACCACCGGATACCTGGCGCTGGGCTTCGACCACCTGAGTTATGAACGCGACGACACCCAGGACGAAGTTGCCCGGCTTGTGATCGGCGCTGAGCACCAGGCAACCAGGGATTTGAGTTTGTTGGCCAGGGTAGGGCACGACACCAAGTCCAGCGATATTTCCAGTCGGGAGTACGATGAGAACTGGGTGTTGGTTGGTCTGGAATACCGACTGAGGTGAGCCGCGATATGTTCTTGGGCACGCAAAGTAACGTCGCGGCTCTCTTTCGTTATGGAGCTGCGGGTGTCGTAGGAACAATGGCGCACTACGCCATGCTATTGAGCACGGTAGAGATTTTTGGGCTCTCGGTATTGAGCGCAACATCCATTGGTTTCGTTCTCGGCGCGGTTGTAAATCACGAGCTCAATCGCCGATTCGTATTTGATGCTCGGGGCAAGAGCTACGGGCACACGGCCGTAAAATTCATGATTATTGCTGCGGTGGGTTTCTGCATCAATCTGGCGGCCATGTTTGTTTTAAATAGCCTTTTCGCTCTGCAATACATTGTGGCTCAGGTTCTTGCCACGGGATTAGTGTTTCTGATTACTTTTTTACTTAATAAGTCCTGGACCTTCGGGACTTAAGCGAGCGCCGAGAATGGATTCTTTGACTGTTTTAGTGCCGGTTTACAATGAGGAAGCGGTGATTGGCGAGTTCTATCGCAGAACAGTCGATGTTTGTGAGACTTTGAAAGGTACCCGTTTCGAGTTGTTATTTATTGATGACGGTAGCTCAGATCGGTCCATAGAACTGCTTCACGACCTGATTCAGGATGATCCCCGCGTTTCCTTGATAAGGCTGTCTCGGAATTTCGGAAAGGAAGCCGCGCTGACCGCAGGCCTGGATCATGTCGATAGCGATGCGGTCATTATTATCGATGCAGACCTGCAGGATCCCCCCGAACTCATTCCAGACATGCTCAAGCTTTGGCGGCAAGGCTACGACACGGTCTATGGCCAGAGAACGGAACGTCATGGCGAATCGTTTACGAAGAAAGTGACCGCCAGTGCCTTTTACCGATTAATGGCTCATGTTGGGCGATTCTCGATTCCCCGCGATACCGGTGATTTTCGATTATTGAGTCGTCGGGCGGTCAATGCGCTGAAGAGCCTGCCGGAATCAAACCGCTTCATGAAAGGGCTGTTTTCGTGGATCGGTTACCCACAGATAGCGCTTAAGTACTCGCGTGATCCTCGACATGCGGGTGACACCAAATTCAACTACTGGAAGCTATGGAATTTTGCCCTGGACGGCATCACATCGTTTACCACGCTTCCGCTGAAACTGGCCTCTTATATCGGTGTCTTGTTGGCTTTCGGCTCGTTTGTGTATGGAGCCTATGTTGTTGTCAAAACCCTGCTCTGGGGCGATCCGGTTCCAGGTTACCCGTCGCTCATGACAGTGATTCTGTTTATTGGCGGAATCCAGCTGATGTTCCTTGGTGTATTGGGAGAATATCTCGGGCGGATGTTCGATGAGACCAAGCGACGTCCACTGTACCTGATTCAGGAACACGTGCGAGGCAGCGAGAACGAGCGCAAGAATTCCGTAATTGCGGCAGCCAGGGAACCGGTAAAATGACCTCCCAACTATCTGTTGCCGAGAGAAACCTGTGGGTTGTCGCCTTGCTGGTAGCGGTCGGCCTATGTTTGTTTTATGGCCTGAACTACAGCCTCAGCGAGGGTGTATGGTTTGATGAAGCGCTGACGACCTATTTTATCGACCTGAACTGGGGCGATTTGTTTCAATTCATTGCCCGATATGAAGCGAACATGGCTCTGTATTACATCCTGCTCAAGATCTGGAGCATGGCCGCAGAATCAGAGCTTTTCCTTCGGCTATTTTCCCTGGTGTGTTTTGCCGGCGCGCTCTGGCTAATGTTCCTGCCGATACGTAAGTATTTTGGCTTAAGAGCTGCATTTTCTTTCCTGGCTCTTAGCCTCTGCCATTTCTATCTCGCCCGATACAGTGTCGAGATTCGGGGCTATGCGCTTGCCCTGCTGTTCATGGCGCTCATGTGGTTCTGCTGGACTCGCATCGTACTCGACGGTAATCGGGGATACTGGTTGTGGTACGCATTAGCGGGGATGTTTGCAGTACATACCCATTTTTTTATCGCGCTTGGCATATTTTGTCTCGGCCTGATGGCCTTACCTTCACTGAAGGGGCGTGGGGATGTGGGTAAGTGGTTGGGCGCCCACATTCTCATCGGACTGAGTTTTCTTCCTATTCTTGCGTTTGTGGTGTTCAAGGAAAGTGGCCAACTGGCGTGGCTGACCACCCCCGACCTGAGATCTCTGATTTACCTTGGTTTTGATTATTCCGGAGCCGCGCCGGAGGCCAGTGACCTGGTGCGCTTTGGCTTGCTGCTTGCTTTAGGCAGTCTGATACCGATCGGCTTGTTGTGGCTGCTGCATTCCGAGGGTGGAGTGAAAGTGCGGGGAAACAGGCCGCTCCAACTATGGATTAGCGCGCTCGTCATCGCTGTGGTGCCTGTTGGGATTGTATTTCTGGTTTCTCAGGTTGAGCCGGTTTTCTCGACACGCTTTTTCACACCGTTCATGCCTTTTTATCTGATGCTCGGGGCTATCGGAGCCGCAAAGGTGTTTCGTTCCTGGGCTCTTGCACCGATGGCACTGGCGATGCTGTTCCTCGCAGTGTCTGCTCACGCTTATACACATCGCGAACCGAATCGTTGGGCAGGCGTTTTTCATTACCTCGCAGAGCATTGCTCTACCGGTCAGGCAGTGCTTTATATGAACCCGAGGGGGCAGGCTGCCATCAATTATTACCAGAAGCAGGCTCCGCTTGATTGCGGCCTCAAGTCGTTGCCGTTCGAGTTAGTACCAGAGAACTATTTCAGAACCACGGATGATTACCCCGCCGAATTGAGTGGGCTCGATCACTACCGAACCATATGGTTGGTGACGACCCATCTCTCAGAAGCGGAAAGTAGGAAGCTGGAACAGTACCGAGAACAGGTTGAATCTACCTTAGGCCCGTGCGAGAGCGCATACAGCAATATAGCGGTAGAGCTTCACCGTTGTTCTCTGCAGGAAAAACCGGAGGCGATGCAAGCGCCATGACCAAGCATTCGATTTCTAACGCATTGACCATCGATGTCGAAGACTACTTTCAGGTAGCGGCGTTGGCAGAGGCAGTCGACCGTGATGATTGGCACGCCATGGAATACCGGGTGGAGGCCAACGTAAATCGGCTATTGGAATTGCTCGATAGCCAACAATGTAAAGCTACGTTCTTCACATTGGGCTGGGTCGCAAACAAGTCTCCTGCGCTTGTGAAAGCCATACAGAATGCGGGGCACGAGGTTGCCAGTCACGGCTACAGTCACCAGCTTATCTACAACCAGACACCAGAGGTTTTCCGGGAAGAGACTCGTAGATCTAAACAGATTCTCGAAGACATTACCGGAGAGCCCATTACGGGCTACCGGGCTGCGAGCTACTCCATTACGAACCAGTCCCGCTGGGCGCTGGATATTCTGGCGGAGGAGGGGTTTACCTGGGATTCGTCTATCTTCCCGGTTCACCACGACCGTTATGGAATGCCGGGAACACCCCGTTGGCCCCACCGGTTGACTACTGATAAGGGCTATGAGCTTGCCGAGTTCCCTCTCAGCACGTTGCAGTTCCCGGGCTACACGCTACCTATCGCAGGTGGGGGGTACTTCCGGTTGTTTCCGTATTGGTTCAGCCGCTGGGGCCTGGGCAGCATCAATCGTCAGCAACGGCCATTTGTATTCTATCTGCATCCCTGGGAAATCGACCCGGGGCAACCCAGGCTAGAGGTAAAATGGTTCTCCCGTTTCCGTCATTACAACAACCTTGACGTATGTGAACAACGATTGACCAAGTTGCTGTCGGATTTCCGGTTTACCACCATGAGCCAGGTTCTGGAAAGCGAAGGGGTTCTTGAGCCCTCATCGAACACCCTAGGTTCCAGCTCTGTGGCAGGGATGGCATGATGGTCGCAGTATTCTGGATATCTTTCCTGTTGTTGGCTTACATCTACTTCGGCTATCCCGTCTGTATCAGACTGCTGGCATCCGCACGACCCTTGCCCGTAAACAAAAGCGGCGCTTACCAGCCGAAAGTCTCGATTCTTATCGCCGCCTACAACGAGGCCAAAGACATTGAGGCTACACTCAGGAATAAGCTGGCGTTGGACTATCCCAGGGAGCAATTGGAGATCCTGGTGGTTTCCGATGAGTCGGAGGACGGAACCGACGAGATTGTCCAGGCTGTTGCTGCTGATGCGCCTTTCCCGGTCAAACTGTTTCGTCAGGTACCCCGTCAGGGCAAAACCGCGGGGCTCAACATGCTCAAACAGCATGCGGAAGGGGAGATCCTGGCGTTCTCGGATGCCAACTCCGAATGGGATCAACAAGCCCTGAAAGCACTGGTGAGTAACTTCAACGACCCAGCGGTGGGATACGTAACCGGAAAAATGGTCTATGTGAACCCGGAGGGCGCCCTGATTGGCGACGGCTGCAGCGCTTACATGAAGTATGAGAACTGGCTCAGGGCACAGGAGACTCTGGTAGGCTCTGTGGTGGGCGTTGACGGTGGCATTGACGCCATGCGTAAAGAACTGCATTCCGAGCTGAATGCCGATCAGTTGCCGGATTTTGTTCAGCCACTCAAAGTGGTTGAGCAGGGGTACCGCGTTGTTTATGAACCTGGGGCGCTGCTCAAGGAAGAAGCGTTAAGCGATGGGGGCAGTGAATTCAGCATGCGGGTGCGGGTAAGCCTCCGTGCACTGTGGGCGCTCAAAGACATGAAACAGCTCATGAGCCCGGCCAACGATCCAGTGTTTGCCTGGCAGCTTATCTCCCACAAGCTGCTGCGCTACGCGGCCTTTGCACCCATGATAACCCTTGCGATTGCTGCCCTTTACCTGGCGCCGGTGAAAGGGTTGTATGCGTTAGCCGCGATAGGGTACGGCCTGTTTCTCTATTTCGCGTGGGCGGGCTATCAAAAAGAAAGCCGGGGGCAATCGCTTTCTACCGTGTATGCCCTGCCTTACTACTTCGTATTGTTAAACCTTGCGTCCTTTAAGGCATTTGTCGCCTTCGCCAAGGGCGAAAAGAAGGTTGTCTGGAACCCAAGGAAGGGATAATGGCATTGCCCAACCTGGAAGCCTTGCTGGAGGAGAAAAAACTCCCCGGGCTTGATGGATTTCGAATGGTTGCCGTGATGGCCGTGGTGCTGGCTCACTCAGGGGTAGGCACGCTGTTCTTTTCGGCACGCCATGGCGTGGCTGGCTTCTTCGTTCTGAGTGGGTTTTTGATTACCTGGCTTTTGTTAAAGGAACATGCCAAAACGGGAACCGTTTCCTTCAGAAAGTTTTACATGCGCCGGTCTCTTCGCATCTTCCCGGCTTACTACGCTTTCTTACTGGTATCGATTTCGTGGGATTTGTTCCGCGGAAATGACGACATCAAAGAAGCCATAGTCCCCGGCTTGTTCTATTTTATGAACTACCACAACGCGCTGGGGGGACATTCGTCGTCGTCCATTGCGCATGTGTGGTCTCTGGCCGTTGAAGAGCAGTTCTATCTGATCTGGCCGATGCTTTTCGTATTTCTGATGAGGCGCGGCCGGGAGTACGCGGTTGCCTTCCTGATTATTGCCAGTTTGGTTGTATTGGCTTGGCGCTCCTATTCCTATACCTACCTGGACTACGGACCATCCTACGCCTACAACGCGTTCGATACGCGTTTTGATAATCTGGCTCTGGGATGCCTTTTGGCGTTTCTGGCGCAAAAGCCGCGTTGGATGTCCGTGTTCAATAGCATCAGCAGCCGGTTTTGGATGCCTTTTATCCCCTTGGGCCTGTTGTTCCTGTCAAAAGAGTACGGCAGCGGCGATTATGCCTACGGCCCGGCGTTTACGGTTGATGCGTTGTTGCTCGCGATTCTATTGTTGCAATTGATCAGGCTCAGCTCAGGGGCTTTCTGGGGCTGGTTGAACCACCCTGTGTCGGTCTATCTCGGAGTTATATCCTACCCGATCTATCTTTGGCATGTATGGGGCCTGCAGGCCGGCGACAAACTGAATTTTCTCCCCGAGTGGTTACAGCTCCTGGCTGGCGTGATTCTCAGTGGTGTGCTTGCCTCAGCGTCTTACCATTTTCTCGAAAAACGATTCCTGCGATTAAAGCACCGCTATGAGGTAGTTGGAACAAAGCCTGGACGCTCACCGAAGGCGGGTAATCCATCCGGAATGGAGAGCCTCGCGGCCAGGGAGCGTTCCAGTTGAAGGTATTGCACCTGATTGATAGTGGCGGCCTGTACGGCGCAGAGCGAATGCTGTTGACTCTGGTAGCAGAGCAAATCAAACAGGGGCTGGAGCCCATGATTCTCAGTGCCGGTGAGCAAGGGATTCACCAAAAGCCGCTTGAGATCGAGGCTGAGAAACTGGGATTGCCGCTTGTAGTATGGCGAATGACTCCGGGCTTGAATTACTCGGAAACTCGGGAAATCTGTGAGTGGGCCGAGCATTGGGGCGTCGAACTGGTGCATTCTCACGGGTACAAGTTCAATATTCTGATGTCTCTCTTTAGTCGGTTTAGTCGGAAGGTTCCCGTTGTGAGTACCTTGCACGGGTACGTTCACGCGCCTCGCTTCTCCAGGATGTGGGTATATGAATTGCTTGATCGACTGGCGATCAGTCGGTTGGATGGAGTGATCATGGTTGGCGCGGCGATGAAGAAGGAACTATCAACGGGCCTGATTCGTCCCCGTCACCTAACGATAATAAGAAACGGACTGGCGGTAGACGACACCCAGCGCAAGGCATCTGAACCCTTGCCAGAGGCGTTGGAAGACTTTTTTAACACCCATGAGCCGGTGATTCTCGGGGTTGGTCGTCTATCCAAGGAAAAGGGCTTCAGTCATCTTGTTAATAGCTTCCGTGAGATCAAAAAATCGGCTCCTAAAGCTGGATTGCTGATTGTTGGCGATGGAATGCTGCGTAAGGATCTGGAAGACCAGGTTGCACGTCTCGGTCTTGGTAGCGATGTCTGCTTGCCCGGGTATTGCGACAATGTGCCTGCTTTGATGGCGCGCTCGTCTGCTTTGGTTATTTCCTCGTCTACCGAGGGCTTGCCGATCACCTTGCTAGAAGCGATGGCTGTCCGCCTGCCCGTTGTATCTACCGGCGTTGGCGAGATCTCGTTTGTTCTGGATGAAGGGGATAGCGGCGTTCTGGTAAAGGATCCTGCTTCAGAGTTGGTTGATGCCATAGAACTCGTGCTCAACGAGACAGAGGCCACTCATCGGAAAACTGAGCAAGCTTTTCATAAAGTCTCCGGAGAGTTGTCCGCAAGATCAATGGCCGAACAGTATCTGCGCGTATATAACGGGGTGGTGGCATCTTGAAGGCTTTGTTTTTTTTTCGGTATGTCTTGGCGCGCTTAACCTACCTGGTTCTGCGGCTTCCTGTTGCCAGTTTTCAGGCTGAAGTAGAGGACCTTTGGGGGTTAGAGCCAAACGAAAGACTGCAACGCCTGTCTTGTATACTCAACAAGAATCAGCCTAAAGATGCCCAGGGTGTGGCGGTGCATTCTCTGTCGGAATTGCCGGATAGACCGCCAATGAGCAAGGCTGATCTCAGAGCAATATCCGCTGCCAGCAGCACTGTGGCATCGAGTTTTTCCCGGCACACTGCGGGCACTACCGGAGAGCCAACACATATTTCTCTGTCCAGAACTGAGCTGGCACAGATGCTTGCCGTCAGGGCGTATTGCTATAACAAGCACGGTCTGAAACTGGGTCAGAGAGAAGCGCGAGTATGGGGTAGGGCGGCCAATTCCCTAACGGCAAAGATCCGCGATTTTTTGTTGAACCGTAAGGTGTTCTACCCGGCGGAGGATGGTGCTGAAGAAACGGTTGAAAAACTGGTCAAGTGGAGCCCTGAGTATCTGTATGGATATACGTCGCTCATCCTTGAGGCCGCGCAGATTGCGCAAAAGAAGGGACTTAACCCCAGGGGCGTAAAAGCCGTGATCTGCACGGCGGAGTCGATCCTGCCCGCGCAGAAGAAGTTTATCGCAGAGGTGTTTGGAGCTCCGGTTCTAGAGGAATATGGGTCCACCGAGTTTGATGTTATTGCCTTTGAATGCTCAAGAGGGCACTTACACTTGGTCAACCCTTGGCTTTGGGTCGAGTCAAAAGATGAGACCGTGCTGATTACAGATGTTGTGCGGGAGTCCCAGAGTCTTGTGCGTTATCAGCTAGGAGACTCAATCAAGATCACTCAAAGTGATTGTAGCGAGTTGGGTTCGAACTTGATGATCGGTGAGCTCCTAGGCCGCACAGTTGAACAGTTTGCTTACATCAATCCAGGCCAGAAATTTCATGCCGTCATATTTGGGCGAGCACTTAATGCGTATATGGAAAAGACTGGAGACTGTTTGAGGTTCACCATTATCCAGGTTGATTATAGTGAATTTAACGTTTATGTGTCCGAGCCCCCCATCCTAGGTATACGAGACCTGGAGTTGTTTCTTCAGTCTAATTTAAGAAATAGTCTTTCTTTAAAAGACCACGTTATAGTCAGGGTGATAATTGATGACCGTCGGCTTGATGAAGGAAAGCATACGTACTTTATCCAAAATTTATAGTACTATTTGAAAACATTAATCGAAAATTTTTAAATTATGAAAGATGATGTTGTTTTTCCTTACGTTTCGATTGTTGTTCCAGTTTTTAATGAGTCGAAGGATCTTGGCGAATGTCTTCGTGCATTGTTATGTCAGGAGTACCCGAAAGATCGCTATGAAGTGATTGTTGTTGATAATGGATCGACGGACAATAGCGTGGGTATCGCAAAAAAGTTCACTGACAAAGTCTTCATCAAAGAGGGTGTGAAGGTTGGTGGTGTGCGAAATTTTGGTGTTATGCAGGCCAAAGGTGAAATTCTAGCGTTTATTGATGGCGACTGCGTGGCTACCGATAAATGGTTGTCAAAAGCAGTAGAGGTCCTTGCTAATGAGAAAGTTGGAGGTGTCGGTGGAGGGTGCCTTCTCCGAGATCGACCATCTTGGGTTGAACGTGGGTGGAAGCTTAACTCCGTCAAGGAGACTCGCAGGGTTAAGGCTCTTGCTGGGGGCAGCTTTATAATGAAAAGGGCTC
The DNA here is from genome assembly GCA_029264995.1 of Marinobacter sp. Lineage (GTDB taxonomy): Bacteria > Pseudomonadota > Gammaproteobacteria > Pseudomonadales > Oleiphilaceae > Marinobacter. The sequence goes on along the minus strand of JAJUKC010000002.1, from coordinate 88,843 downwards.
TATTTGATCAGTTGGGTGGTTTCAATGAGGTCATTAACGCTGGCGAAGATACCAAGTTGTCAGTGGACATTGCTGACCAGGGCTTCGAGCTTTGGTTTTTGGCGGAATGCTATGTGGTTCATCTTGGCTACCCTACAACGCTGCGAGGTTTTTTTCAGAGGGAGTTCTGGCATGCGTCAAGTTACTTGAAATCCAACTACGGTTTTAAGGATAAAATGTTCCTGACGGTAATACTTTTTTTATTTTCAATGGCATCATTATTGGTTTATTTTTTTACAGATTTTCCTCTTGCCTTGTGGGGTTCTGTATTTGTTATTATTTGCCCTCTAGCTTTCTTTATAAATCAGATTAAGTCGCAGAGTCTAAAGGGCGTTCCTATAGAATCTCTTTTCTTCTCGTTCGTTCTCTCATTTGTTTATTATTTTGGGCGAGCAGGAGGGTTCGTGAATAGTATCTTTCGAGGGCGGTAGAGTGGGTTTGGAGAAGCCTGGTCCGAACCCACGCGAGCATTAATTAATTGATACCAAGATCTATCTTACTCGGGGGACTCATATCCGCTTCGCAGTTAGCGACACAAAATCCAGTTGCGTTAACATTGTTGTTCTCATCAAAGACGTATATGAAAAGAGGTGCGTTTTGATTTAGTTCACCATGCTTCAGCTCGACTACAATCTTTTGATCAGCCCAGTCAGTAATATATTGGAATTCTTGGTTCCCCTGTACGTCAGAAAAAAGGCCTTGGTCGCTCAAAACCACCCTTTGTGGTGTGGTATCGAAATAAATTTCCCCAAAGTTTAAACCCACATTCACAGAGTCTGCGCCACCCGCTGGCTCCCAGCCGATGTTAGAAATAGTGGGGCCTGCGTCTTTGGGCTTCGAGTCTCCGATATAGAGATTTTTAAACCACTTTTGATCCTTGCTGTCCATCGAAATGTAGCCGGTGCCGTACTCTCCTGAGAGATCGATGAAAGCTTCAAGCAGCTTCCAGTCCGTGGTATCAGATACATCAGGTACTCCGTAGCCGGTATCGGACTGTGTTTCAAAACCCCGGCGCAACTCCTTACCACTACTATCGAATTGGACTGCAATCCACCTGTTAGTTGAGAAAACAGAGTTGGTGCCACCTTGGTTGACGGTTTCATAGGATCGGAGGTATTTTCCCGAGATCGAAGAGCGGAAGTATTCATCCCCTCTTAGTAAACCAGAGGCTCTGCTGTTCAAGCCTATTATCTTTGCTCCAATGCTATCGGTTGACTGAAGAGTCCCTGCTTCGAGGTGTACCAGGGAATTCGCCGAATCAAAATGAACAATCTTCCCTCCGATTTCACTCCCGCTGGCAGTTAAGATCTGAATCGGCTCCCCGGGAGAGAACGGATCCTTCCCAGAATCAAATACGCCGCTAACATCTGATATCCGGACGGTTCTGTAACTATTGATGTCTCCCGCTGGTTTAAATCGCCAGGAGATGTATGCTTTGTCCGAGTATGGAGTGTTGCCTCCACCAAATGCATGAGGCCAGCCAAGCCAACCTTCGTTGTTAGCTCGGTATGTATGTGTCACGCCCGAGGTTCTAGTGATTTCACTGAAAGTTGCACCCGTTCCGCTGGACCAAATACTAGAACTCGGATCTTTCCCCACCGGCACGGGTCTACCAAAACTGATCTCTCTCTCCTTAGCAACCTGGACGCCGTTTTCTCGGATGTCCTGACCAAATGCCCAAAGTACAGGGGCGGGTTGATCCTTTTTGCCAAACCCGGTGCCATAGATGGTGATCGAAGTGTTGGAGAGGTCTGTTTGGTTAATTTGCGGTGCAGCAACGGCGCCATTTCCGTATGTAATCGCTGCGGCCGAGACAAAAGACATTGCTATCGAGACGGTGTTTGTGTGCTTCATAATGCCACCCGTAGGCTTGAGCGTTTCAACAGTGTTCACTTGGCACGTGGCTCTTTAGTTAATGTTAGCTGATTCTGTGAAAAATACATGGCGCCTGTTCACGATTTCTCCCGCCTAACGCCGTTGAATTGGATTATTGAGAGCCTGATGAATAATTGATCAATTGGCGCCGCGCACAGGTGGTTATTCTCTGTAATTTTGTGTAAATTGATGTTTCAAAAGGTATCGCCGGTTAGGTCTTCAGGGCTAGCCAATTACTGATGGTTACCACGGATAAGTCAGTTAGATAGTGGAAAAGCACCTATAAAGACGATGTTGATTCCAAAAAATCATTATGATCGAAATATTGCCGTTAGGTGGTTTGTAGTCGTTTAACTGTTAGCAGGTGAATCTTTGAACCCTTTAGTAACCGTAATCACTCCGGCTTTTAATCGGGCGGAGTATATCACTGAAGCAGTGGAGTCGGTGCTTGGCCAGTCTTATCCCTGCATCGAATTCATCGTTATTGATGATGGATCCAGCGATGGAACATTCGAAATTCTGCAAAAGTATGAGGCCGACAAAAAGCTTGAGTTGCTGTCGCACTCCAATCGCGAGAATAAGGGGCAGTCATCTGCGTTGAATCTGGGGTTGAAGGCTGCGAAAGGAAAATACATCGTCATTTTGGATAGTGACGACTATCTTCACGAAGACAAGATTCGTGATCAGGTAGCTTATCTCGAGGCGCACCCCGAGGTTGGGATGGTGTACGGCCAAGCAATGGCCGTGTCAGAGAATGGGCAACATCTTTTTCCGCTTCCGCCCGATGGTCACAAGGAAACGGGCGATCCCAACGATCTTCTCTTGGATTGTTACATGGCATTACCTGGTGGTGCCATGGTGAGGTCGAAGGTGTTTCAGCAAGCTGGTTTCTTTGAAGAGCGATTTCGGGCGGGGCAAGACCACGATATGGTTTTACGCATCGCCGAGATAGCACCATACACCTTTCTTAGGGGAACAGTATTCTTCTATCGAAAACATGGAGAGTCGATCAGTAAAACTGGTCTTGAGCGACGTTGGAGGGCCGGATTTGAGATTCTTAACCGAGCCAAGTCTCGCTATCCTTATAGAAAATCAGTCCTCAGGAAGAGAATGGCGCTTCTGCATTTTCGTATGGCACAAGTTCGTTGGAAACAAGGTCGTTTCCTTCATGCTATCGCGCATCTATTTCGGGCTGGCATTGGGGACCCTAAGCGGTCGTTCGACGTAATCCGGGGTCGTGAAGCGATCACCTAATTCCAGGAAGTTGTTTTGATGGAAAGCGGAATTCCAAAGAAGATCCTCTACGTAATTGATTGCTTTGAGAGTCCCTATGCCGGTACGGAAGGGCAACTCATTCAATTGTTAGAAAACTTACCGCCAGATCGTTTTGATCCAGAAGTTCTGGTTTTGAGGAACTCAAAGTTTGTGAGCGAGGGAGGTTTGCCCTGTTCATTCACTGTTCTTGGGCGATCGAAAGTACTGAGCCCATTAACATGGATCTCGCTACTGCGATTTGCGTTACGCAAGAAAGCGGCAGGCTATCGCCTATGCCACGTTTTCTTTAACGATTCGTCAATTCTTCTGCCACCAATTATGGCGATGCTTGGTATCCCGACTTTTATCTCACGCCGTGACATGGGGTTTTGGTACACATCGGGATACCTGACGCTTCTTCGAAAGACGCGGCATTTTGTAAGCCATGTAATTGCAAACAGTGAAGCAGTGAAAGGCGTTACTATAGAGAAAGAGCATTTCGACCACGACGAAGTCTCTATTATCTACAATGGCTACCCCACAGATAAATCTCTAGGTTTTCCGTTGTCAGACGCGGAAAAAAAGCGTCTGAGGAATCGGTTGGGGCTCCCGGCCGAAGGGCGCTTTGCGATATTGGTTGCTAACCTCCGTGAGATTAAAAGAATAGGTGATGCAATCAGTGCGATGAGCATTCTTTCAGGTTCTGTGCCCGATGCTCAGTTGGTGCTTGTTGGAGCCGGCGAACAGAGGCCATACCGGGAGCTGGCTCTGCGGCTGGGCGTAAAAGAACGAGTCCATTTCCTCGGGGCGCGAGCGGATGTAAAGGAGATCTTGCCGGCGATGGATGTCGGATTGTCTTGTTCTGAGTCCGAAGGCTATTCCAATGCCATTGTAGAGTACATGCGGGCACGTTTGCCGGTTGTTGCATCTAATGTAGGGGGCAATGCTGAGGCCGTCGTTCATACGCGAACGGGGTATGTTTACCCTTGCGGGGAGGTAGCCTGTCTCGCTTCATATCTCAGCAAACTATTGCGTAACGAAGAGGATGTAGCAGGTGAAATGGGTGAGGCGGGTTATCGTCTGGCCAGTAAAAGGCATGATCTGAGTAACATGATTGAGGCTCACGTTCGCCTATATGAATCGTTTATTGGTAGCCATGCCGAGTCGTTTACATCCCAGGAGGCAAAGTGAATCTTTCTCGCCTTGTCCGTTTTGCCGGAAGTTGTGGGGGGTATAAATTATCGAGGCTGATTACTTCGAAGAACCCCAGGATATTGATGTATCACCGTTTTTCCCGAGACGCGGAGCGCGGACATTTGGACGCTGCAACGTTCGAATGGCAAGTTCAATACATAGCCAAAAACTATAAGCCGGTCACTGTTTCTGAGCTTGCTGAGGATTTGTATCTTAAGCAACGTACACCGAGGAACCGAATTGCTATAACAATCGATGATGGTTACGAAGATTTCTACGAAATCGCCTGGCCCATTCTTAAGAAATATGGCGTGCCGGCCACCTTCTATGTCACGACGGGATTCGTTTCGGGAGACCTCTGGTTGTGGCCCGATGAACTTAGATACCTCTTGGAACATTCCCCATGTTCCACTGGCCAGTTTAGCTTCAGTATTGCACGAATCAATACGCCCATCCCGGATGAACAGTTCGAAGCTGAGTACTGGAAAATTAATCACTTGATGCTTCAGGCCGATAACGCCGAAAAGATACGATGTCTGAATGAAATGGCAGCAGCATGGAGAATTGATCTTCCAAAGATTCCGCCAAAAAAATACCGAGCCGTATCTTGGAACCAATTGGAGGAAATGCAGGCGGAAGGGTTGGAGGTCGGGGGGCACACGATTACGCATCCTTCTTTGGCTCGGGTGTCAATGGAAGAGGCAAGGAATGAAATCTTTGGTTGCGCCGAGAAACTGAGGCAGAAGCTGGGAGATTCTATCAGGTCATTTTGCTATCCCAATGGCACAGCTGACGACTTTGTTGGCAGCCAAGTGAAATTTATTAAAGAAGCTGGATTTTCCTGTGCCACCGTAGCGTTCGCTGATACTCAGGGTCATGCTCAGCGTTATGCCATGCGAAGGCATACCGGCTCTCCAGATCGGTTTCAATTCCTAAAATCGATCTCGGGTGTTGAGCTTTTGGGAATGCAGCTTCGGAATCATTTAGTTGAGACCTATTATGATTAGCCGTCCCAAAGTCTCGGTAATTGGCGTGAGTGATCAAAAAAAAGCAGGCAATTTAGGATCTATCAACAGTGTTACATTTGTAATATTTTTATATTTTTTGATCGATTTTTTTCTGCATCTTTCTGCTCGAATACCCGGATACGGTGTTATTAGGCCTACTTTGCTTCTCGTGCTAATTATATCTATTTCTTTGTTTGTTCAGAGAGATAAGGTTTCAGGTTGGAGTAAAGATCGATTAGCATCCGTATTATTGGTTTTGATAGGTTATATTTTTATCTCTTTACCTTTGGTCGAGTGGCCCGGTAGCGTTTTGAGAAATAATCTTTCTGATTTCGTGAAGGCTGTTGTGTTTTTTTTCTTTACGGCGTTGTTGGTTGATAATGAACGCAGACTCAAGATATTTCTTTTTATATTTTTAGGATGTCAGGTTGTTCGTATTTTCGAACCTTTATTTCTCAACCTTACCGAGGGATATTGGGGAAGCAAGACGTATATCGGGCACGGTGAGTTTTCGCAAAGATTGGCTGGCGCTCCTTCAGATGTTATTAACCCAAACGAACTAGGATTCGTTATTGTTACTTTAATACCATTTATACACTATTTATTGTGGTCGAGAGGTTTGAAGTATAAAGTTATATATTTGTTGTTGTTGTTTCCAATTCTTTATGCTTTGATCCTTACTCAATCCAGAGGCGCGTTTGTTGCTCTTTTAGTGATTGCTTTCTTTATTTTTAAAGAGTCTAAACAGAAATTCAGACTGGTTTTAGTCTCGATCGTTATTGCATTTCTTGGATGGAGTAGTATGAGTGGTGATCAAAAAGATCGATATCTCTCTCTAATTGGTAAGTCGGAGACCTCTAATGCGACCACTGTTGACGGCCGACTGGATGGAATTGTTCGGGAGTTTTCACTAGGTCTGGAGCGGCCAATTGTGGGGCATGGTTTAGGTACAACTCCGGAGGCAAAAACGCACATCTTGGGTCGTCGACAGGCTTCTCATAATCTATATGCTGAGCTATTAATTGAGCTTGGTATCATTGGGACGATTATTTTCTTAGTCTTTCTTTTCAGGGTATATCAAAAACTATCTTTAAATAAATCAAAGATTGAAGGCTTAGATGGCGATGGTTTTAATTTCCACCGTATGTTAAATAAATCCATGATTGCTGTCTTTTGGATGTATGCAGTTTATAGTTTAAATTATTGGGGGTTGTCTCAATATTATTGGTATTTATTTGGTGGGCTGACTTTGGCTTTTCATAATATTTTGATAAATAAGACGGTTGCTGATAAAGCGGTGGTTTCTACTGAGTTAAAGTTTCCATTGGCAAAAAGGTTTATTCGACGAGCCGGGAAATTAAACGGCTGACTTTAGGTTTATATATGAAAGTACTAATGACGGCAATGCAGCCAAGTGGTGGCATAAAAACCTTTTTTCGGTACGTGTATCAGCAGCCAGCATTCAGTGACGACAACTTTGTGCTTATTGCACCGGATTCTGATGGTTCACTTCAATGTTTCCTTAATGCGACGGTCGGGCCGGGAAAAATTAATGTGATCCACTCAGGATGTACTCCGCTCGAGTTTTTAAGGTCTGTTAGGGACAAGCTGAAATCAGAAGATTATGACCTTATACATTCGCATGGGTTTGGAGCTGGATTACTAACTGAAATAGCCTCAACTTTTGTCGCTAGTCCAAAGCATCTAATGACCGCACATGATGTCTTTCTTCCGTCTCAGTTTTTGGGTGTAAAATCCAAAATAAAAAAGGTTATTATGGCTTTGGTCTTCGATAGAATTGATGCGATACATACTGTAACCGAGGACGCTACCCGCAATTTTCAGGAGTTTTTTCCAAGCGTTTCCCAGTCAGCTTTTTACCCTATTCTTCACGGTATTGATACGCATTACTTTGAGTGCGGTGTTCCTTGGAACATAAGAGAAGAACTTTCAATCTCAGCTCATGTCCCTATTATTGGCTTTTTCGGCCGATTCATGGGTCAGAAAGGATTTCGCACGCTTGTTGAGGCAATTGCGTTAATAAAGGAGCGTAATGAGGGTAATCGTCCGCTTCCGGTGGTAGTTACTTTCGGGTGGGGAGGGTTTATTAGGGAAGATTATTCGTATCTGGAGAGTTTGGGGCTTGGTGACAGCTTTATCCAAATGGATGGAACTGATGATATGCCCGCAATGCTCAAGGCGATGGATATGGTCGTCATGCCCTCACGCTGGGAGGCATGTGGTCTTCTGGGGATGGAAGTCCTGGCGGCGGGTGTTCCGCTTATTTCGACAGATTGCATAGGGCTTCGTGAGGTTGTCGCGGGATCACCCGCCCGAATTTTTTCTCCGGGAGATGTCGGGGGGCTCGCCGAATTGATCACAAAAGAAATAGAAAACCCGACCAAAGACGTGTTCAGGAAGTATCAACCTGAAGCAGTTCAACGTTTCGCAATTGAAAGGCCCGCAGGGACCCTCCGGGGTCTGTACCATAATCTCTCGGGCGGTTTGTAAATGATTCGAACCCTTTTCGTAAATACCGGATCAAATGTCCTGGTGATGATCGTTAAATTGATAATCACCTTTATTATGACCCCCGTCTTCGTTCACAACCTAGGAAAGTACGACTACGGTTTGTGGGAGATGATTGGCGCGGTGATCGGCTACATGGGGATATTGGACCTAGGCCTGAGGCCTGCCATCAGTCGGTATGCCGCGAAACACCACGCGGAGCAGGATTCACAGGCGCTTCAGTCTGTGTACATGTCCGCAATTGCGTTCATGATGATGGTCGGGCTGCTTCTTTTCGCATTCTTCTTTTGCTGGGGAGTCTGGTTTTCAGGTGCAATCGCCCCGGAAGGTGAGACCTACCAGAAATACACGCTGTTTCTGATCATCATTGGTGCCCACCTGTTAATCTCATTTCCCGGGTATGTTGCAGAAAGCTACCTGGAAGGTTTCCAGAAGTACTATCTTAAAAACAACATCACGATTATCAATTCCATATTAGGCTCCACGCTTCTTTATCTGTTCATCACTCCTGAAAACGGACTGGTGCTTTTAGCAGGCATTAATGCAATTGGGATTTCCATAAAATACCTGCTCTTCATGTGGTTACTTTCCCGCCCGGCATTCGGTGCGATTAGGGCCCGTTGGCGATCGTACTCTTGGCTGCGGCTAAAAGATCTGATTGTTTTCGGTTTCAAATCCTTCATTCAGGGTATTGCTACCCGAGTTGAAAACGCCACAGATGTTTTGGTTATTGGCTTGATTATGGGGCCCGCCATGGTGCCGTTTTATAGCATCCCAGCGAACCTGACTCAGCATATTCGAAATCTCGGGTGGACACTAACCCACGCCTTTATGCCGCTATTTAGCGGCCTGAGCGCGAAGGCAGAGAACGACACCATCCGGCAGATTTTTCTAGTTTCGTCCCGTTACGTTGTCAGTATTCTTTTGGCCATGGGTACTGGGGCGCTGTTGTTGGGCGTGCCTTTTATTTCGATTTGGCTGGGCCCCGAGTTTGGTGAGAAGGCGGAATGGCTTATCGTGTTTCTGGTTTTCTTTACCGTTCTGCCATTCATAAACCCTTTTGCCAGCCGTTATCTTACGGCGATTAACAAGCATGGAATTTTTGCCCGTCTTACGCCTTTGTCCGCGATATTGAATATTGGTCTTAGCCTTGTTCTGGTGCACCCTTTTGGTCTGGAAGGTGTGGCTTTTGCCTCAGTGGTACCGGGGCTCATCTTTGTGCCTTTATATCTCAATTATACATGCAAGCACCTGGAACTATCTGTCACGGAGTACCTTCGTGTTTCGGTGCTGCCGGGATTTGCCCCGGCAGGGATAATGGCGTTGATTCTATTGGGTATGGGTGAGTTCCTGGCATACGATTCCTACTCGGAGATTGTTGCTGGCGCACTGCTGAGCAGTATTTCGTGGCTTATGGCGTTTTGGTTGCTGGTATTAAACAGGGACGAGAGAGCATATCTGAATGTACGGATTGCTCGTATGGCGGGAAGGAAATAAGGAATGTGTGGTTTTGCCGGATTTGTTAGTACAAAACCGTTTTCTGACGCGGAACATGTTCTAGAGCAGATGGGTCGTGCTATCGAGCATAGGGGACCCGATGGTGCGGGAATATGGTTTGACCACGGTTTGTCCCTCGGCCTGAGTCACCGTCGCCTTTCGATTATTGATCTTTCCAAGTTTGGCGCCCAGCCGATGGCGTCGGAGTCCGGCCGTTTTGTCATTGCATTTAACGGTGAAATATACAACTTTCGCCTGCTGCGCAAAGAGCTGGAAGCCAAAGGTGCGATATTTCGAGGGCATTCAGATACTGAAGTCATGCTTGCAGCATTCGAAGCGTGGGGGGTCGAATCGGCACTCCAGCGACTTTCGGGAATGTTCGCCTTCGCGTTAGTGGACAAGCGGTTCCGTAAGCTTTATCTGGCAAGGGACCGAATGGGTGAGAAGCCCCTGTACTATGGCTGGCAGGGTGAAAGCCTGCTTTTTGGTTCAGAGCTTCGGGCATTACGCCAACATCCCGATTGGCAGGGGGCAATCGATACATCCGTCCTGCCTGCGCTTCTGCGCCACAATGTGATTCCGGCGCCCCGCACCATACACCAGGGTATATGCAAGCTACCGCCGGCTTCTTATGTCTGCCTCGACCTCGATCATCCTCAGTCCGGTCAGCTACCGGAGACCAAACGTTATTGGAAGCTGGAAACCTGCTTTGAGGAGCGGTCCGGGTTTACGTTAGAAAGTGCTGCCGATGAGCTCGAAAGGCTACTGAAGCAGTCAATCAGTGACCAAATGGTTTCTGATGTACCACTCGGTGCTTTTTTGTCCGGTGGCATCGACTCATCTACCGTGGTTGGCATCATGCAGAGCATGGCCAGTCAGCCAGTGCGTACCTTCAGCATTGGTTTTCGTGAAGAAGGCTTCAATGAGGCAGAACACGCAGCGGCGGTCGCGAAGCATCTTGGTACGAACCATACCGAGCTTTACGTGACTGAGCAGGAAGCCAGAGACTTGGTTCCGAACATCCCTGTAATTTACGATGAACCCTTTGCGGACTCCTCGCAAATTCCCACATTTCTGGTTAGTCAGATGACGCGTAAGCATGTCACGGTGGCCCTATCCGGCGATGGCGGCGACGAGTTGTTCTGTGGCTATACCCGTTATCCTGGCATGCTGAATGGGTGGAATAGCCGGTCATCTGCTGTTGCTCGTCTTAAGCGTATTGCTGCTAGTTTACCACCGAGGCTGTCTGCCCGGCTGGTCCATGTCCTGGTGCATTCCCAGCGGCATCGAAGCGTAGAAGCAATCCAGTATCAGCTGTGTAGAACTCGATCGATTGCCGAAGCCTCCGATCTTTCTGAATTTTACCGCCGGTCGGTGTCCCTCTGGCCAGACCCTGCCATCGCGCTCAAGGAGGCCGGGGATTATGGTTATGGATTGAACAGTGCACTAGCTGAGGGGATCCCGGATAATACGCTCAAGACACTGATGTGGCGGGATCTTAACTGGTATCTGCCAGATGACATTCTGACCAAAGTGGATCGCGCGGCTATGGCATGCAGCCTGGAAACACGTATTCCAATGCTGGCTCCGGAAATTGTGTCGTTCGCACTGGGGCTACCCGATTCCCTCAATCTGGAGGGCAGCGTTGGCAAGCAGGTCCTTAGGTCTGTGCTATACCGTTATGTACCGCGGGACCTTATTGACCGTCCCAAGCAGGGATTCGCTGTACCGGTCGCGGCTTGGTTGAGAGGCGCGCTCCGGGAGTGGGCGGAGGAGCTACTGGCCGAACATCGGCTTGCTCAGCAAGCATACTGGCATACGGGAATGGTGCGCTGGATGTGGAAGGAGCATCTTTCTGGCCGGGAAGATTATAGTTTTGAGCTTTGGGGCATTTTGATGTTCCAGGCTTGGCTTGTTGAATACCGAAGGGGATGACGGTGTGAAAGATCGGGTTTATGGAATGCTGAGGAGATTGGGCGCTTTTTATCTGATGCGGCGACTTTTTCGGCACAAGTTGATGATCCTTTGCTACCACGGTATCTCGCTGGATGATGAACACGAGTGGTGGCCAGGCGTATTTATGACAGAGGATAGGTTTCGTGGAAGGTTGAAACTGTTAAAGGATCATGGATATCGGGTGCTAGGGCTCGGAGATGCACTAAACAGGTTATCCGGAGGATCACTGCCGGCTAATTCAATTGTGATTACAGCCGATGATGGTTATCTGAACTCACCAGAGACCCTGGTCGAATGTTGTCAGGAATTTGGTTATCCGCTGACTATATACGTGACTTCTTACTACGCAGAGAAGCAGACCCCTATTTTTAATGTCATGGTTCAGTATCTGTTTTGGAAAACCGATAGGTCTAGTTTGAAGGGGGATCTTTCTGCTATCGGGCTACCCGGGGTCAATCATATTGATCTTGGAGATTCTGTGGAGAAGCAGAGGTGGTGCGAGAGAATAATTAACTACGGTAGAGAAAACTGTGACGAGGATGGCCGCCAAAATATTCTGAAAGCTTTGTGTGGCAAATTGGAATTGAATTACGGCGGTATGGTGACAGCTGGAATGTTTAGGCTGATGGGCAAGAAAGAACTTCAGATGATTGCGGAGAAGGGGGTTGACGTCCAGCTTCACACGCATCGTCACGTTTTCCCTATGGATAAGGACCAGGCTAACCGTGAAATTCGTGAAAATCGCGAGTTTCTTGAGCCTCTTGTCGGTAAGTCTCTTGAGCATTTCTGTTATCCGAGCGGTAAGTGGGATCCGGCCCAGCTACCTTGGCTCAATAAAATGAATATTCGGTCAGCAACTACCTGTAATCTGGGCTTTGTGTCAGAAGGCGATGATTATCTGACCCTGAGACGCTATCTGGATAAACAGACGATCAGCGATAATGAGTTCTTGGCAGAGATCTCGGGCTTTCTGGCATTCGCCAGACAGATTCGAGGTAAGGTGCGTTCGATATGGAACTAGTCACTCTTGAGTTGCAGAATCTGGGGGAGAAAACTGGGCTCCAAACTCAGCTAATCAATGCAGAGATAGTGCAGGAGGCATTAACTGTCGCACGATCCTTGCCGATCGCTCATAGCTATCTTTGGCTTGGAGACCTGGAGCCGTTTTTCCATAAAGTTGAAGCGGAATCTGGGAAACAGAGCGTTGAGTTATTAGCTCGTTACCTGTTGCTGGTATTTCTGGACGACAGCGAATGGCGTCCGCTTTGTAATGTGCCTGATTCAATCATTAAAGAAATGCGACAGGAACGTGAGCGGATACATGAGGAGGTAATCTCCTCTGAGCATGGACACTACTATCCGTTTGCCGATGCCTTTTACAAGGATTTCTCGTTACTTCGTGGTAAATCGATGCCAGTGTATACAGGGATTGTGGACACCCATAGTGCCTTATGGCGGCACCCGTTGAAATTCGGAGCTTTTTCTCAGCGGATTCGGTTTGTGCGTCATCTGTTGCGGATGCCCATTGGTAACAAATACTACTTTCAGCATCATACGCACACTAGCCTACTTAGCCGGTTTAACCAAGAGGGTTGGCTTAAGACCTATAAGCTGGTCGCTGATCTATTAAGTGTTAACCTGGATCACAAGGGGTTCTGCGGAGCGAGTTGGTTTTACGACCCTCAACTGGATAAGGTCAGCCCCAGGCTTGCATATCTGGCAAATGATCCTTTGAAGTATGGAGCGGAGCGCTTTCATTTGGGAACGGACAATTCGGGTAGCGCGCTCGCTAAGTCAAAAACGAGAAACGAACTATTCGAAAATGGGGAGTATGTTCCTCAATCCTATATGCTTGTCTGGCATCGAAAACCGATGGTTCGATGGCGAGATTCCGCATTTTTAGGACAGGAATTATAATACGTGAGTGAATACAAGCCTGAACACCGCGCACAAATCTTGGAGTTTTTCCGCGATGCTCCTTTCAAGAATGACATATGGAACTGGCAATATGAGACTAATCCGGGAGCTTTAGCCAGCGGCTTTTCCCCGATCGTGAAATTGGATGACCAGGGCGTTTCAGGATTTAATGGCGTCATGCCAGTTTCAATCAAATTTGGACAGGATGTTGTTGAAGGGCTCTGGAGTTGTGATTTCTATGTTGCTGCTCGGGTTAGAGGCAAGGGTCTTGGAAAAGAGATCAAACAAGAACTTCTGGAACGTGCTCCTGTTATCTTATCCTTTGGGGTAAGCCCTACAGCGGCAATTGTCCTTGAAAAAATGGGCTGGTCAAAGAGTCCAGAGGTTTGGTCATTCAGGCGTATCATCACCGCATTTTCGTTCAAAGATCGCGCAATAAAGTGCTTACAGTCGATGATGAAACTGGCTTTCCGTATACCGCTCGACCTTTCATTAAATTTGACATTCCAATCAGAACTTCCTGACGCCCGTGAAGTGAATGCTCTGTGGCAAGAAGCAGCACCCACTTATCGAAAAATTGTTTGTCGTACATATGATTACTTGAACTGGCGTTATCAAAAGCATCCACTGGCATCTTACGAGTTCCTCGTTGCTAGAGATGAGTCTGGAAAGTTGCAGGGTATGCTCGTGCTACGTGAACACGAAGGCGTGGTTCGGGTGGTTGACTATATCGGGTGTTCTGATCGCCCTTCGATGCTTAAGTCAATGATGAAAGCTGCAGTGTTGCGTTATCACGGCGCAAGGCTTTGGTTGGCGGTAACATCCGATCCGGCGTTGAAAAGGGTTTTCTTCAGCGAAGGATTTTTTCTCACCCGCAGTGCCCCAAGATTGTATGTACATTCGCATCGTGGATTGGGAGGTGTAAAAGATGCCAGTGAGCATGGGTGGTTTGTTATGGGTGGTGATTCAGACGGTGAATTCTTAAGCGCTGCGAGAGAGAACTGGTTGAACGTAAAGGGCGGTATAACCTCGAGACATAAAAGTTCGTGACTAGAGGGATGGCACGTCGACCACATAAATTAATAATGCAGTTAGCGGGACCTCGCTCTGCTCGAATGATAATTGTCTGAACCACACGGAGGTAGGTCAATCATGTATTCAAAGCCTTTGGTATCAATCATTACACCGACGTTTAATCGGGCAGATTATCTACCTATCGCGGTAGAAAGTGCTCTCGCTCAAACTATGCCGGAATTCGAGCTGATCGTAATAGACGATGGCTCGATCGACAATACTTCAGAAGTAATGGAGCGGTACACCTCAGACTCGCGAGTCAGATATTTTAAACAGGAAAATCAAGGTCAAAGTGTTGCGCGAAATCGAGGCATCGAAGTCGCAAAAGGCGACTATATTTGTTTTCTTGATTCAGACAATGCCTGGCTTGAAACCAAGTTGAGTAAGAGTCTTCAAGCGTTTAAGGAGAATCCTGAAGCAGATATCGTCTATGGTGATTTTATTCTGATAGATGAAGAGGGTAAGGAGCAGGGCGTTAACCGAATGAAGCGCTATTCCGGTCGGATTACCTCCCAGCTCATCCATGATAATTTTATCAGCATGAATACGACCATGACTCGCAGGCGATGTTTCGAAGAAATGGGCGGTTTTGATAACGCTGATCGATTGGCCGAAGACTATGGCCTTTGGTTACGTTTCTCAACGCGCTACCAGTTCCTGTATCTACCGGAGATTCTGGGTTATTACCGGGTGATGGAAAATCAGATTTCCAGCGACAAAGACAGCCGTCTTATGGCTAATGAGCAGATCATTCGGACCTTTCTGGAGTCGTTTCCTGAGGCGTTGAGCCGTGGTGAGGCCCGTCATGGGATGAGTCGGTTTTTTGTCCGCAAGGGACGCTACGAGCTATCTCAAGGTCGTTACCGGACTGCCTTGGCTGATCTTGGAAAGTCCTTGGCAAACGATCCCCTGTGGTCCGGCCCCTGGCGTTTGGCCATGAAGACTCTGATTAGCCCCGTTTCTGTGAGGCGAACGTGAGTTTTACGGTTCGCAGGCTCTCTGAGGCGGATTTCCTGAGCCTTTGGGAAAATTGGGGAGAACTGCTCAAGCACAGTGATGCAGATCCTTTGTTTATGAGCTGGGCCTGGCAGGTTTCGTGGTGGGAGACGTGGAACCGGGAATTGGAGCTGGAACTTCTGTTGCTAGGAGTCTACGACCAGTGCAACGAGCTTGTAGGTCTTGCTCCATTGTATCTGAAGTCTGTCAGAACTCCTGTGGGCTGGAGGGTACGCCGTCTGCATGTGATTGGTAACGCCTGGAAGCTAGGGCCGACGGTTCGGACGGAATACGTTGGGTTAATTGTTGATCGCCGCTATCAACAACCTGTCATGTCACAGCTTATAGATTATCTGGCCGGGTTCGCCTGGGATGAGATGATCGTGGCGGACGCTTCACCCAGATCTATGAGTTTATTGGAGCCGGCTCTGTCACAGAGAATGAGCATAACCCGGCTGGTCAGGAGCGAAGCGGAAGGGGTCCTGGTTCCAGTTGAATCTGGTTTCAGGTGGTGGTTAGAACGACTGGGTAAGAACACCCGTCTGAAGGCGTTCAACCGTCGAGCGGTGTTTGAAAGAGAAGTTGCTGGTGAATATGTCCCTTGGGAAGACCCTGAGAGTTTTCTGCAACACTTGAACCAGTTTCATTGTGAGCGTTGGGGCAAACCGTGTTTTGACCGGCACGCGGTGTCCTTTCACCGGGCATTCCTCAACCGATTGTGTTCTGGGCAAATAGCCAGGCTTTCAGCTTTGAGGGCCAAAGGGCAGATAGTCTCTGTGCTCTATGATGTACAAGCTGGCAACCGTGTATACAATCTCCAGGCGGGTTTTATGGAGGATTTCCACCCCAAGCTGTCGCTCGGTACACTGCATCTGGGTTACGCCATCGAAGGGGCATTCGATGATGCGGCGGTCATGGGTTACGATTTGCTTGCAGGTTCTGGCAAGAACACTTTCTACAAGAGCCGTTTCAAGGGCGAGAAGGTGGTCTTTACCACAGTGGAGTATGTGCGCTCCCCGGTGTTGAAGCTGGCGTACGGTGCCCGGGCCTGTTTACCCCAACAATTTGTATCTTCCGTTAATCGATTCTTTCGTCTGTAGGCAGGTGTATCAATGAACAGGGAATGGATTCCGCGGCCGCAGGCAGTCAGGCAAATCTGGCCCTTTCTGGCGACATTCGGCGTTTTGGTTCTGGTTACGTTCCCAACCACTGAAGGGATTGTGTCACGCTGGCTTAAACTCGATGAATCCTACTCTCATGGTTTTTTGTTGGCCGGTGTTTCGTTGTTTCTGACCGCCCGTGCTGCACGGATTCACCCTGTTAAAGCCGGATTCTATCCTTTTTGGCTAGTGCCGCTCACGGCGTGCTTTATCGTTTACTGGCTGGGTGGATTGATTCGCCTTCAGGCATTACAGCAACTTGTAATGGTGCCCATGTTACTCAGCACCTTTGCCGTGTTGATGGGGTGGCGTCAGGTACGTTGGTTTCTGGTGCCCCTTGGTCTCTTGTTCCTTACGGTTCCGGTCTGGGATTTCCTTTCCTGGACGCTTCAGTTGATCACCGTATCCGTCAACCAGTTTTTCCTTGGCTTTGCGAACATAGAGTTTGAGGTTGAAGGAGTCTTTGTTTACCTGATTGGTGTGGGCACCTTTGAGGTCGCACATGGGTGTTCTGGCTTGCGCTATTTGTTGGTTGGGCAAGCGCTGGTGCTGATTTACGGAGAGATGTATCTTTCCCGGCTTAGGTCGCGCGTCACCTTATTCTGCCTTGGGGTCGCGTTTGCGCTGGTTGCGAATTGGATTCGGGTATTCGTTATCATCTACATGGGTTATGAGACAAACATGCAGTCCAGCCTGATTGATGATCACGAAAATTTTGGCTGGTGGGTGTTTGCAGGAACTCTGGTACCGCTTTATTTCCTCGCTCGACTAATGGAAAAACGAGACGATGAGTCTTTGTCCTCTCAAAGCATTGATATAGAAAGGGAAAGTATTGCGAGTGGACATGATATGACTGCAGTTGCGGTTATCGCCGCACTGGGGCTGGCTACCTGGCTCGCTTTACCGGACAAGCATGGCAACATTGCTTCTGAACCTGAAGGTTACGTCATTGATTTGAGTGAACGGTATGCCCCGGTGTTCGGTTCGGGACTTGAGGGCTGGCGCCCCGACATTCTTAATCCGGACCGGGTGTATGTTCAGACCATGTTTGACCGTCTGCAGGCGCGTGCAGGACAAGGTGTGGGCATGACATTTTATCTCGGCACGTTCACATACGAGTATCAAAGAAACCGCGCCGAACTCATCCAGTACAGTAACCGCCTTTATGACCGTGAATTCTGGATTCCGGAAGGCTTCTTTGATGTTGAAAACAGCCTGAATATCCCGGTGCAGGGAGTCACCCTGAAACATCGTGTTTCCGGACAACGTGTGCATCTGGGGTATAGCTACTTTGTTCAGGGGCAGTGGGAAACCGATCAGTGGCGCGCGAAGCTTGCTCAGGTGGGCGGGTTCTTCAGTGGCCGTGATGATGCCTCTTTACTCATCTCTGCAGTGGCGTGCGATGGCTGTGAGGTGGCTGCAACGCTTGCTGAGTTTATCGAGTCTACCTTTCCGGTGATTCTTGAGCAGATTGATCAAGAGGTGGTGCGACCAGATCTTTGAGCTGGCTCTCTAATCGGGAAAGAAATTGTTCGTGGTTGGTTGAATACCATTCGATTGCCCGCCTGGACATGTAGGCCAGCGTGGCCGGTGGCTGGTCTATCGCAGCTTGAATGCTCTGCTCCAGAGCTTGCTCTGAGACAAGGTAACGGGTGCCCAGGCGAAACGTCAGCTTTCTTTCCACGTGTGCCAGAAAGCCTCTGTCCTTCCCAACCAGCTCGTTCATGGGCGGTGCATCAGTTGTTATTGTAATACAGCCGTAAGCCATGGCCTCTGCCAGTACCTGGCCATAACCCTCCACCTCAGAAGGTAGTACCGCGAAACCGGCCTGGGCCCAGAGTGTGTTCAGTTCATTGTTCGTAAGATTTTTCGCTACCCTGATATTGGCGGCGGGGGTGGTGTCTAGATGCTGGGAGACAACGACCAGTTCTGGCCATTCAGGGTGCCTCTGCCAACATGCCATAACACGCTGCGTGCCCTTGAACTGACTGTTTCCGGCTACATGCAAAGCCAAACGGTAGTCTTTCCTTTCTGAGCCGGTCTGAGCGCTAACTTCACCGCCGGTAAACCCCAGGTATTGGGTGTCTGCATGTAAGGCGGAAAAAATCGATATCGCGTGGTGTGTTTTGCAGAGTATACGGTTGGTAAAGCTGAGGTAGGGACCTCTCGACTCAATGAACCATTCCTGGTTAGGGATGAGCCAGTGGTGTCGGCCAGCAGCCAATTGAGATATCCAGATATTCTCGAGGTGAATGACGAGATCTGCCTGTTGAACCGGACGTAGTAGCCTGAGCAAGCCGATCTGACTGCGATAGAAGAGTTTGCTGAGAAATCCGGGGCAAAATCGTTCTAATGCCTTGAATCGATAGGCTGAAAGGCGGGAACGCCATACGGGAGTAGGGGGCAGTTGAACCTGCCTGGTCTGGTGCCCAAGCCGCTGTAGGGCTGCTTCCAGTATCCTGGCATCTTTTTGCAGCCCTCTGCCGCTATTGGCATAAACAATCAGTACATCCATGAACCTGACCTGAAATGAAAAAGCCCTGCAAGTGCAGGGCTTTTAAAGCGTAGCATAGAACTCGATGTCAGGCTTTTTTACGGCCTTTCATCCGGACTGCAATGCCAGCGAGACCAAGGCCAAGCAGTGCCAGCGTGCCAGGCTCGGGAACCTTGGTGGCACGAACTGCGATCACCATATCGTCATGGTTATCATCGCCAACATAGCCATCGTCCAGGCTAATTACGAAGTAATCTTCTTCAACATAGAAGAGGTTGAAGTTTGTGCTGGAATTGGGCTTGGTAATGTCGTTGAACTGACTGCCGTTGGCGCCATCGTTGTTGATGGTAACTCCGCTGCCATTGATGAACTTGAAGTTCAGCAGGGCGTCAAGACCACCGTAGAATACAGCACTGTATTGGTCATCTACGGAACTATTGGTATCGAATACCAGCGTGTTACCCCAGTAGAACTGGTTGTTGTCTGAAGCTTCCTTACCCAGGTAGGTGAAGGTCAGCTTGAACGGATCGGAGCTGGTGGATTTCAGGTTGTGGCCGAACAGTACGGTATCACCCACGTTGTACAGAGGTGCATCGGCTGTCCAGGTACCACTAATGCGAGTGGCGTAATCGTTGTCTCCCGGAACACTTTGCTCAGCTACAGCGCCAGGTGCGTTTGCATTGGCAACAGAATCGATATAGGCAGCCTGAGCTACTCCCGCAAAACCGACGGCTGCAGCCATTGCCAAGCCTTGAGTCAATTTTTTCATTTGAGTCACTCCTCCAGTGAGTGGTCTTTGCGTTACGTCATCGTCTAATAAGCAGGCTTCGTGCCAGATTTTAAGTCATTGAATATTAATAAACTTTTCTGGTTCCTGATGTTTGGTTGTAAAATAACTCGACAACCAGAATGCTCACTTAGTTAACCTGATGCTCTACTGGATCAGACGGTTCACTACTCAATCCATTGATATCAATTACCTGAATCGTAAAGTACCAGGTGCCGGGCGCCAGGCCGGTAACCGTGGTTGAGGTTGTGCCTGCAGGCACCTCCAGAGTTTGAGTCAGGTTTGCAGCATCCTGTCCGTAGTTGATCCGGTAACGGTCAATTTCGCTCAGCGAAATGCTGCTGCCATCTACCCTGGTGCCGGGAGGCGTCCACGACAGTGTCACACTGCCGCTGGCATCGCCGGTACCACCGGGCTGGCTGGTGACCGGTGATTCTGGCTCCGATACGGTTTCGAGCGTGTACGGGTGCAGGCCCGATTGATAAGCCTCAAGAACTGTCACGCCGCTATCGTTAAGCACCTGGCTGGCTGATGGTTGCATCAGGGGGAGTCCGTAGCGAAGTTTGTAAAGATCGTCGATGCCGTCGTTCAAGGTGCTTTCGGCGAACTCGCTGTCCAGCGCCAGATGCTGGACGGTGTTGGTTGTGGAAATCGCATCCCCAGTGGTGGCATCGGTAATCGCCAGTTGTGCGGTGGCGCCCCAGCCGAATTCAAAGTACTCCATGGTGATGGCAACGGGGGTACCTGCTTCAAGACTCGCAGTGGCGTTGTAACTGGTAGGGGATTGGTTCTTCCACTGATTAATGACGGTAGACCCGTTGAGGAAAAGCCGAACACCATCATCCGTGGTGGTGGTGAAGGTGTAGTCCCGGGTTCCTTCATTGTGAGGGGGGGTAAACCATCCTTGCCAACGCACGCTGAACCGGTCTCTTGGAAGCTCCGCTGACGGGCTTCCACTATTCCAGTTGAAGTTGACGCTCGCATCCCGCTGACTGTAAACGAAGCTGTCAAACTCGGTGCCTGTGAAGTACTGGCCGACGAATCCGGTTGCGTACACTTCCTGAGGGGCAGGGAAGTCGCTGGCATCGGTGGGATTGGTGCCGGCCTGGTACTCTTGCAGGATGGTGTAGCCATCACCGTCAAGATCTACATTGGCATCGCCCGGGTTGGTGGGGTCCGTGCCATAGGCGTATTCGTACCCATCCGGAATCCCGTCGTTATCAGTATCTTCGGTTCCGGGATTGGTCCTGGCCCAGAACTCATCCATGGCGGTAAGCAGATCATTGTCGGTATCGGATTTTGCATCGGCCGCATTGGATGGATCCAGCCCGTACACAATCTCCCAGTTGTCGTACAGATCATCACTGTCCGCATCAAGTGGGGGGTACTGGCTGTTGAATGAGAGTCCCTGTTCAGCGTCAAAGTAACCGATTCGATAACCCAGATGGTAAGCCTCTTCGGTTGTCATCTCGGGGGCCGAGTCAGGGGCTTTCTGGGCGTAGCTATGGAGCGCGCTGCCGCTGATCACTTGCTGAGAGATGCCGGGGCCGGACCAGGCGACGGTAAAGTGGTCGTCCCATCCACCTTCCTTGTGTCGGAATTCAAAGTAATATTTTTTGCCAGCCTCAAGATATTGTACGCCGGAGGTTTGTGAGGCATAGCGGGTGAAATTATCGAGTGGGGTGGACATGGTGGAGGCAATCTGAACAGCACCGTCCGGGTTTTGAGAGTCAGACAACCAAAGTTGTGTCTGATCATCGCCACTGATGTAAAAGGTGTATTCGCCCGTTTGGGGGGGCTCGATGAACCCCCGGATCAGCGTGCCGTAATTGTTGGCTCGGCTGGTAGCTTGGCGCAGCTGAGTGAGTTCAGTAATTTCATCGGGCGAATCCGGGTATTTCTCTGCATCCAGCATGCCCTGAACGTAGTTTCCGGAGATTCCGTCAAAATACCAGACATCGACTTTCCCCGGTTCGCTCGTCTCCGGTATCGAGGCTGTCGGCGGCAAATCCTCAATATCCTTGAACTGCCAGCTCTGACAGCCGCTGAGCAGAACCACCACGGTGCCCACGCCCAACACTTTGATAGCAGCCATAACCCACCTTCCTTGCTATTGGAAACAATATGTTAAGTATTGTTGCAGTGTGTCAGGGCTGCCACCGGCGGCTAGGAACGTTTCGTTATGTCCTCTCTTTGGTTATAGCGTGAGTAGTGATTAGCCGTTGTTGCCTGTGCTGAACTTGTCCATGATCTGTTGGGCAGCTTTCGTGCGGCCGGTGGCGCGATAAGCTTCGGCCAGATGCATGGCGATTTCCTGGGAATCCGGGGCCAGAGAATGAGCCTTTTCCAGTACTGCCAGGCTTTGCTCGTGTTCACCAGCCTCGAACAGGATCCAGCCGTAGGTATCTGCAATCGCAGCATTTTCGGGCACCAGTTCGTAGGCGCGTTTGGCCAGTGATGCCGCTTCGCTGTTGCCGGCCTCATAATACAGCCAGGCGAGATTGTTCAGCGCCAGGGCGTTGTCCGGAGCCAGTTGCAGAACCTGCTGGTAGTGCTCAATGGCCGCATCCGTCTGGCCTGCTTGCTGGGTTTGAAGCGCCAGTGTAAGCAGAATTGACGAATTGTTCGGGAATTGTTTGTTGGCTTCCTGCAGTGCTTCTATCGAATTCTGAGATCGGCCGGCGTTAGAGAGTGCGCGAGCATGGGCGATGGCCAGTTCCGCCGTTTGTCGCTTGGCCAGCGCCAGTTGATAAAGCTCAGCAGCTTGCTGATGTTCGCCCTGGTTTTCGTAATAGCTGGCTTCTACCTGGTAGGGCGCGGGGGAGTCCGGATGATGCTGCTTGGCATCCTGCAGCGCGCTTCGCGCGGCGGTTGCGTTGCCATTGCTGAATTCGATGGCAGCCACTTTTAGGGCAATGGCCTCGTTCTCAGGGAAGAGCGCTCGTCCGCGGCTCAGGATCTCCAGAGCGCGCTCGCTGTTGTCGCGCTGTGCCATTTGAGTGGCAATGCCTTCATACACCGCAGCGACCAGCGGTTCAGACGGTGAGGGCTGGTCTTCGCGCTCTCTTTCCATCAACCGGGCGGTCAGTTCATCGGCTCGCAACGTATCGTTGTTGATCAGCGCGGATTCCAGAAGGATCAGCCGCGGTCCGTTTGCCTCAGGATGTTGCGTGCTGATTTCCTGCATCAGCCCGGTCAGTTGATCGCGCTTCATCACACCGGCAAGGGCCTGAATGGCGGGCAGGTTGTTCGGGTTGGTTTCGACCGCCTGGCGGTACCAGGTAATCGCCTGCTCTGTGTTCTGCTGTTCGCGGGCAAGGTTGCCCAGAGCTACCAGAGGAGCTGCTTCTTCCGGGTGTTGCTTGTGCGCCCGCTCAAAGTAGCTGGCCGCCTGTTGGGTGTTGTTCAGGCTGCTGGCCAGGTTTCCCCGGGCGATCAAAGCCGCCATGCTTTCCGGATTGGCTTTAAGCCAGGTATCCAGGGTGTCTGTTGCCGCCTGCGAATTGCCAGACAACGCCTGGGCTTGAGATGTCAGAATTGTGGCCTGCAGGGCCTCCGTGGCATCCGACGGAATCTGACTGGCCTGTTTGATGGCATTGGCGAAATCACGGGTTTGAGTGAGGTAAGCCGCATAGCGCAAACGCAGGTTGTGGTTGTCTGGTGCCAGTTCCAGCGACTTTTCCAGGAGCTGGCGGCCACTCTGATCGTCGCCAGAAGCCAGGCTTGCAATGCCTACCAGTGCGAGTGTTTGTGGATCGGCGTCGCTGCCCTCCAGGTCTTCCAGCAGTGATTTTGCGCCAGCCGGGTCGCGCATGGATATGCGGGTGGCGGCCAGGAGTTTGCGTACTTCATCGGCGTTTTCCATATCGGCCAGCGGTGCAAGCAGTTTCTCCGCCTCCTCGGGGCGGCCTTGCCGATAACGTATTACGCCCAGCATCAATGCGCTTTGTTGATGGTTGGGAACCTGGTTAAGGACTTCCTGCAGATACCTGGCGGCGGTATTCAGGTCGCCATCATTATAGGCTGAGGCCGCGGCTTCCAGGTTGCTTTTGATCGTACCCGGACCGGACTTGGCAAGGATTTCCTCATAGACAAATGCCTCCGCCGATTTGCCCTGCTCACGCAGAACGGTGATCAGGGCCGAAATGGTCTGGTATTTCCGGAAGGTCATAACGTCGAACTGGCCAATGGTCTCCAGGGCGCGTATGTACGCCTGTTCTGCTTCGGCCCATTGTTGGCGGGCATGGGCGAATTGCGCTTTCCAGAGCCAGACGTCCTCGTGTTCAGCGTCAATTTCTATGGCTTTCTCAAGGCGTTCCTTTGCAGTGTCGAAGTCGCCCTTGGCTGTGGCAACCCGGGACAGGCCGACCATGGCAACAACGTTATTGCTGTGTTTGTCGAACGCGCTCTGGTAGGCCTCTTCGGCTTTGTCAAAGTCGCCGCTGGTCAACCAGGCGCGACCTTTCAGGTTGTCTGCCCGCAACTGTTGATCCGGAGAGGGCGATGAAATCTGGTCCAGAGATTCCAGGGCTTCCTGGTGTTTACCCTGGAGAATACGGGCTTCAGCCCGGATCAACGCAGCCTGGTTGCGTTCCGATTGGCCCAGCTCCTCAATGTTCGTCTTCTCAAGGAGCTTGTCCAGTTGCCGTTCAGCGTTCGCCGCATCACCGGCAGTTAGCAGGTTGTGGATGATGACAAAGTAGGGGGCGGTGCGATTCGGCTGGAGATCGATGGCGCTTCTGGCCTCGATGGTGCTTGCCTTCAGCTCACCCTGGCGCTGGAAAAACCGTGCCTGGTCTACATGGCTGATGTACTGAATGTCTTCCTGAGACATGTCCGGTTCGCTGTTGCACCCCGTCACGGCCAAAGCGATGGCAGCGGATAGCAGTGATGCACGCGCAATAGTTCTGATCTTCATGCCCTGGTCCTTCCTTCGTCGGGTCTTGTTCTGTTCCAGCATTGGGTGTCTCAGGCCTCGTTTGGGGCGGTGTTGGTCTCAATCCGGTACTTGTCGGTCAGGTTGTACAGCGTCGGGCGGGTAACGCCCAGAAGGCGCGATGCCTGAGCCATGTTGAAATTACTGGTGGTGAGGGCCTGAATAATCGCCTTTCGTTCTGCCGCTTCACGTACCTGGCGCAGGTTGAGCTGAAAGTCGGTGTCGCACGCTTCAAGGGGCAGAACCAGGTCTTCGGCGGTAATGCGCTTGCCATCCGCCATGATGATCGCCCGCTTCACCTTGTTGATCATTTCACGCACATTGCCTGGCCAGCTGTAGGCATTGATTGCCTGAACCGCATCGTCCGAGAACGTGAGGTTAGGGCGGTCCATTTGTTTCCCCAGGGTTTTCAGGAGGGATTGTGCGATCACCAGTGGGTCGCCATCCCGTTCACGCAGGGCAGGCACATCCAGTGTGATTTCACTGATCCGGTAATACAGGTCTTCCCGGAAATCGCCCTGGGCAATCAGGTCCTGAACATTCCGGTGGGTGGCGCACACCACCCGGACATCAACGGGAATCGGTTTTACCGAACCTACCCGGTCGACCACTCGTTCCTGCAGGAAGCGAAGCAGTTTGGCCTGCAGTGCCATCGGCATATCGCCAATCTCGTCGAGAAACAGGGTGCCGCCGTTGGCGCTCTCAATCTTGCCTTTCTTGGACTGGGTCGCGCCGGTAAAGGAGCCTTTCTCGAACCCGAACAGTTCGCTTTCCAGCAGGTTTTCCGGAATGGCGGCGCAATTGATGGCCGCAAAGGGTTTGTCGGCGCGATGGCTCAGGTCGTGCAGGGCCCGGGCCAGAAGTTCCTTGCCGGTACCGGTTTCTCCGGTAATCAGGGTGGTGACATCGGTAGGCGCAACTTTTTCAACCGTGCGGCAAATCACCAGCATTTCGGGGCTGGCGGCAACAATGCCTTTGATGTTGGTGCCATTGCCTTGCGAGGACAGTTCGCGGTTTTCTTTTTCCAGTTCCGCGAGGCGGAATGCCCGATTTACCACAAAGGTGAGGATGTCGGCATCCAGGGGCTTCTGATAGAAGTCGCAGGCTCCCATGCCTATGGCCTTGACGGCGTTTTCCTTGTCTTCCCTGCCAGTCACCACGATCACTTTGGTCATGGGCGCCAGGCGAAGGATGTCTTCCAGCAGGGCGAAACCTTCAGTGGCGCCGCCGGGGTCGGGTGGCAAGCCAAGATCCAGCGTCACCACTTCAGGCTCAAGACGCCGAAGTGCCGTTAGCGCTGCCTCCCGATCAGCGGCTACCGAGACTTCAATGTCTTCACTGAAGCACCATCGCATCTGGCTCTGGAGGCCAGGATCATCCTCGACTATCAATAACTGCTTCACAACAACAACCAGTCCTTTGTTCCGTGTTCATATCGGATAGACGCCCATGAGGCGAACGCGATTCCATGACTCTGATTCTTAACTGAACATTGACACTTTGCAATGCTCGCTTCACAAAATAGTCTTGGCCGTCGGTTAATTGACGGCTTGCCTGCCTTCGTGCAAACCGGAATCTGTCGGTTCCGGCTTGTTCCCGGTCACTTCACCGGTCGCCGCATTGGCCAGCGGAATACGTACCGAAAAGCAGGAGCCCAGACCGGGCTCGCTGGTTACGTCAATTGAACCGCCGAGCTCCTGTATGTATTCCCGGGCCTGATAGGCTCCAATGCCCATGCCGGTAAGCCCTTTGGTGCTTTCGAAGGGTTTGAAAAGCCGGGTGCGGATAAACTCTTCCGTCATGCCGCTGCCGGTATCCTGGATAAACAGCACCACGCTGCCTTTGGCCGTTTTCAGGTTCAGTGTGATTTCCCCGGTTGGAGCCGTGGCGTCCTGGGCGTTGCTAATCAGGTGGCCCAGCACGCTGCGCAGCTGTTCTTTGTCGGCGCATACCTGGATGGCGGGTGGAGCACCCAGTAGCATCGGTGCCGGGCTGCGGCGGCTGTTGTCTTCAATCAGCTCGCGGACCAGTTGGGTCAGGTCTATGGGAGCACGTTGCTCGTCCGCCCCGGAGGATGGTTTGCGGATATGATCCACGAGGTTCGACATTTTACGGACCGCATGATCGGTGGTGGCAATCATGTCGTCGATAAAGGCCGGATTATTCCGGTGTTTGGGGGCATTCTTGACCAGCAGGGACAACTGGGCGATCAGTGTTTTCAGATCGTGCACCATGAACGCGCTGGCCTTGCTGACGGCTTCAAACTGCATGGCCCGTGAGAGCCGGTTCTGGGCGTCGTTCTGAGCGATGAGGTTACAGGTCTGGCGGGCCACTACCTTGATCAGGTCGAAGTTCTCCCAGTTAAGCTCCACCCTGGCGTAGGGCGCGCCGACCATGGCAATGCCGTAGAGTTCGTTATCGAGATACAGAGGGATGATCAGCCAGGCTTCCGGGGTCTTGGTGATGGAGTCTGGTATTTCCAGCAGGTTGTAGCTCACCGGGTCTTCCCGGTATTCGCTCAGGTCTATGATCCATTCACGATCTTTGAAGAACTTCACCATGTCCGAGTCTTCATCAATGATGGTGTACTTGGGTGTGGCGATGTTCACGCTGGCTTTCAGGTGGAAATCTTTTTGCTCGCCCTTTATCCAGATCGCACCGGCATTGCTTTCCACCAGTCCGGCCAGAATGCGCACCACTCGCTCGGGCAGGGGCGGTTCGTTGCTCAGATTGGCCAGTTCCTTGGTGAGCTTGAGCCATTCTTCCCGGTAGTCGTACTTGTAGTCGAAGAAGTTCTGGCTGATAAATACCATCAGGCGGCCACGAATACGCCGCGACAACAGAAGTGTGACCAGAAACGCCAGGGAGACGGTGATGAAAAGAACCTGAAGGGCTTCGCCCCACTCACCACCGAGAGCCCGCACGTAGTAACCGCCGATGGCCAGCAGCAACAGGTAGCCGCCGGCGAAGATGAGGGTGCCGGCGTGGAAGACCGCCGAACGGGAAAGCTGGAAGTCCACTGGTTGTTTGCGTGTGTTCACAACATTGATGGCGAACAGGGGCATGAGTGCGGCGTTCACAAATCCGCGGGCATTCCAGAACGAATCCGCGACTTGCCCGAACAGCAGTGCATCGGCATACATGAAGAAATCAAAGGCGAAGATGGTGGCAACGCCGATGCACAGGTACTTCATGCTGGACCGGCCGAAGGCGGTAGAGTTTCTCCAGATCTGTTCGACCAGAGACAGGCCCAGAAGTGACAGGGCTATCTGGCCAATTACTTTGGTTTTACCGCTGAACAGATCGATATTAAGGGCGAACTCCAGTGTACCAAGGGCCAGTAAGGTGATAATCAGTATCGCCGTCGCGGCACCCAATACTTTTTTGATCTGACTGCCAAATCGGCCCTGGCGAAAACCGTCGCGAAGCATGGCGAACAGCAGGAGTATCCAGGCGGTGTCTCTGAGCAGTTCCAACAGATAGCGGGTGAAGAACCCGGGCGATCCCCAGAGGCTCTGGGTAACCAGTACGGAGGCCCACAGGGCGGTCACGGTGGCAGCAAGGAACAGAGCACGATCAATGTCGCGCCGAAGATAACGGGTAGCCACGAGAGCGGCCAGAACCGCGAAGACAGCGGCTGCCGCACCGTGACTGATCACGCTGAGATCCCTGAACATTAGCTCTTTCCTTGAACCCCGGGAATCCCGGGCCTACCGGTGCCCGGGTACTGTATCTAATTTGTACAGGGTAGCGCCGAAACCGGCCGTTCGTCTATTTGAATGCTCAAATTACCGATGGGTTTCACACCGGTTTTTTGTTATCGCGATAATACCGGAAAATCTCTTTCAGTGGCCGTTTGGGCTGGAAACCGAATTCCCGGGCGAAGGCGCGACCGTCAATAACCACCGGGTACTTGAAGAATGCCATCAGGAAGGACGGAAAGCTGCGCAGGTTCAGAATCCGGGCAATGGCCTTCGGCACGCTTGGTGGAATGGAGGGAATGGGGATGGTTTTACAGCCGCAGAGCTTGAGCGCGTGCTGGTAGGCCACCCAGTCTTGCGGAGCAACATTGAATACGCCTTTTACCGGCTTGGACCAGGCGGCGACGATGGCGTCGGCCATATCGTCGATATGGATGAACTGCATCATCGGCGAAAAGCCTGCCAGTACCGGCGCACGTTCGCTGCCAAGCAAGGTGCTCATGGTGTTGCGAACACCGGGGCCCACGATGTTGCAGGGCCGAAGAATAGTGATGTTGAGTTCCGGGTATCGCCAAAGATAGATGTTGGCCAGATTCTCAAGCTCCACCGAATCCACCAGATCGGCGCTCAGGCCCGCGCTTTTGAGGGGGGCGGATTCGTCAATCAGCGCCGGGTTATAGGCCACCGCACCATAGACATGGTAAGTGGAGAGCACAATCACCCGGCGTATGCCGTATTTGTGCGACAGATCCAGCAGCTTCTGGGTGCCCAGTACATTGGCGTTATAGCGGCGCATGCGGGTCAGCTGGCTGGAGAGTATGCGGCCGAGATGTATCACGCCATCAAACTCGTAGCGTCGGAACAGGTCTTCAAAGACCCGCTTGTTGAAGTCAATGCAGTAGCTGGGAATGTCGTCGCCCAGGTAAACCTGTTCCCGGAAATCGACAGCCACCAGATCGCAGGTTTCTCGCAGGCGGCGGATCACCTGTTGGGCCAGTGCGCCGGCAGCGCCGGTAATCAGAATGCGGGGTCGTTGGTGCTTGCTCATCAGAACAGCCTTTTCCTTTCGCTCAGCCCTTTGTCAATCAGTCGGCTGATCTCGGCCTTCACTGCCTCTACCCGTTCGGTCACCTGTTCTTCAGGGATTTCGGCATCATCGAAATACATGGGTTCGCCGAAATTCAGGTGCACTTTGGCGGGGAGCACCACCGGCAGTGCGACGGGAACGTAGGGTACGCCCAGGGCATTGGCCAGGGGTTTGATGTTGGCGATGGCCGGGATGGTCTCTTCGCAACCCACAACCCCCACGGGAACAATGGGCGCCTTGTACTTCATGGCCAGATGCATAAAGCCGTTGCCGAAACGTTTCAGCTGATACCTGTCGCGATAGAGCTTGCCGGAGCCTCTCACGCCCTCCGGAAACACAATCACCGCTTCATTGTTGGCCAGCATCTTCGCGCAGTTGACGGGATCTCCAAGTACCGCGCCGATTTCGTTCAGGAGGTTGCCAAGCCACGGCACCGTCGGAAAGAACCGCTCGATCATGGCGCGGGGAATTCGAGGATTTTTTTCCCGTGAGGCGAGGGCATAACCAATGAGCAGACCGTCGATGGGCAACTGGCCGGAGTGGTTGGCGATAATCAGTACCGGGCCTTCTGCCGGCACGTTATCAACGCCGGAGGCACTGACCCGGAAGTACTTCTCGTAGATTTGCCGGGCAACGGAAAAGCCGTATTTCACCGCTTCGTCGTTATAACCCCAGGGATCGTAGCCTAGTGTGCCGATGGGTTTGCGAATGCGGTTTACCTGCTCGTCCAGTTCCGCCGGTATCAGTTTCGATCTCAGATACGATGCCAGGCCCATGCCCGCTCCCTGTGTCAAAGAAGTCGCCGCTCAGGCGCGGCCGATGAATACACCCAGTGTGTGGCTCTGGCCTTCATTTAATACCCGGTAATCCGAGGCTGCATTGGCTGTTTCGACGCAGAGCATTTTCTGCCAGGCAGAATCCGGAAAATCTGACAGGCGTTGCGCTTTTCCGGGGCCTGGGTTCCAGACCACCGTTGAGTCACTACCTACAGACGTAAGCTTTCGCTTGCCGGAGGGTGATACTACGGTCAGTGCTTCGCCGGTTTCGTATATCCGGTCTACTTCACCCTCGAAGTAGACCGGCCCTTCCTGTGAGGCGTATTCCCAGTCTTTCAGAGTGTCGATGTACTGGCTGTTTCCCAGACCCAGCACGCGGGTTCGCTGGATGTCGTCTGTGGGCAGGTAGGTGTGCAGCGCCTGGCTGAACGCCAGCGGCGCTTTTGAAAGATTGGTGGTTGTCAGGGCGATCTGGCAACCGCGAACGGAAAAACTGAAGGTGATCAGGGCCAGGGCGTGGCCGTCCCAGTGTTCTTCAAAATCGTCGTTGGCGCTGAGCGACAGGCTGATCTCTACTTCATGGGCGCTTTCCCGAACATCTTCCAGTCGCCATAAAGCAGTGCGGGCGAAGCCGTGGGCTGAGGAAGACACTATTCGCTTGCGGATCTCCGGCGGGTTCCGGAGTGGGTCTCCAAACCAGGGCCAGCACACGGGAATACCGCCGCGAATCGCCCGGCCGGGTTGAAAGCGGGCGAGTTCACTGAGCCAGAGCCAGTTACGTTCGTCTTTTGGCGAGAAATGAGTGAGGTGTGCGCCCTGCAGAAACACCGTGGCCTGGAACAATGGGTGATGAACCTCAAGTGCCTCCAGTTGCCCGATGGTACTCCAGCGGGTGAATGACCAGTTGCCGGGGCCTCCGGTTGCTGGCGGCTTGCTACTGCTGTCCGACATATTCAGAAACTGCGTCCTTTAGGGAGCCTCTGATTAACTCCAAATCGTCTCTGGCCTTCAGAGCGGTTCACAATCAAGACGCGACTTTGCAGGAAGGCTGGTTGCCTTTCAAAAAGTCGCAACGCGGAGTGTGGATCGCTCTGCAGGCCCCGTAGGGCGAGCCCTGAGAGCTTCATCTGCTGTGTTGCAGCTCTTGCCAAGGGCTACGGCCATTGGCTGCGAACTGCGCCTTACATCTGAAGCTCTCAGGGCTCGCAGAGTCGATCTGGAGTTGATCAGAGGCTCCTTAGGTAAAACTCCGTAGCTTCAGAGTAATTTAAAACCGTGCGCGCGGCGAGTTTCCGAATACAATACGCCAAAATTGTGAGGGTCTGAACATGGAATCCGAAAATCCTGTGGCGGTGGTTTTGCGGATGCCGGAGCCGCTGCTTGAGCAGTCTGCCGGGCAGCTGGACAAGGTGGCTGGTGACAGCGCCAAGATCGGCGATGCTGGCCGCTGTGATTCGGTGTCGATGCCTGATGACTGGCTGGATGAGCTGGCCGATAACCTGAGCGAGAAAGCCTGGATTGAGCTCGATCTGCTCGGGCATTTACCCGCTGGATTGATCGCGGCGCTTCGTAACGAGGTGGAGATACTGGACCGTACTGAAGCCATGGGCGGGCAGGGATCGGGCGCGGTGCCGACCTGACCCGCGATCGCAGTGTCCGCCGGGATAAAATTGCCTGGCTGGATGGTTATACCGTCGCCCAGGCAGAGTTGTTCCGGTTCTTTGATGCCCTGCGGGCTGGTCTGAACCAGCGCTTGTTTCTTGGGCTGAAGCGTTATGAGGCACACTATGCCACCTATCAGCCTGGTGATTTCTACAAACGCCACCTGGACAGCTTCCGGGGCAGGGCCTCACGCGTGGTCAGTCTGGTGCTGTATCTGAATGAGGGTTGGCAGCTGGAGGACGGGGGAGAGTTGCGGGTGTTCAGCCCCGATAACGAAGACCGGATGGTGGGCCTGGTCCGACCTGAAGCAGGGCGGGCAGCCCTGTTTTTGAGTGAGGATGTGCCCCACGAGGTATTGCCTGCCAATCGCACCCGATACAGCATTGCCTGTTGGTTCCGGCAGGACGAAGTCCCTTTGCCGTTGTAGTCCTTATACCCTTCTGTTAATATGCGCGCCGCTTTCGAGGGAATTGCCCCGAAACGCCGTTATGGTGGCCCCATTGGTGCCTCCGCAACATGAAACCGTGAACCCGGTCAGGCCCGGAAGGGAGCAGCCGAAGCGGTGGATGTGTGTGCCGGGGGATTGCTGGTGGGGTCACCCCCATTTCCAGCCCCTTGTTTTGTCCGTTTCCTCTCCCGTTTGTTGCGCAAGCGCATGCTTCTTCTCATTGTCTGTCCATGCTAGAGTTGTTCCCATTTTTCAGAGCAGTTGATGGATCATGAGCTATCAGGTTTTAGCCCGGAAATGGCGCCCCCGTACCTTTGAAGACATGGTGGGGCAGGAGCATGTGTTGCAGGCACTGATTCACGCCCTGGAGCACCAACGCCTGCACCATGCCTATCTGTTTACCGGCACCCGGGGCGTGGGCAAAACCACCATTGGTCGCCTGCTGGCCCGCTGTTTGAACTGCGAAACCGGCATAACACCGAATCCCTGCGGTGAGTGCGACAGCTGCAAGGAGATTCTGGAGAACCGGTTTGTCGATCTGATCGAGATCGATGCCGCCTCCCGCACCGGCGTAGACGACATGCGGGAACTGACCGACAACGTGCAGTACGCTCCCACGCGCGGCCGCTACAAGGTGTACCTCATCGACGAGGTGCACATGCTCACCAACCAGTCCTTCAACGCCTTTCTGAAAACCCTGGAAGAGCCGCCGGAACACGTCAAGTTCCTGTTGGCCACCACCGATCCCCAGAAGCTGCCGGTGACGGTGCTCTCACGGTGCTTGCAGTTCAATCTCAAGCGGATGACGCCGGAGCACATCGTTGGCCACCTGAAGCACGTTCTGACCGAAGAACAGATCCCGTTTGAAGACCCGGCTCTGTGGCTGTTGGCGAGGGCGGCCGATGGCAGTATGAGGGATGCCCTCAGCCTGACCGACCAGGCAATTGCGTTCGGCAACGAGAACCTGGCTGCCAGTGATGTCAGCAATATGCTGGGCACCATCGATCAGCGCGATATCCAGCGCATTGTTAACGCATTGGTTGAGCGTGATGGCCCCGGGCTGCTGTCTGAGATTAGCCGGATCTCGGATTTTGCGCCGGATTACGGCGTGATTCTGTCCGACATGCTGTCCCTGTTCCATCGCGTCACCATGGAGCAGGTGGTGCCGGGCAGTGCCGACAACGCCATGGGCGATGCCGCCCAGGTGCAGGAACTGGCCCGTCGGCTCAGTGCCGAAGATGCCCAGTTGTTCTACCAGACCGCCTTGATCGGCCGGAAAGATCTGTCGGTGACGCCGGATGCCCGAATGGGCTTTGAAATGACCTTGCTGCGCATGCTGGCGTTTCGCCCGGGTGCCGATCGCCGGGAACCGCCGGCGCTGGCTTCGGGCAACAGCAATGCCGGCCCGGCGGAGTCAGAGCCTGAGCCTGGCCCGGTTCCGCAAACCGCGCCGACCCAGGCTGTCACTGCGGCACCGCAACCTGAGCCGGCACCCCAGCCGGTTCCCAGCCCGGAGCCGGTAGCTGAACCCGAGCCACAGCCACCCATGGTGGATGACCCGCCACCCTGGGAACCAGAGGACTACGGCGTTCAGGCTGAATCACCCGAGTGGCAAGAGCCGGTGCCGCAACCGGATTCCAGTATTGAACCTGAGGCAGAGGCGATATCCGAGCCAGCGCCGGAACCAGAGCCGGCCCCTGCGCCCGTGCAATCAGAACCAAGCGCCGACCTGGCCCCGTTGAAAGAGTCTGAGCCGGCACCGGCCGAGCGCGAGCAACCAGTTACCGCCGATGGGTTTGTCTGGGAACGCGATTTCCGTTCGCTGGGTATTACCGGCATGCCCGGTAACCTGGCCAGTTATTCGTCCATGAGAATGGAAGGGCAGGTAGTTGTTCTGACTCTGGACGAAGGCCATGCGCGGCTGCTCAACACTCGTCACGAAGAAAAGATACTGGCGGCCTTGAGATCGCGCTTCGGCGACGCCACACAGTTGAAGATAGAGCAGGGTGTGCCGGGGTTGCATACGCCGGCAGCCTTCGAGGAGCGCCAGAGGGCGGCACGCCAGAAAGCCGCGGAAGAGTCCATCCGGCAGGATCCTCTGGTCAAGAGTATTGTGGAACGATTTGAAGGGCGGGTCGTCGAAGAAAGTATCCGCCCCGCAGAAACAGCCAGGAGATGAGTAGATGATGAATAACATGGGCGACCTGATGAAAAAGGCCCAGCAGATGCAGGAGCAGATGCAGAAGGCCCAGGAAGAGATCGCCAAAGCCGAAGTCACCGGGGAATCCGGCGCCGGGTTGGTGAAAGTCACCATGAACGGCCGGCACGATGTCCGCAAGGTGGATATCGATCCCTCCCTGCTGTCTGAAGACAAGGAAATTCTGGAAGACCTGCTGGCTGCCGCCGTGAACGATGCGGTTCGCCGGGTGGAGGCCAACCAGAAAGAAAAAATGTCGGGCATGATGTCTGGCATGGGGATGCCGCCCGGTTTCAAGATGCCGTTCTGAGCCAGCCTGCCATCGATTTTTTAAGGAGTAGTCATGGCATTCAGCCCCCTGGTTGATGAATTGGTGGAGTCCCTGCGATGCCTGCCCGGTGTTGGCCAGAAAACGGCCCAGCGCATGGCCTTTCATCTGCTGGAGCGGGGGCGCTCTGGCGGAACACGGCTGGCAGCGGCGCTGAATCACGCGATGGACGGCGTTCGCCGTTGCGACAGCTGCCAGAA
This sequence comes from Marinobacter sp., assembly GCA_029264995.1. Taxonomy (GTDB): domain Bacteria; phylum Pseudomonadota; class Gammaproteobacteria; order Pseudomonadales; family Oleiphilaceae; genus Marinobacter. The sequence continues at coordinate 53,729 of JAJUKC010000002.1, read as the reverse complement.
TTTTTCGGATACCGAAATCTGCCAGATTTGCGAGAAACCCGAGCGCCGCAATGGCACCCTGTGTGTCGTTGAAAGCCCTTCAGACCTGCTCGCCATTGAGCAGGCCGGCGATTACAAAGGCAGTTACTTCGTGTTGATGGGGCATCTGTCGCCCATCGATGGCGTGGGCCCGGAGGAGATCGGGATTGAACGCCTGCTGGATCGGGTGCGCCGTGAAGGCGTAACGGAATTGATCCTGGCCACTAACCCCACGGTGGAAGGCGAAGCCACCGCCCATTACATTGCTGACCGCCTTGATGGCCAGAATATCCTGATTACACGCCTGGCCCATGGCATTCCGGTTGGCGGTGAGCTGGGCTATGTCGACGGATTTACACTCACCCATGCATTCCGGGGTCGCAAACCCCTGTCTGAATAAGTTCCCAGGTTCTGTCTATGACCCAAACCGACCCGGCCGTAGCCATTCCACCGGCCCCGGATACCGTTCGCTGGCTGGAGACACCCGAGCAGCTGGATCAGTGGCTCGAAAGCCTTGAACCCGGCATGCCGGTCGCACTCGACACGGAGTTCGAGCGGGTGTCCACCTTCTACCCGATTCCTGGCCTGGTGCAGTTGGGCGCTGGCGGACAGTTCTGGCTGGTGGATCCGGAGGTGGCTGAGGCTTCGGAATCGTTCCGGGCGATGCTGGCCGATGAAAGCCGGCCAAAACTGCTGTATGCCATGAGTGAGGATCTGGAGTTATTCCGCCACTGGCTGAATGTGGAGCCAGCCGGCGTGCTGGATTTGCAGATCGGTGCCGCACTGGCCGGTGCCGGATTCTCCGTTGGTTATGCCCGCCTGGTTGAGACGCTGTTCGGTGAAGCACTCGATAAATCCGCCACCCGTTCGGACTGGGTGTCACGGCCACTGACGCCGGCCCAGGAGCGCTACGCCCTGGACGACATCCGTTTTCTTGAGCCACTTTACGGATGGGTGTTGGCTAACCTCAGGCAGCGTAACCTGGAACATGCCCTGGCGGATGAGTCCCGGCGATTTGCCAACGAGGCCGCTACCCAGGAAGACCCGGAGCAGCATTATCTGAAACTCCGGGGCGGCTGGACCCTGAACCGGGAACAGCAAGCGGTTCTCCGGGCACTGGTCGCCTGGCGCGAGCAGGAGTGTCGTCGCCAGGACCGACCCCGTAACAGGATCCTGAACGATGGATTGCTGATCGCCGTTGCTGAGCGGTTGCCGTCATCAGCTGCAGTGATCAGGGACGTTCAGGGCGTACCCGGTGGTTTCGTTAAACGTTATGGTGAGCAGCTGGTTGAACTTGTACAGGCCGCCCGCGATACCGATAATTCAGAGCTTGAGCTTATTCCCAGACCGCTGAGCCGGGATCAGCAAGCGCTTTACAAGAAAGTTAAGCGTTACTTTAGTAATGCGGCCGAACGCGTTGATATTCCTATGGAATTGTTGGCACCGCGTAAGCGTATTGAAAAGCTGATTCAGGATGGCACCCTGGCGGGCCAGGCGTTTTTTGAGGGCTGGCGCGCGCAAATCATTGCGCCGGTAAAGCAAGATATTGAGGAACTGCTCAGCCAATGACTGAACGTGAATTTGTATCAGTGTTTCGCAGCAGCAAGAAAGGCGACACCTATCTCTTTGTTCGCCGCGGGCAAAAGTGGGACGATTTACCGGAGGCGCTGAGAGGTATCTTCGGTTCGCCCATCCACTCGATGGATCTGCTGCTGACGCCAGACAAGAAGCTCGCGCGCACAACCGGAAAGGAAGTGTTGGCGGCAATTGAGGAAAAGGACTTTTTTCTGCAGATGCCGGAAGAGCAGGACACCTACATCGTCGACTTCAAACGCAAGATCGAGCAACACCGGAAATGATTGCACAGATTCCCTTCTGGCAGCGCAAACGACTGGCAGACATGACGCAGCCGGAATGGGAGTCCCTGTGTGATGGCTGCGGTAAGTGCTGTTTGCAGAAGCTGGAGGATGAGGACACGGGGGAGGTGTATCACACCGATCTTGTGTGCCGTTATATGGACCTCGAAACCTGTGGCTGTACGGTCTATGAGCAGCGATTGAAAAAGGTACCGGGGTGTACGGTACTGACCGCCGATACGGTTCTCAGCTACCACTGGTTGCCGTACACCTGTGCGTACCGGACCCTCGCCGAGGGAAGGCCTCTGCCGGACTGGCACCCGCTTCGCAGCGGAGACCCTGAAACCGTTCATCAAGCCCGTGTTTCGGTGCGGGGTAACGTGGTGTCGGAGGATTCTGTGCCGGAAGAGGATTGGGAAGAACATATTATTCACTGGATTCTGTAATGATGGATACAGACGCTTCACTGGCTTATGGAGTTTTCTGGGCGGCCTATGCAGTCGCTTTCGTTGTGTTTTTCTACATGATGAAATCACTGTTCCGGATATTGCCCTTTTACGGTCTGCGAACACTGCTGTTGGCGGCGCTTGTGGTACTGGTACTGACCCCCGTGGAATCGCCAGACGTGGCCGGCTGGTGGATACCGGCCTGGCTGTTTGCCGGCTATGAGCTGATTCTGGGTGACACCGATGCCGCCGGTCGCGCACTGTTCAACTTCAGCATTGCGGCGATCGTCATGCTGCTGGTCTGGATACTTGATCTGGTTCGGTACCGGCTGGTACGCAAGTAAACGGTTTCTGAGAACAACAAAAGATAAGGGCGCAGTTCAATGAAGGGGTTTAAACGCATTTGGGTGGCTGCAGTTCTGCTGCTGTTCTCTTGGCAAGTATTTGCGCAGGACCCGGCACTGTCTCTGCCCGGCAATGCAGACGTGCGTATTGTGGTGGATATTTCCGGCTCCATGAAGGAAACCGATCCACAGAATCTCCGCCGCCCAGCGGTCCGGCTGCTGGCTCGGACCCTGCCGGAAGGGGCCAGTGCCGGTCTCTGGACTTTCGGGCAGTACGTCAACATGCTGGTGCCCTACGGTATGGTTGACCAGGCCTGGCGCGATATTGCTGTTGAGCGTTCCGAGCAGATCAATTCGGTGGCGCTGCACACGAACCTGGGTTTGGCAATGGAAAAGGCCGCCAACGACTGGCTGTCTGGCGGTACCCTCGAGAACACCCATCTTATTGTCCTCAGCGATGGCAAGGTCGACGTGCCTGGTGGCGAAGACGCCAGTCAGGCCGAGGAAAAACACATTCTCGATTCCTTGTTGCCAGCGCTGAAAGACAAGGGCGCCACGATCCACACGGTTGGTCTGTCTGAGAAGGCGGATGTCCGGTTTCTGCGTAACCTGGCCCGCGAAACCGGTGGCAGCTTCCAGCTGGCGCAATCCGCCGAGGCCTTGAACCTGGCCTTTGCCAATGCTCTGAACACCGCAGTGCCGCAAGAACAGGTGCCCATTGAAGGCGATGGCTTTGCCGTCGATGAGGGCATCAGTGAGTTTACGGCACTGATCTTCTCCGGTCAGGATGCTTCTGGCGAAGAGCCGTTGGCGCTTGCACAGCCAGGTGGTGAGCCTTTCACCCGGGAGAACGCTCCGGAAAATGTTCGTTGGGCATCTGAGCCGGGCTACGATCTGATCACCGTTACTGAACCGGTCCCGGGCCGCTGGCGTATCATTGGCGACCTCGGCCAGGGGAGCCGCGTGACGGTGGTCAGTGATCTGCGCATGGCCGTCAATCCGGTTCCCGCCGAGTTTACCGAAGAGCAGCCTCTGGCCATTGAAGTGGCCTTTTATGAAGAAGCCGAAAAGATTACCGGGTCTGATTTTCTCTCGGTGATGGACGTTAGCCTGTCGATAACCGCCAGTGACGGCCGGAAAGGTACCAAGGTATTGTCTCCCGATACGCCGCCGGAAGACGGTGTTTACCGGGACACGGTACCCAGATTGCCCGCGCCTGGCCGATATCAGGTGGATGTGGTGGCGGATGCAGGAACTTTCTCCCGCAAATTCAGCGCCATGACGACGTTCACGGTGCCCGGGGAAGAGCCACCGCTGGAGGTGGTAACCGAACCCATGGTGCCCGACCTGTCTGAACAGGTGGAGCCGCTGCCGGATTTCGACGGCGGAACGGGGTCTCCGGAACCGGAGCCGCCAGTGGAAGCCGAGCCGCCCGTAGAAGCTCCGGTGCAGGAATCTGAGCCCGAACCAGAACCAGCGCAGGTCGTCGAGCCAGAGCCTGAAGCGCCGGTCGAACAGCCGATTGCTGAACAGGAGCCGGAGAAGGGGACCCTCCTGGGTATCCCGGTGTGGGCCTGGGGTGCAGGCGCCGCCTTGCTGGTTGCTATCGTGGGGCTTGGTTTGTTTGCATGGCGCCAGAAAAAGGCCAGGGCAGAACAGGAGCAGGCGGCAGCGGCAGAGCGTGAAACCCTGGAGGACCTGGCTGAAGAATCGGAAGAACCACCGGTGGTGGAGCCAGAGCCTCCGGCAGCGGCAGAGTCGGTTGAGGCGGAGCCTGAACCTGCCCCGGAAACAGAGCCAGAGCTGGCGTCTGCCGAAGAGTCGGAACCGGAACCTGAAGATATCCCGGAACTCTCGCAAGCTGACAGCGAACCGGACGAGGTTCCGGATGAGGCCGTACCCGAAGTAACGGAAGAGCTGCCATCGGCTGAACTGGAGCCGGAAGAGGACGAAATTCCCGTGGCAGACGATACGGTTGGCGCCGAGGCGGAGCCAGATCCGTCGGAAGCCGATGAGATCAGTGAATCCGAGTTCGACATTGATGAGGATGAGTTTGGTCTGGAAGACTTCGACCTCTCCGAATTCGACGATTTGCCCGATTATGATGAAGAGTCTCCGGAGGGCGAAAAACCCAAACCGGTGGACAAGAAAGAGAATCCGAAAAAGTAACCAACAGGAATCAGACACATGAAGTTTACCGGCACCGATAAATACGTAGCCACCGATGACCTGCAAATGGCAGTCAATGCGGCCATCGCGCTGCAGCGTCCGTTGTTGATCAAGGGTGAACCCGGCACCGGTAAAACCCTGCTGGCGGAGGAAATGGCCGCGGCGCTGGGAATGACGCTGATTCCCTGGCACATCAAGTCGACCACCAAGGCCCAACAGGGCCTGTACGAGTATGATGCGGTGTCCCGCCTTCGAGACTCCCAGCTCGGCGACGAGAAGGTCAAAGACATTCGTAACTACATTGTGAAAGGAAAGCTCTGGGAAGCCTTTGAGGCGGACGAGCAGGTAGTTCTGCTGATCGACGAAATCGACAAGGCGGATATCGAATTCCCGAACGATCTGCTGCTGGAACTGGACCGAATGGAGTTCTTTGTTTACGAAACCCAGGAGTTCGTAAAAGCGAAGAAGCGCCCGATTGTGGTGATCACCAGTAACAACGAGAAAGAGCTGCCGGATGCCTTCCTGCGCCGTTGCTTCTTCCACTACATCAGTTTCCCGGATCACGACACCATGAAAAACATCGTGGATGTCCACTTCCCGGGGATTCAGCAGCAGGTGGTGCGGGATGCGCTGGAAGTGTTCTTCGACGTTCGCAAAGTGCCGGGGCTCAAGAAGAAGCCGTCGACATCCGAGCTGATCGACTGGCTCAAGTTGCTGATGGCGGATGAGCTCTCTGCCAAGGCTCTGCAGGAAAAAGATTCCAGCTCGGCCCTGCCACCGCTCTATGGTGCTCTGGTGAAGAACGAGCAGGACGTTCATCTGCTGCAGAAGCTGGCTTTCATGGCGCGTCGCCGAAACTGATCACCGACAAGAGCTCTGCTTTATGTTGATTGATTTTTTCCTCGAAGTACGGCGGGCCAAGGTGCCGGCCAGTCTGCGGGAATTCCTGGACCTGCTGGAGGCCATTCAGCAGCGTCTGGCGTTCGCAGACATGGAGGAGTTCTATTACTTGGCGAGGGTGTGCCTGGTTAAGGATGAGCGGCACTTTGACAAGTTCGATCGCGCCTTTCAGGCCTATTTCGAAGGCATCGAGAATCTTGATGATCTGCTCGAGGCGCTGATTCCCGACGATTGGCTGCGTGCTGAATTCGAGAAACACCTGACCGACGAAGAGAAAGCCAAGATTGAGTCTCTCGGCGGGCTGGAAGAGTTGATTGAGACCTTCAAGAAACGCATGGAAGAGCAGAAGGAACGTCACGCCGGAGGGAACAAATGGATTGGTACTGGCGGAACCTCACCGTTCGGCGCCAACGGTTATAACCCGGAAGGCTTCCGCATTGGCCAGAACAAAGGTCGACATGGCCGGGCGGTCAAAGTCTGGGAAAAGCGTGAATTCCGTGATCTGGACGACAGCATCACCCTTGGCATCCGCAACATCAAGGTGGCCTTGCGCCGGCTGCGTAAATTTGCCCGACAGGGCGCCGCAGACCAGCTCGACATGGACGATACCATCCGCTCAACGGCCCGCAATGCCGGGTATCTGGACCTGAAAATGGTTCCCGAGCGGCACAATGCCGTGAAGGTGCTGATTTTCTTTGATGTGGGCGGTTCCATGGACCCGCACGTTCGGGTGTGTGAAGAGCTGTTCTCGGCAGCACGTCTCGAGTTCAAGCACATGGAGTATTTCTACTTCCACAATTTCATCTATGAAAGCGTGTGGAAGAACAACATCCGACGCATGAACGAGACGCTCAGTACCTGGGACATCCTGCACAAATATACGCCGGACTATAAGGTGATCTTTGTGGGGGATGCCACCATGGCACCCTATGAGATTACGCATCCCGGTGGCTCTATCGAACACTGGAATGAGGAGGCCGGTGCCACCTGGTTCCAGCGTGTGACCGAGCATTTCCGGAAGGTGGTGTGGCTCAACCCGTTACCGGAAAGCTACTGGGGTTCGGGTGGTTCACTGGGCATTACCCAGCAATTGGTCAATAATCATATGTACCCTCTGACCATTGAGGGGCTTGAATCGGCCATGAGGCAGTTGAGTAAATAAAAAAAGCCGATGCGGTTGAGGGCATCGGCAAAGCTCGGCATATTCAAGCGGGGGTTGCCTGAAAGGCGCTCCCGCCAACTCTGGTAGAGCAAATCCGGGGCCATGCCCCTGTATACCGCATTAATATCAATAGCTTGCATCGTCATAGGGCCGCTCGGTCCTTTGTAATCAGTCTCCCTTTCCGTTATTTCTGTCAAATTAGTCGACACTTTTCGTTGCCGATACCCGGCCAAATGCTCATTTGGTGAAATGGATACCGTTCTTGGTTGTTAGCGGGTGTTACTCTTTATTTCGAAATGTTACCTGAGCCGCGCACCAGCACGGCCCGGCAAGGCAGGAAAGTGATGTTCGGCAGACAAAAACCACAAAAGTGCCGGATTGCCCCAGGGATCAGGGGGCTTTGTATATCCGGAATGATCATGGCCGCGATGGCGGCCACCTCCCATTCATCGTCGCTCGATGAGCAGATCGAGCGTCTGAACGCTGACATTACCCGGCATACCGCGAGTGTGCATGCTCTTGAGCAGAAACTGCTGCACCCGGTGAATACCCGGGTGGCGGTTTTTCTGTCTTTGGCGAACAGACAGGCCCTGGAGCTGGATTCGGTAGAACTGTTCGTCAATGAACAGCCGGTTACCGCTCATCTGTACACGGAAAACGAGCGGAACTCGCTGGGCCAGGGCGGCGTGCATCAACTGTTTATTGGCAATCTGGCGGACGGAAAGCACAGTCTCAAGGCGGTGATCAACGCCCGGGCGGCCAACAATCGTTTCGTGCGCCGGGAGATTGTCCACGACTTCCGGAAGCAGCCTGGCACTCTGCGCCTGCAGATGACGCTGAACGCCAAGGCACCGGACTATGAACCGGAAGTTTCATTTGTTGAGTGGAAATAACCGGCCATGAATGGGCGCATGTCTCTGCTTTTCCGAAACAGCCTCGGCGTCGTGGCTGCGATGCTTGCAGGTGTGGCAGCTCCGGTGGCAAACGCCATGGACAACCCGTTGGCAACCGGTGTGGTTCGCTTTGCTCTGGATACCGGTGAAGCTGCAACGGTTTCCGGGTTGGCAGCGAAGCTTGAAGGTGAATCGGCCGATTATCTCCAGGCCAGACTGTTGCTGGCCTCTGGGCAGGATGACAAGGCCAGGGCAGGGTTTGAGGGTGTATTTAACGGTGCTTCTCACCGTGGCGACGCGGCATTGGCTCTGGCTGAAATGGCACAGGAAGATGGCGATCTCACTGGTGCGGAGAACTGGTACCAGCAGGCGCGCCGAGCCGGCTATGGCGAAGTAGTGCAAAAAGCGCTTCTTGGCCTGGCGGAGCTGGCCAGAATGCAGGGGAAGTCCGACGCGGCCGGTCAGTACCTTGCGCGAATGGAGGACGGCTACTGGGCGGCCGTGGGCTACATGAACCTGGCGGCGGATTTCGCCCGTGATGATCTCGATTCGTCACGGGCTCTGGTTTCACTCCGGGTTGCCATGGCCATGGCTGCCAAAGACGCCGACTCGAATCGGAGCCAGGCACTGCTCGATCAACTCAATCTCCGGGCCGGATATCTGGCGCTGGGTAGCGACGATTACGACAAAGCGATCGATTTTCTGGAGAAGGTCTCTCTGGAAAGTTATTACACACCTCAGGCCCTCTACCTTCACGGGCTTGCGCTGTCGCGCAAAGGTAATCACCGGGCTGCCATGCAGAGCTGGCACCGGGCCAAAAAGTTTCCGCTGGCATTCCCCGGCGTTTCAGATGCCTGGATTGGCATGGGCCGTGGTTACGATCTTTCCGGGTATCCGGGCCAGGCGGGAGAATCCTGGCTCGCCGCCAATGCTGCGTATGAGGGAGAGCGGGTAACCCTGGGCAAGTTGTCCGAGAGGATTAAGGCAGACGGTGCCTACAAAACCCTGGTTCAGGATGCCCGGAGTGATGACATTCAATGGTTTCTGGCTGATAGCCGAACGTTGACGCAACCACGAATGGCATACCTTCTCCGCTTTATGGAAGAACCGGGAGCCCAGACGGCGGTGCGGAGGGTGGCGCGCCTCGATGAGATGGTCGCAACACTGGATGCGAGCAAGTACAACCTGCAAGTTTTCATCCAGGCGCTTGAGGGCTTTGTGAGATCAGCCGATTCAAGGGCTCCGGCGTCACAAACCGCGGCTGTTGAGCAACAGCAGAGGGAGCTGGAAACGAGGTTGGATCGGTTGGTGGAGCAGGCGGCGACGCCTGCCCAGGCTGCAGAACTGCGCCAGCTCAAACAGTCTCTGGCAGCAGCCGGCCGCCGCATGAGCGCGTTGAATCAGCAGGTCGTCCATAGGCCTGAGCGACTGGAAACGGTTCTGGAAGAAGCTCGTGCAATGAGAGACGCGACCAACGGTTTACGTCGGGAGACCCTCAGTCTCCGGGCGCGGGCCGCACGGGAACTGGATGCACTGGCACTTGCGTTTGTCGAAACACAGACCCGGCGTATGACTCACGCGCTGGACAAGACCGAGCAGCAAATCGCACACCTCTATGAGTATCTGGCTCTGGAAAATCTCGGGGAGGGCGCACAGTGAATCTGCCTTTTGCTCCGAAATCCCTCGCAGCGCCAATCGTAATGGTTCTGGCGTTGGCTCAGGCCCCGGTTTCTGCGCAGGAATCGTTCCGAGTGGAGTTGGGGCGGGATGGTGAAACCTTGGGGGATATGCGCCCGGTGTTTCTCAAGTTTGAGAGCCGGCCCCTGCCGGCGATATCGCCTCGGGAAGTGGCCCGCCGTTATCAGAAGCTGTTTGAGTCCTCGGACGAGCCTGAAGTGCGGATTGATGCCCTGAACCGGCTCAACAATATCCGTGACCGGTCGGGAGAGGACGTCGGTTTTTCTGAACAGCGGGAAGCGGCCATCTATGAAGAAGTGCTCGAGAGCTACGAAAGCATTCTGGCTAACGGGTCCTTTTCCGGGCGTCTCGACGAGTTGCTGTACCAGATGGCCAAGGCTCACGCGCTGACCGGGCAACCCGAGCAGTCCATCGCAAGACTGAAACAGCTCGTTGGCCTTTATCCGAACTCGGAACTCGTGCCCGAAGCCCGTTTTCGAATTGCGGAAGCCGCGTTCTCTGCCGGCCGCTACGCGGAGGCAGAGGCCGGTTACCGACAGTTGTTGGAGCACGACAGCCATCAGGAGCTTGCCGCCAAAGCCCGCTACATGCTCGGCTGGAGTCAGTTTAAACAGGGTGAGCCAGCCTGGGACCGCGCCGCAGCCACCTTCATGACAGTACTGGATCAGCAATTGCCAGACCAATCCGCCCTGGCCAACCCGCCATCGCAGTCCATGGACATGCTGGAGGACACCTTCCGGGTGCTGGCCTTGATGGCGTCCCGCCAGGGCGATGCCCAGACCCTTGCGGACTGGCTGGATGGACGTGAGTCATCGGCATGGCAGCATCTCCTCTACGATCGGCTTGCGGATCTGCACGCGGTTGAACGCCGGTATGAACGGGCAGTGTCGGTCAATGAGGCCTTTGTGTCCGGCTTCCCTGACCACGCCGCACGCCCGGATTTCCTGGCCCAGAGCGTTTCCTACTGGCAACTGGCCGGTAACAAGCCGAAGGCTCTGGCGGCGCGGGATCATTACGTTCAGCGTCTGGGGGCAGCGGGACGTTTCCAGGCACTGAGTCCGGAGCAAAAGGGACTTTGGGTGGAATACAGCCGCTTCCTGGCTGATCACTATTACGCTGCCGGTACAGACCTCAGTAGTCGGAACCAAACGTCTGCCGCCAGTGAAGCCTGGGCCAAAGCCGCCCACTATTACGAGCGACTGGCATCTCGCTCGGAGCAAACCGGGGACCTACTCCATCTGGCAGGCGATGCCCGGTTACTGGCTGGCCATCGTAGTGAAGCTGTCGGGAATTTCCGGGCCGCAGCCTACGACCATCGACATGAGGGTTCCCGGGATTCGGCCTGGGCCGCTATCCGGATTGTTCGGGAGGACCTTGAGCAGGCATCGGGGGAGAGTAGAACCGCGACGCTGCTTGTCCTGAGCAACGAAGAGCAGCGATATGCAGAGGCGTTCGGTCCGGATGAACGTCTGTCGGGGCTCCGTGCCGACCTCGCCAACCGTTGGTACGACACGGGCGAATTCGAGCGTGCCCTGCAATACGCCAGTTCTACACTGACCTGGGACCGGGCGGGCGTTGCCGAGCGCTACGCGGCGTGGCTGGTGACAGCGCGCATCCGCCAGAAAAACAACGAGTTTGGGTTAGCTGAACGTGCCTGGCGTCAGGCGTTGCTATTGGTTGACGAAGCCAGCCCTGATGCCGAAAGCCAGAAGCGTAATCTCCTGGAGCAACTCGCGACCGCCGTTTATCAGCAGGGCGAAAAGGCTGCTCGTGCCGGCGACGCAACCCTCGCCGTGGCGCACTTCCAGCGGGTTGAGGGCGTGATGCCGGGCTCTGAAATTGCGATCCGAGCCCGCTATGATGCCGCGAATACCCTGCTCAGGGCATCTGACTGGCTGTCTGCCATTAACGAACTCCAACGCTTCCGGATGGATTACCCGAATCACGACCTGACACCTGAAACCAGTGAAAAGCTGGTTCTTGCCTATCAGGAATCTGGCCAGGGATTAAAAGCAGCGGAGGAGCTGCTGAGTCGCTCAGAGACGCTCGCGGACCCGTGGCCCACCAGGCTCCGCGCGGCGGCTATCTTCCACGCAGAAGGTGACAGCGCCTCCAGAAACCAGCTCTACAAAAACTGGCTGGCCGTTGCACCCACGCCCGATTCCGCCGACGAGCATGTTCGGCAGCAGACCATGCGACAGCGCTTGATCGAATCGGGAGACTCGGCGGTTGCTGTGCGTGAACAACTGCTGGCTCAGGAAAGAGCCAGTCAGTGGCATTCCGACGATACCCTGCAATGGGCTGCGGATGCGGCACTGTTCTTTGGTGCACAGACGGCAGAGCGTTTTGCCGGTATAGCCCTGGCTCACCCGCTGGAGCAGTCCCTTGCACGAAAACAGGCCGCCATGCAGCAGGCTCAGGAATATCTCCAGGAGGCGGAGTCCTTTGCCGGCGAGGAGGTCCGTTCGGAGGTTTTATATCGCCGAGCAGAACTCTATCGAACACTGGCGTCTGACCTCATGTCCTCTGAAATACCCGCAGAGCTGAACGAAATGGAAGCGATGCAGTATCAGATGCTTCTGGAAGAGGAAGCGTTTCCACTTGAGGAAGAGGCAATGGCGCTGCACGCCCGCAACCACGAACGTATTACCGCCGAGGGTTTCGATGAGTGGATTCAGCGCAGTCTGGAGGCCCTGGCCATCATGCACCCGGGGCGCTATGAGCGACAGCTTCGCTGGATGAGTTGGACGACGGATACCAATCAGGGAGGATCGTGATGAGGTTTAAAGGGATATCGCAGGTTTTCCGGTTTTTGCTTCTGCTGGTTATCGCGGGGCTGGCTGGCTGCGCTTCCAAAGCGCCAGCACCTGAAAAGGTAGCGCCGGTGTATCAGCCGGAGCAGTCAAAAGAGTGGGAGCGCCAGGGCCGGCAGGCATACGAAGCCGGTGACCATAAGATGGCACTGGAGGCCTGGCACCGGGCGGTTGCGGCTGATCCTGCCAACGTGACGGTTCGCAACAATCTGGCACTGCTCCTGAAAGAGCAGGAGCGCTTCGAAGAAGCCGCCGCAATGCTGGAAACGGGAGTGAACGTGACGCCGAAGGTTGCGGAACTGCATTACAACCTGGCGGTGATATCAGAGCTCTACCTGCTGGATCTCGACAAGGCGCTTGAACATTACCAGCATTACCAGGCCCTGGCCGGGGAGGAAGGCTCGCAGGTTGCCGGCTGGATAGCAGATCTCGAACGGAGGCTGGAATGATGCTGCCGAGGCTAACGTGCTGCAGTTTCCTGCTGTCTGTTCTGGTGCTTTGCCCGGTCACCGGCTATTCCGCAGAAGACACCAGTACCGTGGGCCACAGCCAACAGAACGTTCTGCAGGTGCAAGGGCTCTCTGCCGGCACCGGCGAAGACGATCCAAGAATCCTGTACATATTGCCCTGGCAAACGCCGAGCCTGCCCCGGCGCCCGAGAACCGAGCTCAATCAACAGGCACCGGAACTCTTGCGTCCGGTGCCTCAACCGGTTCTGGAGAACCATCGCCAGTTCCGCGAAACCCTGAATCCCCTCGTGCTGAAATCAACGCTGTCTGCAGGGCAGGGCGCCGCAACAGCCGAATCGCAACCGTAACGTCGCAGTAGATGGAGAACTACACCATGCTTGATACCGTTATCCGCTTTTTCCAGGAGGGTGGTCCCTTCATGTACCCGATTGCCATCGTACTTGCGCTGGGGCTGGCAATCACTCTGGAACGTTTCCTGTACCTCGGGGCGGTTCGCCGTCGAAACCGGATGGCGTTTGAGCGCGGCATTCTGCCCGCCCTGCAAAAACGCGATTACCAGCGCGCCATGAAGGCGGCGTCCAGTTCAGATAGCGCAATTGCCTCGGTGCTTGGCGCCGGCATTGCCCGGTTGATCAATAACAGCCGGCGTGAAGACATCGAATACGCCATGGAGGAGGGCCTGATGGAGGTGTTGCCCCGGTTGGAAAAGCGCACACAGTACCTCGCCACTCTGGCCAACATTGCCACGCTGCTGGGCTTGCTTGGCACCATCATTGGTTTGATTGCGGCTTTCACCGCGGTTGCTGCCGCAGACCCGGCGCAGAAGGCATCGCTGTTATCGGAAAGCATTTCTGTGGCCATGAATACCACCGCCTTTGGCCTGATGTCGGCCATTCCGTTGCTGCTGTTCCATGCGGTATTACAGACCCGCACCAACGAGATTGTCGACAGTTTTGAAATGGCGGGGGTCAAGCTCCTTAACATGGTGTCTGAGCCCGCAAACCGACCGGCGGCCGCCTGAATGTGCCGGCATTCCAGGATCTGATCAGGAGTAGCCGAACATGAGACGTCGACATCGCAGGCTGACGGCCTCGGCAGACCTCGACATTACCGCCTTTCTCAATCTGATGATTGTGCTGGTACCGGTGTTGCTGCTGGGAATGGTATTCAGCCAGATCCGGATGATCGAACTGAACTTTCCGGGCATGGAAGCCGGCCAGGCGCCGGATGCCGAATCGTTCCGGCTGGTGGTCACGGTGCTACCGGAGGGTATTGAGGTGGCGGACAGTGACCGCGGCCTGATCGATGTGATTCCGGTTAGCGGGCAGGGGCAGGACTATTCACGACTGAGTGAACTGTTGCAGCAGATCAAGTCCCGGATGCCCGACAAGACGGACGTGATTCTGGAAGTCGGACCAGATGTGGACTACCAGACTCTGGTGTCGGTTATGGATACCGTGCGCTCTTACCAGGCGGTGGTGGCGGCGAGCGTCGTGGAAGCAGAACTCTTTCCGGATGTGTCTCTGATGGATGCCGGTGAGGATCGCAATCTGGCCGCGCGACCGGTGGAAGGCAAAGGAGAAGGCGCGTGAAGTTGTCGAGACGAGCCCGGCTGCGCCAGCGACACTATGGACGGATGCACAAGGCCGGTGGCCTGAATCTGGTGTCGCTGATGGATATCTTTACCATCCTGGTGTTCTTCCTGATGGTGAATTCCTCGGATGTGAAGGTCATGCAGAACACCGCGGACGTTCCGCTGCCCAGTTCGACCGCCAAACAGGAAGCCGTGGAAAACCTGACCGTACAGGTGGTCGGCCAGTCCATTCTGGTCCAGGGCCGGGAAGTGGCGCGCCTGGACGGCATCGAAGCCACGGATACCCGCATTGCCGGCTTGTCCGAAGAGTTGGCGTACCGACGGAACCGCCGGGCTGAGGTGCCGGAGAACGGTCTTGAGGTTACGATCATGGCGGCCAAAGATACCGATTACCGGTTGCTGAGAAAGATCATGCAGACCTGTGTCGATGAGCAGTTCCGGCAAGTGCGCCTGGCGGTGGAATCGGAGGTTCGTAATGGCTGATCGCAGGGAGCTGTCGCAACCGTCCCGGCTGCCCTGGTCCAGGGACAGAGCAGAGTCAGGCCGCTTCGGCCTGATAACCGGGCTGATGCTGGCGCTATTTCTTATTCCTGCCCTCATTATCCCGGGCTTGCAGGTACCGGAACCCGAGCGTGAACAGGCTGAGCAGTTGCGGCCACGGCTCGCGAAGCTGGTACAGCCACCGAAGCCGGTTGAGCCACCAGATCCGGTTGTGGAGCCAGAGCCTGAACAGCCCAAGCCAGAGCCGGAACCGGAACTGGAACCGAAGCAGGTTGAGGAGCCGCAACAGATTCCTCCTGAACCGACGGTGGCGAAATCGGAGCCGAAGCCAGCGCCGCAGACGACCGAGCAGGCTCGGGAAACCGCCTCACGTTCTGGCCTGTTTGCCATGAAAGACCGGCTCAGTGCTCTGACGTCCGTGGACGTCCCGGAACCTGAGGTGCGGCGGGTGGCGAATGTCAGTAACAGCCAGGCGACTGGCCTGGCACCGGAAACGTCGAGTGAGTCGGTGCTGCAAGGCAGCGGCGGTGTTGAAACCCGCGAAGGGCCGGTACGGGAAGTCGAGCTGGCGAAACATGAAACCCGTGACGTTGCTGCTCCCCGGGAAACCGCGCCTCAGGTGGCAAGCCAGCCGGAACCCGCCCGGCCGTCAGCGGGCGAGCGTGCCATGAGCAATATCCGGCAGGTATTTGATGCCCAGAAGAGCGTGCTCTATTCCCTGTACCAGCGGGAGTTAAGGCAGGATCCAACCCTTGAGGGTAAGGTTACCCTGGAACTGGTGATTGAGCCGGATGGCAGTGTCTCAGCCTGTGACGTGGTGGGCTCGGAGCTGGACCACCCGATGCTGGAGAAGCGCATTGCTTTGCGTGTACAGATGTTCAATTTCGGGGCAGCCAATGTGGAAACCCGGAAGGTACGATTCCCCATCGATTTCCTTCCGGGGTAATGCCAGCCGAAACTCAGTTTTCGATGGTGATTTTCGGCAAGCGGGGTTTTTGCAAGGAAATCTTTTCGGTGGGGGCAATCACCTTGGCCTCGCCGGTAACCACCTGATCACCGTTCTGATTGCGCACATCGCAGCCAAAAGACACACGGTTTTTAGGTTCCTTGCGAAGCACAGACAGGGTGACAGTCAGTGTGTCGTCCAGCTTGACCGGTCGTTTGAAGGACAGGCTCTGTTCCAGGTAGATGGTGCCGGGGCCGGGCATTACTGTGGCCAGGGCGGCAGAAATCAGTGAGCCACTCCACATACCATGGGCAATGCGTTCCCGGAACATGGATTCTGCCGCAAACTCGGAATCCAGGTGCACCGGGTTTACATCGCCGGATACCGCCGCAAACAGCACCAGCTCATCTTCGGTGAGGGTGCGTGTGAAGGTGGCTGAATCGCCCTCGTTCAGTTCGTCGTAGGTAATGTTTTCCAGCGTATCCAGGGTGTCGCTCATCACAGGCTCCGGTGATTCAGTGTTCGAGTACGGTTGTACCGTTTGCTGATCTGAAAACTACCTCATCGTTAACAAAACTGCTATTCTCTCCCCACTTTTTTGAGGCTGATACTTTAGTCGGGTTGATTTTCCCGAGTGTTCGGTCTTGGCAAAACATTACAATCAGGGGGCTTCTGAACCCATCCGGTAGTACCCCACAGCGCCAATCAGACAGGAGATGGTGATGGATTTTGAGCAGTTCTATCAAGACAAATACCCAGCTGGCATCCCCCGGGAAATCGATCTCAATAAATACAAGAACATGGTGGATGTTTTTGAGCAGGCGGTACAGAAGTTTGCAGACAAGCCTGCGTTTACAGCAGTTGGCGTTACCCTGACTTATCGGGATCTTGATACTCAGAGCCGTAACTTCGCGGCCTGGCTGCAGAACAAAACTGACCTGAAACCGGGCGACCGCATTGCGGTGCAGATGCCGAACGTAACCCAGTATCCGGTGGTTGTGTTCGGGGCCATGCGCGCTGGTCTGATTGTGGTGAACACCAACCCCCTGTACACCACTCGTGAGATGGAGCACCAGTTTAACGATTCTGGCGCAAAGGCACTGGTTGTTCTGGCCAATATGGCCGACAACGCGGAGAAGGTTTTGCCCCATACCGGCATCGAGCACGTGATCGTGACCGAGATTGCCGATATGCACTCCCCCATCAAGCGTACCCTGATGAATGCCGCGGTGAAGCACCTCAAGAAGATGGTTCCGGCGTTCAACATTCCGGGTGCTCATAAGCTGCCGGCGGTACTCAGCGCCGGTGCCCGTGAAAAGTTTACCCCGGTCGACATCAAGCTGGATGATCTGGCCGTGCTGCAGTACACCGGCGGTACCACTGGTGTTGCCAAGGGTGCCATGTTGACTCACGCCAACCTGGTGGCCAACCTGACGCAAGTCCGGCCGATGCTGGAAGATCAGGTGGAAGAGGGCAAGGAAGTGGTGATTGCACCGCTGCCCCTGTACCACATTTACTCCTTCACCCTGAACTGCGGCATTATGCTGGAAGCAGGTGCCCATAACGTTCTGATTCCGAACCCGCGTGATATCCCCGGATTCGTTAAAGAGCTGCAGAAGCAGAAGTTCTCTGCCTTTATTGGCCTGAATACCTTGTTTGTGGCCCTGTGCAACAACGAGGATTTCCAGGATCTGGACTTCTCTGGCCTCAAGCTGACTGCCTCTGGTGGTATGGCCCTGACCAGCGATACCGCGAAAATGTGGCAGCGTGTAACGGGTTGCGAAATCAGCGAAGGCTACGGCATGACCGAGACTTCTCCGGTGGTTACCTTCAATCCCCGCAGCGCCATCCAGATCGGCACCATCGGTCTGCCGATTCCGTCCACTGTGGTTAAAACCATTGACGACGACGGCAACGAAACACCGGTCGGCGAGCCGGGGGAACTGTGCGTGAAGGGCCCGCAGGTGATGCGAGGTTACTGGCAGCGTCCCGATGATACCCAGAAGTCGTTCACCGATGACGGTTTCCTGAAAACCGGCGATGTGGCCCTGATCCAGGAAGACGGCTATATCCGCATTGTGGATCGTAAAAAGGACATGATCATTGTGTCCGGTTTCAACGTGTTCCCGAACGAAATCGAAGATGTTGTGACCACACACCCGAAAGTGGTGGAGTGTGCCGCCGTGGGGATCCCCGATGCCAAGAGCGGCGAAGCGGTGAAGGTTTATGTAGTGCCCACCAAAGAAGGTGTAACCGCCAACGAACTCAAGGAGTTCTGTCGGGAGCGTCTGACCGCCTACAAAGTGCCCAAGCACTTTGAATTCCGCGATGAACTGCCCAAGAGCAACGTGGGCAAGATCCTGCGCCGCGAACTGCGGGACGAGGCCAACGCCAAGTAACAGGCGAGGCCCTCATGCCAACCAAAGACCCTGCTTCGGCGGGGTCTTTGTGTTTCTTGGCTCCGGTTTTCGTTAGACTGTTTCGCCCTGACGTTCCACCTATCCATTGATGAGCCTGCAGCTGTTAATGACTGACAACACTCGTTCCGATACTCCTGTTGACCCCCGGGCCGCCGTCAAAGCGATGATGAGCCAACTGGACGCCTGTAACCAGCAGGAGGCCGCCCGCATCATTCGCCGTGTAAGCCGTTGCAAGGGTAGCCCTGGCAATAAGGATCTGGAAAAGATGGCGCAATGGCTGGATCAGGGGCTGGACAAGGTGCGTAAGCGTCAGGCTCTGCACAAGCCGGCCACCTTTCCCGCCGGGTTGCCGGTCAGCGATCGGGTCGAGGATATCAGTGACGCCATCAATAACCATCAGGTGGTCATCATTGCCGGTGAAACCGGCTCCGGTAAAACCACACAGATTCCGAAGATTTGCCTGAATCTGGGGCGCGGCATCCGCGGGCTTATTGGCCATACCCAGCCCCGGCGAATTGCCGCGCGCAGTGTTTCCAGCCGGATTGCCGAAGAGCTGGGTGAGACGGTAGGCCAGCAGGTCGGGTATCAGGTGCGGTTTACCGACAACACTTCGGAATCGTCCCGGGTCAAGGTAATGACCGACGGTATCCTGCTGGCGGAAGTGCAGCACGACCGTTTTCTGGATCGCTATGACACGCTGATTATCGATGAGGCCCACGAGCGCAGCCTGAATATCGATTTTCTGCTCGGCTACCTCAAGCAACTGTTGCCGAAGCGCCCGGATCTGAAAGTTATCATCACCTCGGCCACGATTGAGGTGGAACGCTTCAGCGAGTTTTTCAACGAAGCGCCCGTAATCGAAGTCAGCGGTCGCACCTTCCCGGTGGATATTCGATATCGCCCCCTGGTTGGGGACGAAGACGACCGGGATCAAGGCTGGACCGACGGGGTGCTCTCGGCATTGGACGAGATTGAACAGCATGAACGGCAGGAAAAGCAACCTCCGGGCGATGTGCTGGTTTTCCTG
Source organism: Marinobacter sp. (assembly GCA_029264995.1). Lineage (GTDB taxonomy): Bacteria > Pseudomonadota > Gammaproteobacteria > Pseudomonadales > Oleiphilaceae > Marinobacter. Next base: position 34,472 of record JAJUKC010000002.1, on the reverse strand, counting down.
CCAGGCGAGCGGGAGATCCGGGCCCTGAGCAAGGTGCTGCGCCACGCCGACCTGCGTCACACCGAAGTGTTGCCGCTGTATTCCCGCCTGAGTAACCAGGAACAGAACCGGGTGTTCCAGGGCCACAAGGGGCGGCGGATTGTGTTGTCCACCAACGTGGCTGAGACTTCGCTGACGGTGCCCGGTATTCGCTACGTGATTGATACCGGCGTTGCCCGCATCAGCCGGTACAGTGTGCGTTCGAAAATACAGCGTCTGCCCATTGAACCGATTTCCCAGGCCAGTGCCAACCAGCGGGCAGGCCGGTGTGGGCGTGTGGCGCCGGGGATCTGTTTCCGTCTGTACGACGAAACGGACTTTTTGAACCGCCCGGAATACACCGATCCCGAAATCCTGAGAACCAACCTGGCCTCCGTTATCCTGCAAATGGCCACATCCGGACTGGGCGAGATCCGGCACTTCCCGTTCCTTGAGGCGCCGGATCGTCGCCAGGTTAACGATGGTTACAAGCTGCTGGAAGAACTCAGCGCCGTCGATGACAAACGCCGAGTTACCAGGCTTGGGCGCACCATGGCCCGCTTGCCACTGGATCCTCGGTTAGCCCGTATGCTGGTGACATCAGCGGAGCAGGGCAGTCTGGCGGAAGTGTTGATTGTGATTGCCGGCCTGAGCGTTCAGGACCCCAGGGAACGCCCACAGGACAAGCAGCAGGCGGCTGACCAGGCGCACGCACCGTTCAACGACAAGGAATCGGACTTCGCCACCCTGCTGAATATCTGGAACTGGTTTGAAGAACAGCGCCAGGAACTGTCCCAGAATCAGCTCAAGAAACTGTGCCAGAAAACTTTCCTGAGCTGGATGCGAATGCGTGAGTGGCGGGACATTCACCGTCAACTCACCCTGATTTGCCGGGAGCAGAAGCTGACATTGAATAGCCAGCCGGCCAACTACGACGCAGTGCATAAAGCCATTCTGGCCGGCTTGCTTGGCCAGGTAGCGGTGAAAGTGGAAAAGCGGGAGTATCTGGCCACCCGAAACCGCAAGGTGGTGATTTTCCCGGGCTCCAAAGTCGGCAAGACGGCACCCAAGTGGATTGTGGCGGCCGAGATCGTCGAAACCAGCAAGGTGTTTGCCAGAATGGTGGCGGCCATTGAGCCCGAATGGGTGGAGCCGCTGGCAGGCCACGTGGTAAAGCACCACTATTTTGAGCCCCACTGGGAGCAGAAGCGTGCGCAGGTGATGGGGTATGAGAAGGTCACACTGTATGGCCTGGATGTGGTGCCCAAGCGCCGCATTCCTTACGCCAAGGTCGACCCCGTGGAGTGCCGCAATCTGTTTATTCGCCGCGCCCTGGTTGAGGGGGATTTCCAGTCCAGGGCGCCCTTTATTGCCCGTAACCGCGAAATGCTGGATACCGTCGAGAATCTGGAGAAGAAAACCCGGAGGCGGGATCTTCTGGTGGATGATGAAGTGCTGGTGGCGTTTTACGACCAGAGACTTCCAGCGGATATTGTCAGTGGCCGGCATTTTGAGTCCTGGTGGAAAGGATTATCTGCTGAGGAATTGAAGCAGTTGGAGCTGACCGAGGCCGACGTTCTGCAAAGGCCTCTGGATGAGTCCTCGGCCCAGCAGTATCCCGATTACCTGGAATGGGAGGGGGTGAAATACCCTCTGAGTTATGAGTTTGAGCCCACCAGTGAGCGCGACGGTGTCACCCTCAACGTGCCCTTGATGGCTTTGCGACAGATCCCCGCCCGGCGTCTGGAGTGGCTGGTGCCGGGGCTGCTTCGGGAAAAATGCATTGCCCTGGTCAAGGGGCTGCCGAAAGCGTTGCGCCGGAATTTTGTGCCGGTACCGGACTTTGTTGACGCGGCTCTGGCCAACCTGCAGCCGGGCAACGAGCCTCTGGCGATCAAACTGGGCGAACAGCTGCGACGAATGACGGGGGTCCAGATTGATCCGGATGCCTGGCCGGAAGAGGAGCTTCCCCGCCACCTGAGGATGAACCTGCGGGTGACTGGCGATAAAGGCAAGGTCATCGCCGAAAGTCGTGATACTGGTGAACTCCAGGCCAGACTGGAGGGTCGGGCCGAAGAAGCGCTGGCGTCGGCGACCAGGGATGAACCCGGGCAAAAACAGGCGGGTGAATACACCGACTGGCAATTCGGCACCTTCCCGGAGCAGGTTCAAACAGAAAAAGGCGGTATGCAGGTCACGGTTTACCCGGCTCTGGAAGATCTGGGTAATAAGGTTCGTGCCACGCGGTGTCTGGACAAACTCACGGCTGAGGATACTCATCGTCGCGGCGTTGCACGGCTGATTGTGAACCGGTTCGGCAATACCCTGGCGGACCTTGAACGAAAGCTGCCCCGGTTCAAACAGTCGGCGTTGATGTTTGCACCGATCGGCCAGGCAAAGGGACTGCTGGATGATCTGGTGCTGTCGACGGTTATGCAGCATTTCCTGGCGGATAAACTGCCCAGAACCGAGCAGGCGCTCTCAGAGCTGTTCGACCGCCACCGGGGCGACTTTATTCCGGCCCTGGAGTCTGCGGATGAGCGCCTGTTTCAGGCCATGAACGGCTACCAGAAAGTCGCGAAACAGCTCAAGGGCAAGATCAATCTGGCACTGGCGGCGAGCATGGCGGACCTCAAATTCCAGCTGCAGCATCTGGTGTATCCGGGGTTCCTGGTCAATACCCCGGCCCCGTGGCTGGAACGGTTCGGCACCTACTTTGAAGCGGCGGACATCCGGCTGGAAAAAATGCCGCGGGAAATGGGCCGTGAGCGGGAATTTCTCCACACCATTGAGCCATTATGGGCCCGGTATGCCGCCAAACTGGAGCAGCAGAAGCGGCAGGGCGTGCGAGATCCCGAACTGGAAACCTACCGATGGATGCTGGAGGAGTTCCGGGTGTCGTTTTTTGCCCAACAACTGGGCACGGTAATGACGGTTTCGGCGAAGCGGCTGGATAAACAATGGGAAAAGACCCGCATATAACCTTGCCGGATGCACCATAACAGGGCCACTGGACGATAGTCCCACGGGCAATTCCGCCGGACTGTGTTAGTATTTCTGACATTGTGATGTCAGAAACCGTTTTTATAATTGTGACGTGGGGTTATTGTGATTAAAGCCGTCATCAGCGGAACCGGCCTGTATACGCCGCCCGCCATTATCGAGAATGATGAACTGGTTGAAGCCTTCAATCAGTACGTGGAGCTGTTCAACAACGAGCATGCCGACGAAATTGCCCGCGGTGAGGTTGCCGCCCTGCAACCCTCGTCCTCTGCCTTTATTGAAAAAGCCTCCGGCATTAAGCGCCGCCATGTTATTGATCGGGATGGTATTCTTGATCCCCACCGCATGACCCCCTACATTCCCGAACGCAGCAATGATGAACCGTCGGTTCAGTGCGATATGGCCGTGGCTGCAAGCAAGGAAGCCCTGGCCCAGGCGGGCAAAACAGCAGCGGATGTCGATGCCGTTATTGTTGCCTGTTCCAACCTGCAAAGGCCGTATCCGGCCATCGCCATTGAAGTGCAGGAAGCCCTGGGTATTGAAGGCTTTGCCTACGATATGAACGTGGCGTGCAGTTCCGCCACCTTCGGTCTGCAGGCGGCGGTCAACTCGGTCGAAAATGGTGCAGCACGTTCGGTGCTGGTGGTCAGCCCGGAAATCTGCTCGGGCCACCTGAACTTCAGGGATCGGGACAGCCACTTTATCTTTGGTGATGCCTGCACGGCGATACTGGTTGAGCGTGAGGAAGACACCAAAGCCGGCCAGGGTTTTGAAATTCTGGGTACTCGCCTGAAAACCAAGTTTTCCAATAACATCCGGAACAACTTCGGCTTCCTCAATCGTGCCGATGAATCCGGCATTGGCAAGCCAGACAAACTGTTTATCCAGCAGGGCCGGAAGGTATTCAAGGAAGTCTCACCCCTGGTGGCCGAGACCATTCAGGGCCATCTGGAATCTCTTTCCCTCAGCCCGGGCAATCTCACCCGGATGTGGCTGCATCAGGCCAATCTGAACATGAATCAGCTGATCGCGCGCAAGGTGCTGGGCCGTGATGCCACTGTGGAAGAGGCTCCGGTGATTCTGGACGAATACGCCAACACCAGTTCCGCAGGGTCCATCATCGCGTTCCACAAATACAAGGACGATCTGAAAGCCGGCGATCTGGGCGTAATCTGCTCATTCGGCGCCGGCTATTCCATTGGCAGCGTGGTGGTTCGCCATCGCTGAGTCTGTTTATCTCGCTGCCAGCGCCCGCAGGGTGTCTGGCAGCGGGGTGGATTTGCGTGTCGCCCGGTCCGTCCAGACGATTTTCGCATAGCCTTCCGCGTAGATATCTCCGGTATCCTTGTCTTTCAACAGGTGGTAAGTGTCCAGGCTGGTATTTCCGGCCTTGTCCGCGTAAGTTTCCACCACCACAGTGGCGGGGTGTGTCAGTTCCTTCAAGAATGTTGCGCTGGTCTTTATAATGACCGGCCCGGTGGCGTCTTCGGCACCACCCAGTTCCAGAGAGGCGAGCCAGAGAATCCGGGCTTCTTCAAAGAAACGAAAGTAAACTGTGTTATTGGCGTGGCCGTATGCATCCATATCACCCCATCGCAGTGCCATGGTGAGGGTGCTGACGGGATTTCCCGGTACTGACATCGGATTTCCTCCGGAAGGTTGAAAAATAATAATAAAGCGCCGGTATTGTTGACGAAACTGAACAGGTTAAACAACCCAAGAGAGCGACATGAAAGAGCGTAAGTCCCGGCGCTGGTCATCCTGGATGGTCATCGCAGTTTTCCTGGCCCCGGTGGTCTTCAATCCGGCCACGGCCCAGAATCTTCAGGAGCCCCCGGGTGAACAGACCATGCCGGTTGAAACGGGCGATCCCTATGAAAGCTGGAACCGAAAGGTGTTCGCCTTCAATGATGCCGTTGACCGGTGGTTTCTCCGGCCTGTGGCGCAGGGCTACCGCACCGTCACGCCGGACCTGGTGGACAGGGGGATTACCAATTTCTTCAATAACCTGACCGAGATCCGTAACTTCACCAACAGTCTTTTACAGCTGAAGGGTGAGTCTGCGGTTGTGGCGTTTGGCCGTTTTACCTACAACACGGTCTTTGGTCTGGGCGGCTTCTTTGATGTTGCCAATGCCTTTGATTTGCCCGAACGGCCGGAAGATTTTGGTCAGACGCTGGCAACCTGGGGCGTGGATTCCGGCCCTTATCTGATGCTGCCGTTGCTTGGGCCGTCCACGCCGCGTTATTTCACGGGTATGGCGGCGGACGGATTCATGCTGCCTTCAGCGTGGGACTCGGTCGAGAACCCCGAATGGTATTACCTGCGAATGCTCCAGATTGTGGATAAGCGGGCAGATCTGATCCCGGCGGAGAATTTCATTTCCGGGGATCGTTACACGTTTATGCGCAATGCCTTCCTGCAGCGTCGTGAATTCCTGATTAACGATGGTAAGATCACCGAAGATCCTTTCGCGAGTGATGATGACGATCTGATGCTCGACGATTTCTGAGTGTACAAGCCGGGAGGCGACAGGTGATCAAGGACCCGAGAATAACCCGTTTCCGAAAAATGCTGGCGCAGGCCACGAATTATGAACAGTGGAAAGCCGCCGCACTGGAGCTGGATTTTCTTGAGGGCAATGCGGAGTGGAAAGAAGATTTTGCCTCCGATCTTTACCATTACGAGCTGATCTATGATCGCCTGAGCAATCTCAAACAGTATCGCCAACAGAATGATTTCGAGCGCCTGAAGCGCGCGCTCAGGGAAGGGTTGCACCACGACCTGGGCAACATGGGGAATCCGGCCCTGTACACCCGCTCCCGCGTCGGTACCAAACACCTGATTGAAGAATACATCACCCAGGTATGCGAGTCGCTGGATTACCTGTGTGACCACCCGGTTCCTGGCTTCCCGGTGTATGACAAACTGCAGTTTTTCCGCGACACCCTGACAAGCTACGGGCGGCCCACGTTACTGTTGAGTGGTGGCGGCAGTCTGGGCATGTTCCATTTCGGGGTTATCAAGGCGCTGTGGGAGAAAGGCCTGTTGCCGCAGGTGATTGCCGGCTCGAGTATCGGTGCCATTATCGCCGGCATTCTGGGGGTGCATACCGATGCTGAAATTCCTGAAATGCTGGTTCCTGAAAGCCACAATCTGAATGCGTGGAAATGGCGAGGTCTGTTAAGCGCCATGCGTGGAACCGGCCTGATGGATCAGGACACACTGCGCCGGTGCCTGCGGGAAAATATTGGCGACTATACCTTCGAAGAAGCCTACCAGCGCACGGGGCGCAGCATTAACATCAGTGTGTCGCCGGTGCAGGCGCACCAGAAAGCCCGGTTGTTGTGCGGTTACACCTCGCCTTACCTGTTGGTGTGGAGTGCTGCCCTGGCCAGTGCCGCTGTACCGGGTATTTTCCCGCCGGTAACGCTGATGAAGAAAGATCTCAATGGTAATTCGCTGCCCTACATGCCGCGGCTCAAGTTTGTGGACGGCTCTGTTGTGAGCGATCTGCCTATTGAGCGACTGATGCACCTTTATGATGTCAATTTCACCATTGTCAGCCAGACCAACCCTCACGTGGTGCCGTTTCTGACTGATCGTGGCCAGGATGAAAAACTGTCACTGACCAATCTGCCGTCCCACTTGCTGAAATCCGAGATACAGTTCCACGGGCAAGGGGTGTTCGATTACCTGAGAAAGCGGGTGCGGCCAGAGATTCTGCGCCAGCTTTCCGGCCAGATGTATACCATTATGGCCCAGCGTTACTCCGGTGATGTAACCATCGCGCCTAACTATTCCCTGCGGCATTTTCGGCGTATGCTTGCCAACCCGAGCCCCGAGTATGTGCGCGAGATGATTCTGGAAGGTGAGCGGGCGACGTGGCCGAAGATATCGATGATTCGCTCTCACGCACGGATCTCGAAAACCCTGGAGCGTTGCGTTCGCCGGCTGAAACAGCAAAACCGGCGCGCAGCGGAACTCAAACTGGTAAGCGGTGATACCCCGGCCAGGCCCTGAGGAACCATGTACTACGATTTTTTCGGCTTTCGTGAGCCGCCATTTTCAATCGCTCCGGACCCCCGATATCTCTACCTCAGCGATCGCCACAAGGAAGCGTTGGCGCACCTGATGTACGGTGTGCAGGGGCAGGGCGGTTTCATTGTGATCACTGGCGAGGTGGGCACGGGTAAAACCACGGTTTGTCGCTGTTTCATCGAAAATGCGCCGGCACATGTGGATATTGCGCTGGTACTGAATCCTCGCCTGTCCGCCAGGGAGTTGCTGTCTTCCGTTTGTGACGAACTGGAAATAGCGCACGAACCTGATGCCAGCATCAAGACCCTGGTCGACAGCATCAATCAGGATTTGCTGAAAGCCCACGCCGCTGGCCGGCACAAGGTGTTGATTATTGACGAGGCCCAGAACCTCTCTGCTGAGGTGCTCGAACAGCTGCGCCTGCTGACCAACCTGGAAACCTCGGAAAAGAAACTGCTGCAGATTGTCCTGCTTGGCCAGCCGGAATTGCAGGACATCCTGGCTCTGCCGGAACTTCGCCAACTCAATCAAAGGGTCACGGCACGCTACCACCTGGATGCAATAGACCGGCAGGAACTGCCTGCCTATCTGCAGTACCGGCTTAATGTTGCCGGTATGCGGGGTGATATTTTTACCCCCGGGGCGGTCCGCAGGTTGTATCGCGAAAGTCAGGGCGTACCCCGGCTTATCAACCTGATCAGCGACCGGGCACTGCTCGGAGCCTATGCGGAGGGAGATCATCTGATCTCCGCCACCCATATTCGCAAGGCGGCAAAAGAGGTCAATGGCGGTCTGGCGATGGCTCCGTCCAGGCGGACGTTCGGAAGCCGGGGCAGTCATGTATGGTTGGTCGTCACCTCGTTTATCATTGCCATTATCGGTACCGTGTGGCTGCTGGAGATTTCCGGTTCATCCACTCCGGCACTGGCCGAGCCCAAGGCCGAACCGTCCGTTGCAGGCGTGATTGAACGGGTGGCAGAGCCGGTGCCGCCAATGGCCTCAGAATCCGGCCAGCCAGCAATTGCGGCGCCGGAGCCAATACTGCCAGGGTTTGTGTTTAACCAGCACACCCAGTCGTTGTCTGAGGCCTTCACCGCTTTGTTTGGTCTGTGGGGCAAGAGCTATGAACGGTCGGCTAACCCGATCGCCTGTGATTACGCCGCAACAGTGGGGCTGGCCTGCCTGGAACGCCAGGGCAGTCGCAGAAGCCTGGAGTTCATCAATCGGCCGGCCATCCTTCAGTTAAGGGATGAAAATGGCCGTACCCGCCAGGTGGTTGTGGAACGACTGGATGGTGAGTTGGCCATGATTGCGACGCCCGTGGGCAGCCAGCAAGTGCCATTCCGGGAGATTGAAGACTACTGGTACGGTGATTTCCGGGTGCTCTGGCGAATTCCTGAATTCATGACCGGCGATGGTTTCTACGGCGATGACTCTGGCCAGCAGTTATGGATTGGTGCCCGCATGATGGAGCTGGCGGAGCGCCTGAGCAGCGGTGAGCAGGAGGCGGCCCGGGTCAAGCGGATGGATATGACGGAACAGGTGCGCTGGTACCAGGAAAAACGTGGGCTTACCGTGGATGGCATTGCCGGCGCCATGACCATTATTCAGATGAACAACGATCTGGCCGACAATATTCCACGGCTGGTGTCAGCAGAGATGGCCAGGAGCGGGTAGCGTATGTCGTATATTCTCGATGCGCTCCGAAAATCTGAAGCTGAGCGCCGACAGGGCAAAGCGCCGGATCTCGGGCAGCCGGTGCAGATGGTCTACCGCCCCAAACGCAAGCCGGTATCGGCCGTGGTGTGGGTGGCAATGGCTTTGTTAGTGAACGCGGGCGTGCTCGCCTGGTTGTTCTGGCCGGAGCGAAACGCAAAGGTAGTGACGGTGCAGGAGGCTCCGGCTGTAGACCGAGAGCAGTCCGAACCGGTACCTGTTGAGCCGGCTCCTCAGCCTGAGCCGGTGGCAGAGACTGAAATAGCCGATCCGGTCCGGGTATCCGGGGGGCAGGATCTGTCTCAGGCAACAGATACCGTTGTGGTCGCTGAGGCGGATGATGATGTCAGAGCAGGTGAGTCCGACGTCACGCAGCAGCCCTGGGAAGCACCTGTGGTGATTGTTCCGCGTCGGTCTGACAGCGAGCCGGTGCCACATTCAGCCTTGACGGAACGGGTGCCGCAGGGCAGGGTGCCTCACCTTGTGGAACTGCCCCTTTCTTTTCAGAAGAGTGTCCCTGATTTGACCTTTAACAGTCATATTTTTGCATCTGATCCGTCCGCCAGTCGGGTGATGATCAATGGCCATTACCTGAAACCGGGGGATGGCTTTGGCCCGCTGTTGGTGGAACGTATTACCGAAGACGGCGTGGTGCTTAGCAAGAACGGCCAGTTTTTCCGTGTAGGTACCGTGCGTGACTGGGTGAGCCCGAGATAATGGCGCTGACCGAGGACGTTAAACAGCAGATTCAGAAAGCCTATCGGGATGTGTTGGCGGGCAAGGATATCCGTGCCCGTTATGGCCAGCGGCTGATGATTGCGGAAATTGCCCGTTACATGGGTGAGATCACCGATAACGATGGCCAGCGCACTTCCCCGCCGGCCACCTGCGTGGTGGAGGCTGGTACCGGTACCGGTAAAACGCTGGCTTACCTCATCGCCGCCATTCCGGTGGCCAAAGCCCTTGGCAAGACTCTGGTGATCTCCACCGCCACGGTGGCGCTTCAGGATCAGATCGTTCTGAAAGACCTTCCGGACCTGCGTAAACACAGCAAGCTGGATTTCAGCTGGACCCTGGCCAAGGGCCGTGGGCGTTATCTGTGTATGTCCAGACTGGAAGCGCGGCTGCACGATGAAGGCCACGGCGACAGCGATACCATGCCCCTGTTTCTGCTGGATCAGCCGGTAGACGACGAAGCCCGTAGCCGGGCCACCTTTGAAAACATGCTTGCCAGTTATGGCTCCCGGGAGTGGGACGGCGACCGGGACCACTGGCCGGAACAGATTCCCGATGAAACCTGGCGTCAGGTGACGACTGATCATCGCCAGTGCACCAACCGGCATTGCGCCTACTTTGACAGTTGTGCGTTCTTTGATGCCCGCAAGGATCTGGACGATGCCGATGTGGTGGTGGCCAATCATGACCTGGTGCTGGCGGATCTGGCCCTGGGCGGTGGCGCCATTCTCCCGGAGCCGGAGAACGCGCTGTTCATCTTCGATGAAGCCCATCACCTGCCAGACAAGGCCCTGAACCATTTCGCCGCGTCAGTGCCGCTGAACTCCACCCGGCAATGGCTGAAACAGCTTTCCCAGGCGCTGGTCAAGATGCAGCCCTGGCTTCCAGCGGGCTCCCAGGCCGCCAAAGCGGTTGAAAAGATCAGTGCCGCGGGCCGGGACCTGGACCTGGCTCTCACTCGCGTGTACGAAGAGGTTGAGCAGAATACCGGCTGGGAATTTAACGAAGAGCGCCGCAGTGCCCAGTGGCGGTATCCGGATGGTGCCTTGCCCGAGAGGCTGGCCGAGTTGGCTGGGGAAACACGAATCGCCACGGCAGGGCTGTGTCGACACCTCGGGACTCTGGTAGATGAGTTGCAGAGTGCATTCGATGAACGCAAGGATCCGGAGCTGGACCGGGATACAGCCGATTCCTGGTATCCGGTAGTAGGTTCCTTTCACGCCAGGGCCGAGGATCAGTTGCGGTTATGGATCGCCTGGAGCGAAGGCGTCGCCACCGTCAGCGATGAACAGGAGCCTGTGGTCGAAGCCCCCGCTCGTAAAGGCCCGCCTGCGGCACGATGGGCGGTGCGCCAGCGCTGGGACCATGCTGAGGACATCACTCTGTTCAGCTCACCGGTACTGGCCGATAACCTGCTGTATTCGAGATTGTGGTCGAGGGCTTATGGGGCGGTGCTGACCAGTGCCACTCTGACGGCGCTCGGACGCTTTGATCGCCTGCGTTCGCGGGCCGGATTGCCTGAAGCCAGCCGCTATCTGGTGGTACCCAGTTCGTTCCGGTATGCCGAAATGGCGACGGTGGAAGTTCCGGCCATGGTCGCGATGCCTACCGACGATGGCTTCGCCGATGCCCTGGTGAAGCGTTTACCGGAGCTCTGGGCCGGCGAAAAGGCGACGCTGGTGCTGTTTACGTCGCGCCGACAGATGCAGCAGGTTCGTGATGCCCTGGCGCCTGAGTACCCGGAACTGATCCTGACCCAGGACGATATGGCCAAGAATGAGGTGCTCAGGGTACATTGCAGCCGGGTTGACGAAGGTAAGCCCAGTGTACTGTTTGGTGTGGCCAGTTTCGCGGAGGGTATTGATCTGCCGGGGCGCTATCTGCACCACGTGGTCATCACCCGATTGCCCTTTTCGGTACCGGATGACCCTATTGAAGCCAGCCTGGCAGAGTGGGTGACCCAGCGCGGGGGCAATCCCTTCATGGAAATCACGGTGCCGGATGCTTCGGTCAAGCTGGTGCAGGCCGTTGGCCGCCTGCTGCGAACGGAACAGGACACGGGACGGGTGACCATTCTGGACCGCAGGATTGTGGCCCGGCGCTACGGCCAGTTGCTGTTGGATGCACTCCCGCCGTTTCGCCGCATCATTGAACACTAGTGTCCCAGACCTTTTAATCGACCCATAAAAAAAGAGCCAGCCCGCAAGGGGTGGCTCTCATGGAAGGGGTTCTTAACGAACCCGGGCGTCGAAACAACGCGGAACAAGAAGTCTGAAGGCCTGAATTTCAGATTTCGAGGTAAGGCGTTAACCTCACCATGGTTAAATGATAGGGCTTAAGGGGGCGTAAGCGGATCGTCCAAAGGGCGTAGTGACCAGGCTTAATTGAGGTCAAGTGTGCGGTGTGTCACGTTTTGGCGACATCCTCCAGCAAACCCACCTCCCGTGCTTTCGCCAGCGCCTCGGTGCGCCGGCTTACTCCGAGCTTGCCGTACAGATTCCTGATGTGCGCCTTCACGGTGGCCGGGGCAACGGACATGCGTTCAGCGATTTCTTTGTTGGCCAGTCCCTGATGGATCAGCACAAGCACTTCCTGCTCACGCTGGCTCAACGGTTCTGCCAGAACATTTGCAGCCTCGGCCCCAGGACGGGCAGTCTCGTTGGTACGACTGGTTTCCTGGGCACCATTGGAAGACGGTTCGTCAGGTTGCCCGGCGGCAAGATCCCTGAGCATTGCGAGCAGCTCTCGGTTCCACCGGCCCGGGGTGCGTAGTCTGGGAAAATCCAGAAGCATGTCCCGCAGGGCAGTGCTCTCTTCCGCGAACAGGCGCAGAAAGCCCGCGTTTTCGGCCCGGTCCAATGCCTTCTCCAGCATGGCATCAGACTCGTCGGCACGGCCCTCGTGAGCGAGCGCCTCGGCGTACACCAGAAGAATCTCCACCAAATGCCGGTTGTGGGCGTTGCGTTCCGCCGTTGGTATCAGAGCGGACAGGGTGTCCTGGGCTTGCTGATATTCGCCCAGTGCATTCTGCACCCGGGCCAGGGCAATCTGGTTCTGCTCCCGGTTAAGCGGATTTGTCGCTGGTTGGTCCAGAGCGGGTTGCAAACAGGCGCGGGCCTTGTCGGCGTGGCCAAAGGCCAGGTAGCAGCGTGCCAGCAAGGCGGACGCGGCCGGGGGCTCGAAGACGATGTGTTCCCTCCGGCGCCGGCCGGTCGTCACGGCATCTTCCAATGCCTCAACTGCGGTTTCCAGGTCACCCCGGGTAAAGGCCAGGTGCCCGCATATATACTGAATCACCACATGCTGGCCCGGTTCAGTGCCCTTTTTTACGTGATCGAGCAAGGGGGCCAGGTACCCCTCGGCCGTGCTGATCTGGTTTCGCTCGCGATAGATTTCCGTCAGCGCACTGTTCTGCCAGCAGGAAATCAGTCGCGGCTGGCTGGGGTCCGAATAATGTTCGTCCACCCACTGCCGCACTCGGCCGGTGGTCTCAAGAGCAAGATCGGTATCACCGCGGTGGTATTGAATCCAGGCGAGCAGGCCGCCGGACGACAGAACGGTACTGGCTTTCCGCTCTACCTGGCCATAATGAACGGCTGATTCCAGAGCTTCCTCGGCGTCATTCAGTTCGCCCTTGCCAAAATAATCCAGGCCCAGGCCGTAATAGGTAACTGACTTCAGGGGAATGCTGATCTGGTCAATGTCCTTCAGCACCTGCCGGGTCAGATCCGAAGCGTTTTTCTCGTCGTTGCGGGTGCGTGCCAGATAGGACCTGACCAGTGAAATCTCGCTGTGCAACGCCAGTGCGCCTTCAGCATCCGGGTGGGAATCGGCAACGCGGCGGTCCAGCAGATCCTCAACTTCCAGCAGAAGCGGGTCCAGGCTTTCCACCCGGTTTGCGAAAAACAGCCCCCAGATCCTGAGCATCTGCAGTTGTGGGCTGTCCTGAATCTTGTGAGCAGGGATCGCTTCCAGCCATTCCAGTACCGGAAGGTGATAGCCGCCATGAATCAGATTGTTGCCGTGTTCCGCCAGAACCGCGGCCAGGTGGTCCGTATCGTTGCGCCGGACAATCTGGGCAATCCCTTCCTGTACATGGCCATGGCGCAGTAGCCAGTCAATGGCACGGGACTGAAGTTCCGAGGCCCGGGACGGGTCGGCACTCTGGATTCGCTGTAACAGGGCTTCCCGAAACAGGTCATGGTAACGGAACCACTCGTTGCTGTTGTCCAGCGGGATCAGAAAGAGATTCTGGGACAGAAGGCTGGACAGCTTTTCCTGACTGTCCTGGCGTTGCCTGACGGCATTGCACAAAGGGGCGCACAAGCGCGGACAACAGGCCGTTTCCAGCAGGAAGTCTGTCAGTTCTTCGGGAAGCTGCTCAAGCACTTCGGTCAGGACATAATCGGAAATCAGACGGCTATCCGGTGAGCCCATGGCCTGGCCTGGCACGACGGCTTCTTTCTTGCCCGCCAACGCTGAAAGCTGCATGGCGGCGACCCAGCCTTCGGTTTTACGGCATATCGACCGAATGTCGTCCTCGGACAGCTCCATGGCCATGGTGCTGCGGAAGAATTCCTGACATTCCTCTTCGGAAAACGCCAGCAGGCCGGGATGGATGTCCTGAACCTGGCGGCGAACGCGCCATCGGGCCAATGGCAGTGGCGGCTCTGTGCGGGACGCGAGGGTTACTAGAATACCGGGTGGCAAATAATCCAGAAACCACGCGAGCTGGCGGTGGAGGGTGTCGTTACTGATAACGTGGTAGTCATCAACCACCAGTGACCAGGCATTGCCATCTGCCGCGAGAACATTCAAAAGGCCGGTAATGGCGGGTGTGAGTTCGTCGTCCTGCCTGGCCAGCAGTTTCTTGCAGTCCTCCAGCCCGATCAGGCCGGCATGCTCGAAGGCGCCAATCACGTACTGCCAGAACTGCCTTGGCTTGTCGTCCTGCTCGTCCAGTGAGAGCCAGGCGGTGGGCATGCTGTTGCCGGCGCACCACTGGCTGACCAGGGTAGTCTTGCCGTAACCCGCCGGTGCAATAACCAGATTCAGTCGTTTGCCGGATTCCGGTTGCAGCAGGGCGTCCAGCCGTTGACGTTGAACGGCTCTGGAATCGGGTGTTGGCCGGAGGAATTTGGTTGTCAGCAGCATGGCTTCCCGGGGGCTGGGCACGTTTGATTAGCGATTGTGTGCTTTGTCACACACAAGTCAAGGGCCGTGTTGACGCAAGGTCTTGTCGGGCCAGCGAAACCAGAGATTTGGTCTACACTGAATACAGATTGCCTTGTATACCAAAAAAGAATGAAAAATTGATCCTTTATGCGTATTATCCGGTTATGAATCCACCAGCGTTCACGAGTTGAGCCTGAGGCACTGACTCAGGGCCGGAAATCCAGGGAGCGACAGAATTAATGAAATTACAACAGCTGCGTTATATCTGGGAAGTTGCGCACCACGACCTGAACGTGTCTGCCACCGCCCAGAGCCTGTTCACCTCACAGCCGGGCATCTCCAAACAGATTCGTTTGCTCGAGGACGAGCTGGGGCTCGAGGTGTTTGCCCGCAGTGGCAAGCACCTGACCCGCATTACCCCGGGCGGCGAGATCATTATCCGGGAGGCGGGGGAGATCCTGCGCCGGGTGGAAGGCATCAAGAAGATTGCCCAGGAATTCAGTAATCAGCGTAAAGGCGACCTGAGTATCGCGACCACCCACACCCAGGCGCGTTACGCCTTGCCGCCGGTCATCCGGGGCTTTATTGAGGAGTATCCGGATGTGTCCTTGCACATGCACCAGGGCACACCCATGCAGATTTCAGAGATGGCCGCCAACGGGGCGGTGGATTTTGCCATTGCAACCGAAGGCATGGACCTGTTCAACGATCTGATCATGATGCCCTGCTATAAATGGAACCGCTGCGTGATCGTTCCCAAGGATCACCCTCTGGCAAAAGTTCAGGAACTGACGCTTGAAGAACTGGCAGAGTACTCCCTGGTTACCTACGTGTTCGGGTTCACCGGGCGATCCAAGCTGGATGAGGCATTCCAGTCACGGGGGCTGACCCCGAAAGTGGTGTTCACCGCAGCGGATGCCGACGTTATCAAAACGTATGTGCGACTGGGTCTGGGCGTCGGCATTATCGCCAGTATGGCGTTCGATCCCAAGGTGGATACTGATCTCGTGGCGCTGGATGCCAGCAAGCTGTTCAGGGCATCGGTCACCCGTATTGGTTTCCGCAAAGGAACCTTCTTGCGGGGCTACATGTACGACTTCATGGAAAGGTTCGCACCCCATCTCACCAAGGAGAAGGTGGATGAAGCCGTGGCCCACCAGGGAAGCCGTTCCGAGATCCAGGAGCTGTTCAAGGATATCGAGCTGCCTACCTACTGAGGTTGGGGCCAATGAAAAGCCCGCGGGCCGTTAAGGCGACGCGGGCTTTTTTATGGGCACAGCTTCGGGCAGTTCAGCCAGACTTGCCAATCAGGTTGCCGGCATGCAGACCGCATTCCTTGTGGGTGGCTTCTTCCCACCACCAGCGTCCTTCGCGCTCATGCTGGCCAGGAAGCACTGGGCGGGTGCAGGGCTGGCATCCAATACTGACAAAGCCCTGCTCGTGCAACCGGTTATAGGGCGCCTCAGACATGCGGATGTAATCCCAGACTTCTTTGGAGCTCCAGTTTGCCAGCGGGTTAAATTTTATCAGTGGCTTTTCATTGGTTGAGAAGGCGGTATCCAGCTGGACCACCGGCACCTCATTCCGGGTACCTGGGCTCTGGTCCCGACGCTGGCCCGTGACCCAGGCATCAAGCGTGGCGAGCTTCCGGCGCAACGGGTTAACCTTGCGGATACCGCAGCACTCAGAATGGCCATCTTCGTAAAAACTGAACAGGCCTTTGCGGTTGACCATGTCCTGCACTTCTTTGGCATCCGGGAACAGAACTTCAATATCGATGCCGTAGTGTTTGCGCACCCGGTCTACAAACTCGTAGGTTTCCGGGTGCAGTCGTCCGGTATCCAGGGTAAACACCCGGAGGTTGTCGGTCAGTTTGTGAGCCATTTCGATCAGTACGACATCCTCGGCGCCACTGAAGGAAATGGCAATGTTGCCATAGTGGGAGAGGGCGGCTTTCAGAATCGCCCTGGGGCTTTGGCCGTCCAGTTCTGCCCGGAGAGAATCGATGTCAGTCATAATCATCCAGTCTGTATCAATAGCTTGTGCGGCTAGCTTAGCAGCAAACCTTTAATGCCCTGAAGGAATGAGGATCTATATCTTTATGCCATCAAAGATGGGCAACATCGGATACACGATGCATTTGGCCGCGCTTTTTCATATCATACGCCCACCAACCGGGGCGCAGTTGCCTCAATTTTTTATTTATCGTTCAGGAGACCGTTGTGGAACTCGCATGTCTTGACCTTGAGGGCGTACTCATCCCGGAAATCTGGATCGCCTTTGCAGAAAAAACCGGCATTGAAGAACTCAAGGCAACCACCCGGGATATTCCTGATTACGATGTCTTGATGAAGCAGCGCCTGCGCATTCTGGACCAGCACGGCTATGGCCTGCCGGAGATCCAGGAAGTCATCGGTACCCTGGACCCACTGCCAGGCGCTCGGGAATTCCTCGACTGGCTGCGTGAGCGCTTCCAGGTGGTGATTCTCTCCGATACCTTTTACGAGTTCGCCATGCCGCTGATGAAGAAACTCGGCTATCCGGCGTTGCTGTGTCACAAGCTGGAAGTGGCGGAGAGTGGCCAGATCACCAATTACCTGCTGCGTCAGCGGGATCCGAAACGCCAGTCTGTGCGTGCATTCCAGTTGTTGAACTACCGGGTGATTGCCGCTGGCGACTCCTACAACGATACCACCATGCTCGGCCAGGCAGAGGCGGGCATTCTGTTCCACGCGCCCCAGAACGTTATCGATGAGTTCCCGCAGTTCCCGGCGGTGCACAATTTTGACGATCTGAAACAGGAATTCCTGAAGGCGAGCGCGATTCACAGCGCCTGATCGTTCGAATCGCTGATCTGCGCCGCGGCTGTGCGGCTGTGGTGCAGATCAGAGCTTCAGCTTTTCCAGAAAGTCCATCAGTGGTTTGACCTTGGTGAGTGTCTCCTGATACTCGGCCTCCGGGTCAGAATCCGCCACAATGCCTCCGCCCCCCCAACAACGAATCGTACCGCTGGACTCGCACAGCAGGGTTCGTATTGCGATGTTGCTGTCCAGCCGGCCATCAAGTCCGTAATAGAAGACAGACCCGCAATAGGGCCCGCGCCAGTGCGGCTCTAGCTCCCGAATGATTTCCATCGCCCGGATTTTCGGAGCACCCGTGATGGAGCCGCCAGGAAAGGCATCAAACAACGCCTGAAGCGGGCTGATTCCCGGTTTTAACCTGGCCTTGATATGGCTGACCAGGTGGTGGACGTTGGCGTAGGACTCCAGGGCAAACAGCTGCTCAACCTGCACGCTTCCGGCCTCAGCGTGGAGGCTGAGATCGTTCCGCAACAGATCCACAATCATCAGGTTCTCGGCACGGTCTTTCTCGGATGCCTGAAGTTCATTCGCCAAATTGATATCGGATTCCGGCGACGAGCCCCGGGGGCGTGTACCTTTGATGGGGCTGGTCTCGACTACACCCTGATCTATTTTCAGAAACCGCTCGGGCGATATGGAGAGAATCGAGTCGTCTCCGGCTCTCAGGAAGGCGCTGTAGGGCGTCGGGTTGGCTTCCGTGAGCTTCTCGAAGGCGAGCCATGGATGGCCGCAGAATTTGCCAGAGAATGCCTGGGACAGGTTGGCCTGATAACAATCGCCTGCTTCTATGTAGCGCTTGATGGCTTCGACACCCGATTTGAATTCTCCTGGCGTTTGCGCCGGCGCAAACGGGGCTTCCATGTGCCAGTGCATCTGGTGGTTTGCCGGGGCCGAAAGCCATTCTTCAATCTGATCCCGAATTGGAGCAGGGCATGCCGGGTGAATCCAGAGACAGTAGCGACCGCTATTTCGGTTAAAACTTGCGGTCCAGAGATAGAGCCCGGCGTGCATTAACGGAACGGTGGAGGCGTGGGTCAGTTGCGCCAGCCGCCGCTCCCGGGCGTAGCCCAGTTCGTAACTGAGATACCCGATCCAGCCGCCGGCGATATGACTCTGGTGTGTGCCGTGCTCGACCTGAAAAGGCGCGGCAAGCTCTTCCATTTCCCGGGCGAGACTGGCGGTATCAATGGGGGGCGTACTATCACCAGTGAGTTCCTTCGAGCACACGGCCATGGCTGAGAAGCCACATAAGGTGCCGCGACGGGAGCTATCGCCTGTGCTACCAAGAAAAACGAAATCGGATGCCCGGCAGGCATGCATCATAAGCTGGCGGTAGGTCGCCCGGGTAAGTTCCCGCGTTGTTGCCCGGCCCAATGGTCCTCCGGAATCTTGCTGAAATGATAAACAGGCCACAAAAACAGCGTTGTAGCGTTTGCGGCGGCACTGATCTAATGAAATAGCGTCCTGTTCGGACGGGGAGAAAAAGCCGGTGGCTATTCTAACCGAGATAGCAGGGCACCCCCAGCATAAAAACAATGTGAAAGCCGTGCGCTCCTGTTGCGCGAGCTTTTTGAGGAAAGTGGAGTAGGTATGACACAGCTAAAATCCCGTTTGATGACCTTTCTGATGTTTCTTGTTCCGGTGCTGATGGTGCCGGGATACGCCAATGCGCAGCAGCCGTCTGAAACTGAAATCAAGAAGATGATCCAGGAGCAGTTTGAGCGGATGTACCAGAAGGGTGTCGATGATCTGGAGGACAGGATCGTGGTGTCTGGCGGAGTCAAGCCGTTCGCTGTGGTGACCGACACCGGAGACAAAGCCAAGACGATTCGTATCAAGCAGATCGAGGAAATGCCGGCGGATGTCGCATTGGAGGTGCTCCGACGCTCGCTGATCGCGCTGG
Source organism: Marinobacter sp. (assembly GCA_029264995.1). Lineage (GTDB taxonomy): Bacteria > Pseudomonadota > Gammaproteobacteria > Pseudomonadales > Oleiphilaceae > Marinobacter. The sequence continues at coordinate 15,020 of JAJUKC010000002.1, read as the reverse complement.
TCAAGAAGGGCAAAATTGGTGCGACGGCCGTCTTCTACACTACAGCCAATCCGAATAAAGAGTCTGAAGCGGATCGGGTATTAGTGGTCGAGATGGAGCATATCTTCGGCCCGACGCTGGCCCAGCTGGTGCCTTTTACCGTTGAGGATGGAAAAGCCCGTTTTGGCGAGCAGATTGTTGTGGAGATGGATAACAAGATCTTCAATATCAATATTGATGAGGAGTCGGCTGAATAGCGCCTACTTGTCCGACAATCCAAGTATCGATTACGTGAAGGTGGTCACGGAACATTCAGTTACCTCTGCAGTACTCTGTATCCGTGCAGATACAAAAGTACACCAAACAGTCTGCATGACATGGAAATAACAACAAACTGTTCCAATTAGGAGAACGTTATGAAAGGCCTGAAAAAAATTGCACTGGCAACAGCCGTTGCTGCAGCTCCTTTTGCCGCTCAAGCCGACCTGAAGGCGCTTGACGACACCACTATGGGCAACGTTACCGGTCAGGCCGGTGTGACCATCGAGCTGGAAACCGAAGTTTCCATCGGTGAGTTCCGCTACACTGACGAAGGTTACCTGGCAGTCAACGATATCTTCATCGGTGGTGGCTCTGTAGAGCGTGATGCCAACGGTGTTGTAACCGGCGTTTCCGGCATGCTGGACGACCTGCTGATTGACATCGATGTTGAAGCAGACGGCGATGCCGTGATTGATGTTCACAGCATCTCTGGCGCTCCGATCGACTTCGCCGTGGCTGTTGGCTCTGCCTCTCTGAACGCCACTGACGGCAGCGGCGACTCCACTCTGCTGGCCAGCAACATCGGTATCGAGGGTAACCTCGGCCTGCTGAACATCCGTGTGGATACCGCCACTGACGACCTGATCATGAACGTTGGCTTCAACGTGACTGATATGGATATGGACGTGGACTTCCTGGGTGTTAACGTGCGTGACCTGACCGTTTACGGTGCTACCTACTACGAGAATGGCGGCGCTGTTGACGCAGCGAGCATGTTTGCCCAGGCACAGATCACTGTTGGCAAGGGCACTTCTGCCGCTACTGGTGGCGACGCTCTGGAAATCAGCATTCCTTCCTTCGTAGCTGACATCGGTGTAGGCGCGGTTGAGATCGGCGGTGAGTCCATCGGTTCCTTCCGAGTGGACAACCTGGCTGTGACCAACACCACCATGAAGGTATACGGTCACCAGTAAGTTGACCTGACACCGTAAAATGGTGATAACGCCCCGCGCTGCGGGGCGTTTTTTTGTCTGACCGAATCAGCAGACAAAAAAGCGGCGACCGTTCTGGTCGCCGCTTTTCGTTTCAGGGGTGGGGCAATTACTGATCGGGCACCTGAATGGAAAGATCAAACCCGCCGCCTGGTCGCGGCGTCAGCGTAATAGGGCCTTCGTTTATGGCTTCCGGGATCTGGATCTGATCAATGCCCGGCGGATTGCCGATACTGAAATTCAGATTCTGGCCATCGAAGCCAATGCCCAACTGATCATTCAGGAAAGTCTGGGTGAAGGGGGCGTCCGGAATTTCCGGTTGCTGACCAAAGATAATGGGCAGTGTTCTCGGGGTGAAGTCCGCAGGTGGCTGTGCTCTGGCCAGTTCGTCGACCGGAAGCAGCAGGGCTCTGCGCAGGAATTCCTCTTCGGCATCGGACAGCGCATCTTTCTTGCCCTCATCAAGATAGCGCTGAAGAGCTTCCCGATACGCTTCCTCTTCAGCTTCGCTCAGAACAGGCTCACCTGGCGAGATGGTGAGGGCGCGGATGATCTTTTCCCGATCCGCCTCTGACTTCTGTTGTTGGCGCGGGACAACAATAACGGCGGAATCCTCCACGTAGGTTTCTACCATCTCGTCGGAGGTCATGGTTTGCACGCCGGCCCAGGCCGGTGTGAGAGTGGTGGCCGTGATTGCGGCTGCAAGCAGTGTGCGACGCATTTGGGATTGCCTCATGCTGAATCGGTTCAAAAGAGGCGCTGCTGAGTGTACGGCTTCAGTCAATACGCTTCATACTATTACTTTTGAGTATTCGGTTTGTCCGACAGTTTTTCAACCGTAAAGTGCCTGGTGTGTGATCAGAATCCGGTGCCCAGGGGTAAATATTTAAGGAACCATGACTTTTATGGTTTTATGTTCGGGTTGCTTGAAGCCACATTCCGTGAACTTATAGGCCTGAATCCAGTCGCAGGAGCATGATGCGAAATTCTTTAAACACCCGTTGGCGACGATGGATCAATCGTCGCATTCCAAGAGCCGACAGCCAGATTCTCAGCCAGAAGAACATTTTTATTCTGCCTACGGCGGCTGGAGTGGTGTATGGCTTGTTGCTGTTGATCATGCTGATTACCGGGATCAACTACCAGAACAGTCTTATCTACCTGCTCACGTTTCTTCTCGGCGCCCTGTTTGTGGGGGCTATGCACCAGACCCACAGAAATCTTTCAGGTCTTTCCGTTGCTCTGGTCCGGCCCGGTGAGGGCCGCGCGGGCGACGACGTTCCGTTTTTACTGCGAGTCACCGCAGGTAAGGATGCTGGCCTCGGTCTTGTCCTGTCAGTCGAGGATTCATCGGTTGAGGGCGTGCACGTTTCCCTCGGTGAATCCCGGGATGTGGTACTGCCGGTGCCGTCAGCTTATCGCGGCTATCTTCGCCCGGACCGGATCCGTATCGAAACCCGTTTTCCGTTCGGGCTGTTAAAGGCCTGGTCCTGGTTGCGTCCGGCGTCTTCCGGAGTAGCGTTTCCCAGGCCCTTACCCGCACCGGATACCGCCGGAACTGTTCACGATGGTAGCGAAGCCGCTTCGTCTGCGCCCGTGTCCGGCCAGGACAATGCCGATCTTCGTCCCTGGCGTGAAGGCGATATGAGCCAGCGGGTTATGTGGAAACGCTTTGCACGCACGGGTCAGATGATTGTGGCTGACTGGCAGGGTGAGCAGGGCAGTCCGCACTGGCTGGATTTTCATGCCTTTCCGGGTGTTGATACCGAGTTGCGGCTGAGTTATCTGGCCTGGATGGTGGCAGACCGGGTTCAGAAGAACGCAAGGTTTGGTCTCAGTTTGCCCGGCGATACCATTGAGCCGGACAGTGGTTCACTGCATGGAGAACGTTGTCTGCGCGCGCTTGCGGTGTGGGGCGAGCAACCGCCGAGGGATCCTGATGGTCAGCCTTTTGGTACCCGTCAGGCCGAGAATGGGAAAGCGGGAGTGTCGGCATGAGCACGATCATGGCCAGAGTTTTCTCCGCAAAACCGGCAGAACAGGCACCGATCGAAGCCATCCCCGGTAACGCGCTATTGTGGTTGATTGCCAGTTTTGCGCTGCTTCTGGTTCCCCAGTGGGACCGGCTGCCTTGGTGGCTCATTGCAGCCTGTGCAGTACTGGCGGGTTGGCGCTGGTTGGCGCAAAAGGGCCGGGTAAAACTGCCAGGGCGGTTGCTGCGTACCGGAATCATGGTGGCTCTGATTGGCGTCTACGTGGCCACCGTGCAGGGCCGCTTCACAGTGGATACCGCCGCCTCGTTCTTCGTATTGGCCGTTGGGTTGAAATGGCTCGAAACCCGCTCCGCCCGGGATTTCTATGTGCTTTTCTTTATTCAGGTTTATCTCGCGGCCGTGAACTTCCTGTTCAAGCAGGACATTGCCTGGGCGTTACTGACCTTCGCGGCTATTGGCTGCCTGATGGTGGGCCTGCAGATTCTTAACGCGCCTGATCTTCCCGGGAGCCTGAGGGCTGGCTGGAAGCGCCTGGGTTTACTGGTGCTGAAAACCCTTCCGGTGGTTGTGCTGCTTTTCGTGTTTTTTCCGCGCATGGCGCCGCTCTGGAGTGTGCCACTGGTTTCTGGAGAGGCCCGCAGCGGCATTTCCGACACTATGCGCCCGGGTGATATTTCCAATTTGGCCCAGAGCAGTGAAAGGGCGTTCAGGGTAACTTTCGGGGGCGAGTCGCCGCCGTATCGGGAGCGTTACTGGCGGGGTTTGATCCTCGACTATCTGGACGACGAAACCTGGCGTCAGAGGGACTCCGATGGTTTTCGGCGACCCGCAAGAGTAGACAACGATGGCGGCGTCGGGCCGTTGCAAAGTAATGAATACGATATCCTGATGGAGCCGACAGATGAGCGCTGGGCGTTCTCTCTGGAGAATTCGGTAGCGGTCTCGGGCAACGTGGTAAGCACGCCGGAGGATTTGTTCCGGTTTCAGCGCCCGGCCGACAGCCCGGTGCGTTATCGTCTGGCCCAGGTTTCCTCTGAGCCAGCGCCGGCTGAGGCCCTTTCCCCGGCAGAAGCGCGGCGCTATCTCCAGCTTCCTTCGTCCGGCAACCCCCGGGCCAGGGAGCTGGCGCGCGAAATGTCTGCAGGCCTGTCCCATTCCGAGGTCGTCAACACGTTGCTCCGGCGTTTTCGGGAGCAAGCCTACTTTTATACGTTGCGCCCCCCCACCATGCCGGATGATGGTATCGATGCGCTGTTGTTTGATGAAAAACGGGGCTTTTGTGCTCACTATGCCGGCGCTGCAGCCTTTGTCTTCCGGGCAGCCGGGATACCGGCCCGAATTGTTGTTGGTTACCAGGGCGGCGACGCCGGGGCTGGTGGGGATTACCTTATTGTCCGTCAGTACGATGCCCACGCCTGGGTGGAGGTCTGGCTGGAAGGCCAGGGCTGGGTGAGGGTGGACCCGACAGCTGCCATTGCGCCAAGCCGCATCGAATCTGGCTTGCGGGATGCAGTCGCCGATGAGGGCTCTTTCCTGGAAAATGATCTGACTTCGCCCCAACGTTACGGCGATATCGCGGTTCTGCAATGGGCGTCGCTCCAGCTCGATCGCATCAATTATAATTGGCAGCGTTGGGTGGTGGGTTACCAGGGCCAGAGCCAGATGGATCTGATGTCCCGGTTGCCAGGTGGTTTCGGGCTCAAGGAGCTGGGTTACCTGACGGCTGGCGTGGTTGGTGCTGCACTGCTCATTGCAGGTGTTGTCTCGGCTCTGTCGGTTCGCCGGGGCGCCCGCAAGGATGCTTTCGGCCGGGTAGTTGTGGCCTGGCATCGGCTGTGTGAGCAGGTGGGAGTGCCAGTCCGTACCGGTGAAACCCCGGCGACACTGGCAGAACGCCTGTCGGAGGCGCGCCCGGAAGTTGAATCGTCCGCCCGTCTTTTTGCCCGGGCGGTAAACAGCCATTACTATACGGTCTCAACTCAGGAAGCTTCCGCGCACGAAGCGCGCAGGCTTACCCGGCTATTGAAAACGATGAAACGACAGCTTCGCCGTAAATCTGAACCCGCTTCACGGATGCCCCGACATGACTGATATCGCGAAGGACATGCCCTGGCTCGGCCGCGCCTGGACAGCGGTACAACAGCGCCTTGCTCAGGACCGCCTGCCTCATGCTCTGCTGGTGGTTGGTGAGCAGGGTGTCGGGAAAAGGGCTTGGGCAGAAGCCGTTGCGGGGTTGCTATTGTGCGACCAGCCGGTCGGACTCGACATCGGAGCACCGGTACCCTGTGGTCAGTGCCGCCAGTGTCAGTTGATTGCGGCGAACAGTCATCCTGATGTCCGTGTGTATGCGCCGGAGAAGTCCCGGATGGTAAAGGTGGATCAGATTCGCGCGCTTTCGACGTTTGCCGTGGCGTCGCCCCAGGTTGCGCACCGTAAGGTGGCCATTGTCGACAGGGCGGATCAGCTCAACATAAACGCCGCCAATGCCCTGCTGAAAACCCTGGAAGAGCCCTTGCCGGATGTGACTCTGTTGCTGCTTCAGGAAAGCGGGCGGCCGGTACTTCCCACCATACGATCCCGCTGCCAGGCCCTGACCATACCGTTACCGGATACCGAGGATGCCGGGCGATGGCTGGCTGCCCGGGTAAGAGAATTAGAGGAATCAGCCCGCCCGTTGCCGGAAACCCTGGCCAAAAGCCTGATGCTGGCGGGGAACGCCCCCAGGCTGGCGCTGGAGTATGCCACCGGTGAGTTTCTTCCACAGAGGGATGAAGCTTTTGAAGCATTTCGGCAGTTCATGAAAGGCCAGATGACGGTGGGGGATGCCGCCCGCCGCTTCAAAACGCTGGGGCTGGACGATACATTATGGTTGTTTGAAAGCTGGGCTGCCGACCTGGCTCGGTGCAGTGCCGGGGGCGAGGTTCAGGACCCGGAGGCGGCAGATATGTTGAGTTACCTGGCCAGGTCCAACCCGCCGTGGCGCGCTCATCAGTTGCTGGACCGGGTTCGGGAAAGCCGGAGCGCGGGCGTATATAATGCCAGCCCGGAGCTTGAAGCCACCCAGCTTCTACTGGCCTGGCGGGAGTTGATGCCCCGGAAGCGGCAGACAACGTGAGCGTTGTTCAGGTTCAACTGCTATCATTGCGAAATATCAGTAAATTTGCGTAAAAGGTATTTGATATGGGGCCCGGATTCGGAGCACGCAGCGGTATTCTAACCCTGACGATCAAGGACAAGGCGGTTCTCTATGCGGCGTACATGCCCTATATCCGTCAGGGAGGCCTGTTTATTCCTACTCAGAAGCAATATCAGTTGGGCGATGAGGTATTTCTGCTGCTTAACCTGATGGATGAGCCGGAGAAAATTCCAGTTGCTGGCAAGGTCATCTGGATTACCCCCAAGGGCGCTCAGGGAAACCGTGCCGCAGGTATCGGCGTCCAGTTCAATGGCGATGACGAAACTGCCCGCACCAAGATTGAATCCTACCTGGCTGGCTCACTGAGTTCCGATCGTCCCACCCACACCATGTAAGGCCGCTACCGAATGACGGAGACCTCGTTACCCGGTAGCGTTCCAGAACCACAGGCCGGTTGCCATGAAATGCACTGGCCCCTGGATAACATAACTCTTTCGGGTCTGACCTGGCCGAACTCCAGCGAGGAAAGCTCTCGACCACCGGCTATCCTTCTGCACGGCTGGCTCGACAACGCCATGTCCTTTGCCCGACTGGCGCCGTTGTTGGCCGAGAACACCACGGTACATGCGGTGGATATGGCAGGGCACGGACACTCGGGCCACCGGCCGCCGGGTTACAGCTATTGGCTGATGGACTACGTCGGCGATCTTTCCGAACTCGTGGAACGGCATTTTCCTGAAAGCGAACGTTACCCTCTGGATCTTGTGGGGCATTCTCTCGGCGGGATTGTCTGCGCACTCTACGCCGCCGCATTCCCCGAACGGGTGCGTAGATTGGTGATGATTGACAGTCTGGGAGCTCTCAGTCGGCCAGCCCGTGAGACTATCCCCCAGTTGCGGCGGGCATTACAGAAACGCAGGGCCGGTTCTGCTGCCCCGGCGGTCTATCCGGACGTTCAGAGCGCGGCCCGAATCCGGGAGGGCGGGCTGAGCCCTCTCAGTCCCGAGGCGGCAAGAACGCTGGTGCCCAGGAACATGCGCACGGAAGCTGGTGGGTTCATATGGCGCACGGATGCCAGATTACGGCATCCGACACCGCTGATGATGACCGAAGAACAGGTGAGGGCGTCTTTGTCTGCCATCCAGACCCCCACTTTATTCGTAAGGGCAGAAGAAGGGTTGCTGGTTTCCCGCAGCGGGCTCGACAGCCGTGCCGACCTGGTTCCCAACCTTGAAACAGTCGATGTGCCCGGTGGGCATCATTGTCATCTTGACGGTGAGGTCACTCCCGTTGCCGAAGCGATTAACAGGTTCCTCTTACATGGCTGATCGTGGTTTTTCTTCGACGGTCGGTGCGCTGGCCGGCCTCATGTTGTTATGTTTCATCAAACCTGCAATGGCGGCGTGGCCTCAAGAAGCGCCAGCCCCTTTTCCGCAGTCAACGCTTGAATCCACGGTCGAAATTCAGTCCGCTGGCCATCTGGTGCTTTTTAGTCCGGTTAGGGAAATTCGTGGTGAAATCCGCTCCGAGACCATGGCTCGTTTGCCGGTGCAGGGGCAGGGCCAGCTGTTTGAAATTTCCAGGGATGCGAATCGTCAGGCTGCGCGGGCCCATTACTACCAGCAGCTGTCTGCCGGTGGTGCGAAAATTCTGTTTGAGTGTGCCGGCATCGCCTGTGGCCGCAGTAATGTCTGGGCCAACCAGATTTTCCAGCAATCCCGCCTTCTGGGGCGGGACGCCACCCAGGATTACCTGGTTGCGGCGACAACGGCAGAGGACGGACAGCAGTGGTTGACCCTTGTCTACACCGTGACAAGAGGTAACCTGAGGGAGTATGTCTGGGTTGAGCATCTGAATGTTGGTTTCGGTGCGGCCATTCCCGGGTATACCATTGGAGCTGGCCCGATTCAGGGGCCGTTGGTGATCCCCTGGTCCGGCGGAGTGACGTTTCGTTTTGAGTGGTCAGCGGATGATCGGCGAACCCTGAATGACTGGGCTCGCGATGATGCCGAAGTGGTGCTGGCCTCGTTCACCGATCTCGAACAGGGTGAGTCGCTCGAGGCAGCTTTGGAACGTTCCCGCGCTGCGGCGGAAAGCCTGGCTGCCTTGCTGGGTAAATCGGGGATATCGGGAAGTCAGATACGCATTGTTCCGGTTGGGCCGGCCGTCCAGATGAATGACCCGGCCCGGCAGGGTAACCGGGTCGAAGTGCTGGTTATCAAGAGGTAAGGAAATGGCAGAGAAGGACAACCCGGAAAAGGAGGCTTCTGGAAGAACGGCAGCCGCACAGGACGGCGTCACGTCGGTGGTGAGCAGTTCTGGTATATCCCCGGCATCAGCACCGGCCAGCACCGAACGCATGGAGCCGTTGCCGGGCAAGGGCAAAACCGTTGCGCTGACTCTTGGGAGCGGTGGGGCGCGTGGGTACGCCCATATTGGCGCGATTGAAGTCCTGCAGGAGCGGGGGTACGAGATTGTTGCTATTTCCGGCTGTTCCATGGGTGCGCTTATCGGCGGCATGTATGGTGCCGGCAAGATGAAAGACTACAAGGACTGGGTTACCGGGCTCGGCCAGTTCGATGTCTTGCGGTTGCTGGATGTGACCTTCACTTCTGTCGGCGCTATTCGTGGAGAGAAAGTCTTTTCGGTGGTGCGGGATATTCTGGGCGATACCCGCATTGAGGATCTGCCCATTGCTTACACCGCCGTGGCAACCGATCTGCTGGCCCACAAGGAAATCTGGTTTCAGGAAGGCCCGCTGGACCAGGCCATCCGCGCCTCCATTGCCATACCCAGTGTGGTGACGCCACTGGTTTTGAACGGCCGTGTACTGGTAGATGGCGCGCTTCTCAATCCGTTACCCATTATTCCCACCATCTCGGCCCACGCAGACCTGGTGATGGCCGTTAACCTGAGCGGTGAGGACGAGCAGCCCAGGCGAATTCCAGACGCCGCATTTGCGCCCGAAGAATCCGGCAGTGATATGGAAGAATGGGTCGATGCCATTCGTGAAAAGGCCTCCCGTTGGTTTGATTGGGATACACTGAAAACACTGGGCTCGCGAAAAACCGAAAGCAGCGAGTCGCCAGAACAGAAGATAAGCCGGGAAATGGCGAAAAAAGCGGCGCCCGAGAAAAAGCGCGAAGACGAACCGGGGCGATCCAGGCATCGTGACGAGCATGAGACTATTGACTGGGACAAGCTGGGCATTGGCAAATTTGATGTGATGAACCTGACCATCGAGACCATGCAAAGCGCGTTGGTGCAGTACAAGATTGCCGGCTATCCGCCGGATCTGTTGGTTAATATTCCCAAGAATGCCTGCAGAAGCTACGACTATCACAAAGCCCCCGAGCTGATACAGCTGGGCCGGGAACGGATGTTGGCCGCCCTGGATCGGTTTGAGCAGAGTCGCAGCAGCTCCGGCCCGCTGGCTCTCTGAGATACAAGAGCTGCAGCCCGCGCCGCAATGCGCGTATAATGCCGCGCACCATTAGCCAGACCAGGAAGCGAAGTTTTGACCAGTCCCGTTGACGACCTGCACACCATCCGAGACCTGCTCCGGTTCACGGTCTCCCGTTTTGCGGCTTCGCCGATTTACTTTGGTCACGGCACCGACAACGTCTGGGATGAGGCCGTTCAGCTGGTATTGCGCAGCCTGCATCTACCACTGGAAAACAACAATCTGTTTCTGGATGCGCGACTGACCCGTTCAGAGCGGGAACTGATTCTCGAGCGGGTGGAGCGTCGGGTCAACGAGCGTATTCCGATTGCCTACCTGCTTGGTGAAGCCTGGTTCATGGGGATGCCGTTCAACGTTGATGAACGCGTTCTGGTTCCCCGTTCGCCGATTGGCGAACTGCTGGAGAACGGCCTTCAGCCCTGGTTGGGCACCACGCAGGTTCAACGAATCCTGGATCTGTGTACCGGCAGCGGCTGTATCGGTATTGGCGCGGCGACGGTTTTTGACGAGGCGGAAGTGGATCTCTCTGATATTTCCGCGGATGCCCTCGCCGTAGCTGAGTCCAACATTGAACTACATGGACTGGAGGGCCGGGTGCGAGCGATTCAGTCCGATGTTTTCGACAACCTTGAAGGCCGATACGATGTGATTGTCAGCAATCCGCCTTATGTGGATGCGGAAGACCTGGCAGACATGCCGGCCGAGTATCACCATGAGCCCGAACTGGGCCTGGCCGCCGGAGACGATGGGCTGGACATTGCGCACCGTATAGTAGCCCAGGCCGCCGATTACCTGACCGACGACGGACTCCTGATTGTGGAGGTTGGCAATTCCTGGGGTGCCATGGATGATGCCTATCCGGATTTGCCGTTAACCTGGCTGGAATTCGAGAACGGTGGTGATGGGGTATTCCTGGTCACTGCCCGGGATCTGCGTGAATGGCAGGCCCGAAGAAGCTAAGAGTTTAAATTACAAAACCTGTATAAAGTGCTGAATTATGTCGGGAAATACATTCGGAAAGCTGTTTACCGTCACCACCTTTGGTGAGAGTCACGGCGCGGCCCTGGGCTGCATTATCGACGGTTGCCCTCCGGGCCTGGAGCTGTCAGAAGAAGATATGCAGCGGGATCTGGATCGCCGCAAACCCGGTACTTCCCGGCATACGACACAGCGTCGTGAGGCGGACGAGGTTAGGATTCTGTCTGGCGTGTTTGAAGGCAAAACCACGGGTACACCGATTGGTCTGATTATCGAGAACACGGATCAGCGCTCCAAGGACTATTCCAAGATCGCTGCCCAGTTCCGCCCGGCCCACGCGGACTACACCTATCACCACAAGTATGGTGCCCGGGATTATCGTGGTGGTGGCCGCTCTTCCGCCAGGGAAACCGCCATGCGGGTTGCTGCTGGCGCTGTCGCCCGGAAGTTTCTTGAGCAGCGTCTCGGGATCAAAGTGCGGGGTTATCTTTCCCAGTTAGGACCGATCAAGTCAGATAAGCTGGATTGGGATCAGGTTCACCAGAATCCCTTCTTTTGTCCGGATGCAGACAAGGTCTCCGAGATGGAAGCCTACATGGACGCTTTGCGCAAAGAAGGGGATTCCATTGGCGCCCGTATCAACGTGGTTGCGGAGGGGGTTCCTCCAGGCCTCGGTGAGCCGATTTTTGATCGTCTGGATGCCGATCTTGCCCACGCTCTGATGAGCATTAACGCGGTCAAGGGTGTGGAGATCGGTGCCGGTTTCGATTGCATTGAGCAGAAAGGAACGGAGCACCGGGATGAGATGACGCCGGAAGGCTTTCTTTCCAACAATGCCGGTGGCGTACTGGGCGGCATTTCCTCTGGCCAGCCGATTGTTGCCAGCATTGCACTTAAGCCAACATCAAGCTTGCGCCTGCCCGGCAAGGGCATTGATGTAGACGGCAACCCGGTGGAGGTGATCACCACTGGTCGTCACGACCCCTGCGTAGGTATCCGCGCAACGCCCATCGCCGAGGCCATGATGGCCATCGTCCTGATGGATCACTACCTGCGCCATCGCGGCCAGAACGGCGATGTTGAAGTCACCACGCCGGTCCTCGGCCAGCTCTGATTTCGGGGAGGCGCTACCATCTACTGGCGGCTGTCGAACCTCTATTTCTGGTTTTTCGCCCTCCTTGGAGGGCTTTTGCCCTATTGGTCTCTTTATCTTGAGGGCCAGGGCTACTCCTATCTTCAGATCGCCACACTGATGGCGACCATCCAGCTTACCAAGATCGTCGCACCCAGCGTTTGGGGTTACATCGGTGACCGGACCGGCCAGCGGGTCCGCCTGGTACGATTTGGTGCTATTTTCGGCTCGCTGTTTTTCGCCGGCGTGTTTCTGGAACCCGGTTTCTACGGTCTGTTGCTGGTCATGCTGGTGTTCACCTTTTTCTGGAACGCCATTTTGCCGCTGTATGAAGTCATTACCCTGCGGGTACTCGGCAAGCATCGAGACAAGTACGGCAAGGTTCGTCTTTGGGGCTCTGTAGGATTTATCGGCGCAGTGGCTCTGGTCGGCGGGCTACTGGAACTGGTGGAGATTCAGTACTTGCCGTGGCTGTTATTGCCGGTATTTGCAGGGATTGCCGTCTCGGCATTTCTGGTGCCTTCCGAGCGTGGCGAGCGCAAGCAGCAATCTGCACCTGTCGGTAGCCTCAAAGCAATTGTCACTCATCCGGCTGTGATCGCTTTTTTCGCGATGAATTTTCTGCTTCAGGTATCACATGGTGCCTACTACACCTTCTTCAGTATCCACCTGGAACAACATGGGTACGGGAAACTGGCCATCGGGTTACTGTGGTCACTCGGAGTCATCGCAGAGATAGGCTTGTTTCTGGTTATGCACAGGCTATCCCGGCGTTTTAGTGTACGGCAGGTGGTGCTGGGGGCGCTGGTACTGACAATGATCCGCTGGGGTCTGATCGCCGAGCTGACGTCGGTATTGCCGGTACTGATCTTTGCCCAGCTGCTGCATGCGGCTTCTTACGGCGCGTTGCATGCCGTATCCGTCCAATACATTCAGGGCTTTTTCGGTAAGCACCATCATGGCCAGGGTCAGGCTCTATACAGTGGCCTGACTTTCGGCGCCGGCGGAGCGCTCGGTGCATGGTTATCCGGTTTCCTGGTGGATGGTTTCAGTACCTCCGCGGCGTTCTGGGGTGGTGCCGCCGCGATGGCCCTTGCGATTATCGTAACCTGGCGGGGTTTGCAGCCGCCACCTCAGCCCCAGCACGATCATTGACTGGACTCTGGTCGCGTTTCTTCCTCTTCTACTATCTGCAGCAATGCCTGGGCGGCACTACCCAGTTGTCGGCGGGAGAGCGCCACGGCACCCAGAACCCGGGTAACAGGGTGGGGCACTTCAAGCACTTTCAGGCTGTTATCGAGCATGCTGACCGGTAAAATGGTCCACGCAAGGCCAACGCTTACCATCATTTTGATGGTTTCCAGATAGTTGGTTGGCATGAGGGGTTTCAGGGTTAGGTTGGCTTCCAGGAACAGACGGCTGACCACCCGGTAGGTGGCGGTACTGGTATCCGGTAGCAGCGCCGGGTGTGGAGCGAGGTCAGAAAGTGAAGGGCTCGCCAGTGTTGCGAGAGGGTGTTCTTTCCCAACCACGAAGGCCATTGGGTCTGGCCACTGGGCAAGGATGGAGAATTCCGGATTCATGCTGTCGCTGAGGGTCACAAAGGCCAGTTCTGCGTTGCGTTTGTTCATCTGGTCGTAGGCGGCATCGGATTCCATGAATTGCAGATGCAGATCCACTTGAGGGTATTCCCGACGGTAGCGGCGCAGCCAGTTGGGCAGGTGGTGCAGGCCGATGTGGTGACTGGCGATGGCGTGGAGTTCGCCTTCGATGCTGTCGGCGCTGGTGGTCAGGGCCATGCGTGCGTTGTGGATTTCGTCGAGGATTTTGCGGGCATGGGGGAGGAGCCTTGTGCCGGCTTCGGTCAGGCGGATTTCCCGCTTGCTGCGGTCGATCAGTCGGGTGTCCAGTTGGGTTTCGAGGGCGGCCAGGCGTTTGCTGATGGCTGGCTGCGTCAGGTGCAGGGTCTCGGCGGCTTCCGAGAAGGAGCCTTGGTCGACTATGGTCAAGAATGCTTTTAAGGAGTTTGCGTCCATTTTCTGTGCCCATCTTTGATCGGAGTGTTCCGATGCCTTGGTGCAGGTCCCGGCTTGCGGGGCACCTTTCCAAAAAACCGCTACAAGCACGTCCGTGTGCGCTTCTCTCCGGCCATCCATGGCCTCCGACATTTTTGGAAAGGTGCCCCACAAGCCGGAACTCGAACTTTGGGCTACAGCAGATCGAATAATTGGTTATGGGAAACCCCGACCATTGTCTGGGGCACGACTGGGTGGAAAGGGTTTTCAAAACCGTTGAGGGCCATGGACGGCCCGAAACGAGCCTACAGGGACGTACTCGTGGGCGTGTTTTGAAAACCCTTTCCACCCAGTTGTGCCTGGCACCAGGCTTGGGTGAATTCGTTCGAGCTGATCGCTGTCCTTTGGTAATTTTAAATTCATGCCTGATGGGAATGCAAAGCATAAAAAACATGAATTGAGGTTATTCGTGATGCAGGGGTATGATGTCACCATTCGAAGCAGAAACAGAAACCCCCAGAGAGTGAGAGAGAATCATGGCGGGCAAGACCTTATACGACAAATTGTGGGACGACCATTTGGTCAAGCAGCGGGACGATGGTTCTGCGTTGATTTACATTGATCGTCAATTGTTGCACGAAGTGACATCACCTCAGGCCTTTGAGGGCCTTCGTCTGGCTGGCCGCAAGCCCTGGCGGATTGATGCCAACATCGCGACACCGGACCATAACGTACCGACCACCGATCGTGACCGGGGCATCGACGGCATTGTGGATCCGGTGTCCCGCACCCAGGTGGAGACGCTGGACAAGAACTGCGACGAATTCGGGATCCTGGAATTCAAGATCAAGGACCAGCGCCAGGGCATCGTGCACGTGATCGGGCCGGAGCAGGGTGCAACCTTGCCGGGCATGAGTATTGTGTGTGGTGATTCCCATACCTCTACTCACGGCGCCTTTGGTTGCCTGGCCCACGGTATCGGTACCTCGGAAGTTGAGCACGTTCTGGCTACCCAGTGCCTGGTTCAGAAAAAGATGAAGAACATGCTGGTGAAGGTGAACGGCAAACTT
>JAJUKC010000028.1 GCA_029264995.1 Marinobacter sp. | reverse complement strand
CCTGCCAGATGGCAGCAACCTGTTCGAAACCCTGGAAGCCATGGTGCGGCTGCTGGAGAGCCATGACGACCACAGCCTGGCGGATCAGTTGTTCCGTTCGTCTATCAGCCTGAACGCCCTGTACAAGCCCATCCAGGCCGTCGCCCAGGAGGTGGAACACTTCCTGCGCAAAACTCGCCGGGGCATGGCCCAGTACAACGCCATGGAGCATTTCTACGGCAAGCTGCGTGCGCTCAAAGACGACACCGAAACCCTGAGCCTGCGCCGCAAATGGCTGGAAGGCGGCGATTTTGCCCGCAGCACGGGCTTTCTGGTGGGTTTGCGGGCGCAGCAGCGGCCGAAACACTACGCCTTTGGCCAGTCGTCCAGTTACTACCAGTTGCTGTTCAGCGAGCTGGATCTGCGCCTGAGCGACCTGCGCCGGAAAGCGGACGTGCCAGTGCTGGAGCAAGTAGACGGCAGCGGCCGCGAAAGCCGCATCAACGTTCAGCGCATCAACCAGCTGTACCAGTGGCTGGAAACGCTGGAACTACGGCCCACGGCGGACCTGGTACGGGAGCTTCATGGTCGGCTGGACGGTTTTATTCCGGGCTATCGCTTCCCGGACCTGCTGGCGGCATTGAACCGGCTGGTTAATTCTCCGCCCGAGGGTATGCAGGTGACGACGACCAACCGCTTCCGCACCCTGGAACAGGCGCCGGACAGCGAGCAGTTTGTTTACCGAAAACGCCGCCTAGAAACCACTACGACCCACACCGAACAAGAGCCAGAACATGCCTGATTTCGTAGAAACCCGGGATGCAGAAAACAACCTGAACGAACCACAAGCCAGCAGCTTTGAGCAGATCCTGCCGGCTCACAGTGCTGCTATCTACCGGGAATTCCAGGCTGGCCGCGTGATCGTTCGGGATGTATGGGATGCCAACCGTTCCGAACTGCGGGCCAATCCGTTATACAACCTGCTATACAATCATCTTTCGCATTTCCGCACCTTCTATGAACACCTGGGCAGCGAACTGGTGTTCAACGAAACCGGCGCGTTTTTCTTCCTGAAAGAAAGCAGCGACGATGAAAGCGAAGAGCACGACGAAAATGCCTTCCGGGTGCAGGTGGTATTGCTTTTGATCGGCCGTTACTTTGCCCGAAGCGGGCGGGACCTCGATTATCTGGGGCGACCGGAAGCCGGTTTAAACGAACAGGATCTGGCCAACCTGGGGGCGGATGAGGAGTATCAGGATATCCTTCGGGCCGCCCGTTTCGAGAAAGGGTTGAGCGAAGCGCTGGATTACCTGGAAAAACGGAACCTGCTGTTTCGCTCCGGGGCAGGGCGCTATTTCCTCAGTTCCGCCGGCATTTACTTTTTAAACCAGCTGGTGCAGGAGTACGAGCAGAGTTAGTGTCCCGTCTGGTTAATTCCTTAACCTACTGAGCTTCTGAAAAGCCGAAGAGCTAGGCGTGCTGGTGAAGGTTTGGTGGTTCCAAATCTAGCCAGCAGAACGACGTTCTTCGGCTTTTCAGAAGCTCCCGGAGGGCTTGTCTCTGAGGACCCTGAGCCCTGTGTTGCCAGTCCTTGATGTGGAACCACCACATCTACAGACTGGCGCCTTGGTCAGAGTCCTCAGAGGCAAGCAGTAGATTAAGGAATTAGCCAGACGGGACACTCGCTGCCGCTCAGGCAAACGCCAGGTTGTTCCGGCCGCTGGTTTTCACGGAATACATGGCCTTGTCGGCGGTGGCCAGTAGTTGCTCAGCACTCTGGCCGTTGTCCGGGTACAGGGCGATTCCCACCGAGGCACCAATTTTTACAGTCCGGCCCTGAATGTGAAACGGCTCATTCAGCACCTGGATCATTTTGCGAGCAATGGGCTGTGCATCGGCATCGTTGGTTAATGGCCCGGTTATGATCACGAACTCATCACCACCCCGGCGTCCCACCACATCATTGGCCCGAATACTGTGCTTGAGCCTTCTCGCGACATTTCGTAACAGCTCATCGCCAGCCTGGTGGCCCATGGTGTCGTTTACCGGTTTGAATTTGTCCAGATCCAGGAACATCAGGGCGAAGTGATGATGCTGGCGCCGGGCCTGCTCAATGGCTTGTTCCAGGTGGGTTTCCAGGGCCGTTCGATTCGGCAGGCCAGTGAGTTTGTCGAAATGTGTCAGCCGGAACATCTGTTTTTCCGCCTGCACCCGCGCCGTAATATCGCTGAAAGTCAGGATCAGCTGCTGGATTTGTCCCCGGGCATTGCGTACCGGCGAAACCGTCAGCAGGTTGGGAAACGGAACATTCTCTGGCCCGGTCAGCCAGACCTCGCCTTGCCAGGCATTTTCCGCGACCAGATGCCGGTGGATTTCTTCCCTGTCTATCTTCTTGCATCTATCACTGTCGATAAATGCCATCAGGTTTGTATTGCGAAGTGTTTTGGGTGTTGTCAGTTGAAACTGATGACTGCCCTCGGCCCAGATCAGTCTCCGTGTTCTTTCTACATCCACCAGGCACAGACTGGAGTCCGCATCCACGCGAAAAGCGCTAATCAATGGAGAGAGCTCGAACAGCAGAAGGTCATAGCCAACAATCTGCTCGTCCACGCGTATCGGAGCGATGGCGTGCAGTAACGGCCTCGCTTCATTATCCGCCCCTACCGGGTAGGACTGAATATCAAGCCCGGATGGCATAGGCATGTCAGCAGGTAGTTGATCGTTCAGGGGCCCGGCGCGCACGACTTCGTCACGACTGGCATCAAATCGAATGATTGCGGCAAGGTTATCGATGCTTTTTGCGGCATCTTCAAGTCTGGGGCGAGAAAAGGTTCGCAAGACAGCGAGTGCCAGGTTTCCACTCTTGAATTCGCCCATAACCCGCGCCAGTTCAGAGCGGCTGGCGGTTTGTCGGGCCAGATCCTGATGCTGATCGAAAACCGCCCGAACGTTCTCGGCCTTGGCATCGGCCACCTGGCTCGCCGCGTCTGCGGCCTGGGTATGGATCTGATTGATCAGGGGCGTGGAGACCACCACGGCAATACTGATTCCCGTGAGGACAACCGCAACAATGGCGGTGGTGATGATGCGCCGTTTCTGCTCGAAGATATCCATAGGTGCCGTCGGACGAAAGCGAGGTTATAAGGGTATGGTATCCGTTTTTTGCAATGGGTATACCCATCTAGAGTTGTTTTCTGTAACCGATGTTGACATGTGTCAGCCTTCATGTCGGAGCTTTTCCATGTAGACTGAGGTTTTGCTGCAGGAGTACTGAATGACAGAGTCCGCACTGTTCCGTTCCCGGCCCAGACGGCGAATATTGTGGCTGGCGCTCTTCGCGTTGGTTGTGGCAGTTCTGGTGTCAGTACGCTTGCAACCGCAACCGGTTGAAGAACGGCTGGTGCGCCTGCATGCACAGAACGTATTCGGTACAGAATCACCGCTGCTGGACGAAGCCTTGCCCCTGCAGGCGCTGCTGCTTGATTACCGGGATGACCGTCTGCTGTTGCTGAAAGCCCAGGCTGCGTTGCAGGTATACCCTGAGTGGGCGAGGTTTGTGATGGACCTGTTTGGCGAAGAACCGGAATTTCAGCAGGCCCTGCGAGCCCATGGCGAGTATCTGATTCCCCCGGTGATGCATTTTTATCAGAACCCGGTTGGATCGATTGAAATGGTGAACCGGGTGGCAGGCACCGGGCAAGCCCTGACTCCGGAGCAGCGAGCCTGGTACGCCGTCAACTTCGCCAATAAAGAAGGGCAGGATTTCACCGGCCAGTTCGTGGTGGGGGCCGATGGCAATAACATAGAGTGGATCTGGACGGAGCGGATTACAGAGGGCGTTACTCAGTTCTTCACCAGTGGCATCCGGACACTGGAATCCCGGTACCGTACCGACCAGCCGATTCGCATGGGCGATGTCGGCTGGGCCGCCGTAGACGCGCTGATCATTGGCAGCGCGGTGAAATTCCTGAAAGCCGGTCGGGCGGCAGCAGGTACTGCAAGAGCCTCGAGTGTCACCGCCCGTTCCGCGGCCTATTCTTCCCGCCTTGCCC
The DNA here is from genome assembly GCA_029264995.1 of Marinobacter sp. Taxonomy (GTDB): domain Bacteria; phylum Pseudomonadota; class Gammaproteobacteria; order Pseudomonadales; family Oleiphilaceae; genus Marinobacter. Next base: position 27,157 of record JAJUKC010000028.1, on the reverse strand, counting down.
GGGCCGGGCGCATGGCTTCAGTCATGGTTAGCAACGCAAAGTGGCCCGCTGCGGTGGCTCTGGTCTATGTGGTTGTTAAACACCCAGCCTTACTGAACGACGTATTCGCCGGCGCTGCCCGGGTACTGGGTGTGCCGGCCTGGATGGTGCAGATACCAGGATGGTTCCTCGTACTGCTGCCACTGTTGTTGCTGGTCCGCTGGCTACTGGCCACCGTGGCCTGGCTGTCACCAACGACGTGGCTCCGGGGGCGAAGGCTCAGATAGTGCGCACTAACTGGACGTTCCGGTTTTTCAGAACGGTGGTGGCCTCCTTGAGTTGCTCAGAACTGCAGGCATGCACGGTCAGTACATACTTACCCTCCCGCAGAGCTGACTGCGCTTTGGCAACATAGGGTGTGTGATCAGGCCGGAGCGTAACGCCTCCAGCCACCAACAGTCCAAGTATCAGGCCGAGCGCCGCAAGAACAGCTGCGGCAACCACGCCATTCTGGGCAATAAACCCCACGCCGACAGCACTCAGTATCAGGAATACAATAAAGCCTGCGACTGCACCACCGATACCGAGCCAGAGATGCGAACGCACCAGCGTTTGCCATATGCCCTGATTCTCTGGCTCCAACTCTTCACCTGGGTGTTGGTCCTGTGGGCTTACAACAATGACTTGCCCGCCATCCCCCAAATCACCAGGCCAGCCAGATTGTGTGACGGGCGCCTTTACCTGGACGCAGGGCTCTCACAACAACGGGTTCCACTGAAAAGCCGGCGCGCCGCAATCGTTCGGTAAAGGCATGTTCCGGGCCGGCCGACCAGTAGGCGAGAATGCCATCGTTGCTCAGGGATTTCTGCGCGGCGGCGATGCCTTCCGGTGAGTAGATCCAGTTGTTTTCTTTACGGGTACGGCCTTCCGGACCGTTATCCACATCCAGCAAAATGGCATCCCAGTTGCCATCGCCCTGCCGCAAAAGTTCTGCCACGGCACCAATGTGGACCACGGCCCGGGGGTCGTTCAGGGGGTAGCCGGCCGCTGCGCCCAATGGCCCACGATTCCAGGATTCTACCTCGGGAACCAGCTCCGCCACCGTCACCTGAGCCTTATCACCTGTAGCCGAAAGCGCCGCCGCCAGGGTAAAGCCCATGCCCAGCCCGCCAATCAGGATCCGTGGCGCAGGCAGATGGCACAGGCGTTCACAGGCCAGGGTGGCGAGAGCATCTTCCGAACCATGTAACCGGCTGTTCATCAGTTCACCCGGGGCGCCGGCAATCTTGATGGAAAACTCTTCATTGCGTTGCAGCAGTCGCAAGCGCGTACCGTTGCCGGGGATGGTTGCGGTGCCAATTTCGTTAAAGCGGGCCATGGGTGGTTTCCGGTAGTGTGGGCAGGCGGGCATTCTAACCTGTTGATACAGCCTTCGGCGAAAACCGTATCAATCAGTTGCTGCTAAAATGCGGCAATCAAACCATCCGGCGCAAAGCCCGCTGAACATTGGTAACGGAACCGAAATCGTTGGAGGCAGACTTGGAATCAATGCAGAAGGTAGTCCTGGTGACAGGAGGCGCGAAGGGAATTGGCCGAGGCATAGTGCTGCACCTGGCGGCGGCGGGCTGGAAAGTGGCATTCTGTGATACTGACCAATCCGCAGGCGAACAGCTGGTTGCCAACGTAAAAGGCGATATCGTGTTTGTGGCGGGTAACGTTGCCAGCGAAGCGGATGTTAAGGGCATCATTTCCCAAACGGTGCACTGGGGCGGTGGCCTCAATGCCGTCATCAACAATGCTGGCATTGCGGACCCTCACACAGGCCCGATAGAGGCGTTGGGCCTTGAACAGTGGCAGCGTCGGATGGATGTCAACCTGACCGGGCCGTTTCTGGTGAGCAAGCACGCGATACCGCATCTTCGGAAAACCGGCGGGGTGATTGTGAATATGGCTTCCACACGGGCTCTGCAATCAGAGCCGGATACCGAAGCCTACGCCGCCACCAAGGGAGGCCTAGTGGCACTGACCCACGCGTTGGCCATTAGCCTGGGGCCAGAAATCCGGGTGAACTGTATCAGCCCCGGCTGGATAGATACCCGAGCCTGGCAGGGAAACGAGGAACGTATCGAGCCTTTTTCCGGAACCGATCATCAGCAGCATCCTGCCGGCCGTGTCGGCAAACCGGAAGACATCGCATCGCTGGTGGCTTACCTGATTTCCTCCGAGGCCTCCTTCATCACCGGGCAGAATTTTGTGGTTGACGGAGGCATGACGCGCAAGATGATTTACCAGGAATGATAAACTGATTTTGGGAGAAACCATGAAATTGATTGGATCTACCACGTCGCCCTACGTACGCCGCATTCGGCTTCTGCTGAACGACGAACCTTACGAGTTCATCAATCTTGATATTTATGGCGAAGGCCGTGATGAGCTTCGGCGAACTAATCCCACCCTGAAAATCCCGGTACTGATTGATGGCGATCAGGAGCTCTATGACTCGCGGGTTATCGCCCGTTATCTTGGTCAGAAGCTTGGGCTTGAACCTCTCACCTGGGACCAGGAAAACCAGTTAACGCTGATTGATGGTGCCAATGATTCTGCGGTAACCATGCTGCTTTCTGAGAGGTGCGGAATCGATACCAGTCAGGATGCGATGTTCTACAACCTTCAGCGCGAACGCATCATGACAACGTTGCGAACCCTGGCAGCTATGGTGGAGGCGGGGCAGTTTGAACAGTGGAACTATCCCGCCATCTGTCTCTATTGTCTCGTGGACTGGCTGGATTTCCGTGACCTGGTGGACTTTTCCGAAGTGGATAGTCTGGTGGCATTTCGCGACGGGCACCGAAGTCAGCCCGGGGTAGGAGAAACGGATCCGCGGGCAGCCTGAAAATAGAATGGTACCCCCGGCAGGACTCGAACCTGCTACCTATCCCTTAGGAGGGGATCGCTCTATCCAGATGAGCTACGGGGGCATCGCAAAGGAGGCGGTATGATAACGGCCCGAGGCAGCGGGCTCAAGGCTGTCATTTTTCATTTGTTCACACTGTCTTGCAGTTTCCGGGTAGATCACGTGGGTTGTCGCTGACTATCATAGCCCCGGCCTCTGAAGTATGGCCGGGCGGGTTCGTAATCTCTCCCGTCAATCCTTCGGCACAGGGCCCAGGTCCCGCAGGGTCTGAAGGATCGCATCATCATTCACGGCATCGCCGCCGGTGGTGACCAGCAGAGCACGTTGCCGTTCAAGCATGGCCTGTTCGAAGGTATCTTTCAGCTCCTCCAACGAGACTTTCTGAATGACATCAGCCAGGACTTCCCGACTATTGAACTTGGTATTTTCCCGGTCGATCTCCCGCCAGTAACGGCTGGACACTTCGCCCAGTTGCCGGTCACGCTCCAGCAATTGGCTGATCACTGCCTGTTTTTCCCGCGCAAGCCGGGTGTTATCCATCTCCGCCAGTTGTTGCGCGAAAGCCTGGCTGAACTCCTCAACGGCTGCGTCGATGGCTTGTGCGTCTGCGGACGGGGATTGCACAACCAGCCCGAGTGCCGGCGTTTCCAGAATCTCGAACGCGGTCGCGTAGACGATGTAACCGAGCTGGCGCGTGGTCCGGATTTCCTCATAGAACGGGCTGCTGATGATTTGTGCCAGTAGCCGGTACCGGGCCCGCTCCGCGTAGGAAGTGTTGTTGCCCTGCAGGTATAAGGTGTAGCCGGTATCGGGGTGCTCAACGGCCAGATGCGCGCCGGTCTGGCCCTGAGGCAGCTGGCGAATTCGCGCCCGATCCACGTTTGTACGCTGGTGATCGGCGAGTACCAGAGCCTGAACCTGTCTGGCCATATTCAAGGCACTGGCCTGGGTCAGGTTGCCATGGGCGAGCATGACGGGATCAGTGCGGGCGAGGAAACTGCCGGCAAACTCCCTCAGCTCATTCAGTGTGATGTCGCGCGCTGCGGCCAGGCGGTCCTCCACGGGAAACGTGCCTTCCAGCAAGGCGGTTTGGACAAATTCCGAAGTCTGTTGCACCGGCCGTTCTTTGCTCTTGTTTTCCAGAGCATCAATCAGGTTCTGGCGCGCGATCCTGAATCGCTGTTCGGTAAGGCCGGGATTGGCGAACTCCAGTAGTATCTGGTTAACCAGCTTGTGCAGCTTGTCGTTGTAACCGCCTACACGGATGGTAACGCCACGGAGGTGGGGGTAGACACTGTAGTCCAGCCCGGCCAGCCGGGCAGAATACGCCCAGGCGTTGAGGTTGGTATTAATGGCGTCTACCAGTAGCCGTGTGAGCACGGAACTCCGGGCGGATTGCCGCGCGACCGGCGTTCTCAGGCTGACAAACAGGTTGGCTTTCGGGGCGCCGAAACGGGTATCCCGGGCGTACCAGATATCCAGGCCCTCCAGTTCGGCAATTTTCTCCGGCTGAGCCATGCTGTGCCCCGCCACCAGCTCGAGGTTTTCCGGAACAAAGGGGTTGGGCTCGGGCAGGGAAAGTTGTTCAGCCAGGCTGGGGGCGGTCATGTTGTCGATGTCGAGGGCTGCTCTGACCCAGGGCGTTTGATACCACTGAGTATACTTTGGCTCACTCGCGTCCAGGTTCGGGGCGGCAACCCAGACTTTAAGGTTGTCTGGTGTCAGCTGATCGAGGATTGCCCTGTATTGCTCGGGGGCATAGCGTTCCAGCAGCCAGGGCGCGCTCAGCACGTCCTCCGGCGGATAGTCCTTGAGAAGCCTGGACAGGCGCATAGCTTCGCTTTGTGCTTCAGCGCGCTCCCGGAAACGGAAATCAATCATGGCCAGCTGGCGCATTTCGTTGAAACGTTGCTCACTGATGCCGTCTTCGCGAATACGATCTATGTACTCAAAGGTAAGGGCAATGATCTCGTCCTGATGTTCCAGGCCTTCCCGGGTAAGCGACATGCTGATGTCCAGGGTGGCATGTTCACCGGTGTCCATTCCTGAACCTGCGGAGAGGCTTTCTACCAGGCCTGCGCGTTTCAGAACGTCGAACAGGCTGCCGGGGCCCTCGTGACCAAGCAGATTGGCAACATAAGCTGCAGGTTTGCTTTTGTAGTAACGCTGCTGAGACGGGATCGGGAAAGACAGCGTCATGCTGCGATTGTCTTTCAGAGTCTCGGCCGTCACTTTCTCCGGCAACCGGGAGGTGTCGTACAGCGGGTATGGGTGAGCTTTGGGTTCAAGATTACGGTTGGCGATGGCACCAAAGCGCTCCTGAACCATGCTTTCCAGCTCATCCAGTGGCTGGGGGCCATAGACTGCCAGGGTCATGATGTTCGCCGAATAGTTTTCTTCCCAGAATCGAATCAGGTCGGGCCGAAGCGGGTTGTCTTCGGTGTTTTCCAGGGTCTCGAGGTTGCCGACTGCAAACTGGCTGAAGGCATGGTCCGGATTGCCCGCAGCCTTCCTGACAGAGAGCAGGCGCCGTCCGTCATCCTTGAGTTTGGAGCTGTACTCCGAGTGCACGGCATTGCGCTCACGATCCACCAGTTCCGGGGTGAACAGGGGAGCAGAGAACTGCTGGGCGAACCGATCCAGCGCTGGCTCCAGAAACTCGGCTTCGACATCAAAGAAATAGTTGGTGTCTTCAAACGCCGTAAACGCGTTATGACTGCCGCCGTGGCTGCGAATAAACTGCTGGTATTCGCCCGCCTCCGGGTACTTCTCGGTGCCCAAAAACAGCATGTGCTCAAGAAAATGTGCCAGACCTGCCCGCTCTTTCGGGTCGTTACCGCTGCCCACGGCGACGTTCATGGAGGCGGCGGCTTTGTCGGTTTCCGGATCCGAAGCGAGGATCACCCGTAAGCCATTGTCGAGTTCGATGAACCGGTACTGGTTCGGATCGTTGGGACTCTGGGTGGGTGACACACTGGCGGCTGCCAGCGGTGCCAGTAACACCGTGACAATCAGCAACAGCATCTGCAGCAGTGCGTGGCGAGATCGAACAGGTAACTGATATATCGCAGTCATAGGGCCTCGGATTCCGGAATAGCGTTCAGGTCGGAAAAGGATCAGTGCATCTGGTTGTTTTTGGTGCTGTCAGGCTTCTGCTCTATGGTTTGGCGCGCGAGTTTGGCCGCCTGGTCGGCGTCGAGTTCACCAGAGGCGATCCGCTCCAGCACCGTCGCCATGATCGCGACGGACTGGCGGTAATCGGCAAACTCGGCCTGAAACGCCTTGTCGATGGCCTGGTATACGGCCTGAATCTTGTCTTCCCGGGAACCGCTGTCGGCGGCGGTGTCATTGATGGCCTTCAGGCAGGCCCGGGCGATGGCAATGTAACGTTCGGTATTCGGATTGTCTTTCGGCATGGGAGTCTGTTAACCCTTGATGTCTGGCTCGAGTAGTGACGCCGGTTGGCGCTGGAAGTTCCCGATTATGTCATTGGCAAGAACCTCTTGCATTGCCTGGTCGTAATTAAATGACCCAATGCGGTGGTCACGGGTTCTTGTGCTAATCTCAATCACATTGTGTCGATAAACCGGACAGGGAGTGAGGTGGGGTTGGCTGCTTTTAGAGTAATGGCTCTAATAAAAACAATGGGTTACAGAGCAAAAACTCTAAAAAAGTTCGATACATGAAGGTTGCAATTAAGTAGAATTGCCGACCGATGGAATCGGCTACGACTTTGGTCGTATCTGTGTCGGTTAAAGACAAAAAACACAACAGGCAGAATGGAGTACCTATGAATTATTTCCTGACAGGCGGCACCGGCTTTATCGGTCGTTTTCTGGTAGAGAAACTCTTGGCGCGCGGCGGCACCGTGTACGTGCTGGTTCGCGAGCAGTCTCAGGACAAGCTGGAGCGACTCCGGGAGCGCTGGGGTGCAGACGACAAGCAAGTGAAGGCTGTGATCGGCGACCTCACCAGCAAAAATCTCGGCATTGACGCGAAAACGCTGAAATCGCTGAAGGGAAATATTGACCACGTATTCCATCTTGCCGCGGTCTACGACATGGGCGCAGACGAAGAAGCCCAGGCGGCCACCAATATCGAAGGCACCCGGGCGGCCGTTCAGGCTGCAGAAGCCATGGGCGCCAAGCATTTCCATCACGTGTCATCCATCGCGGCAGCGGGGCTGTTCAAGGGTATCTTCCGTGAGGATATGTTCGAAGAAGCCGAGAAGCTTGACCATCCCTATCTGCGTACCAAGCACGAATCCGAAAAAGTTGTGCGTGAAGAGTGCAAGGTTCCGTTCCGCATCTACCGCCCTGGTATGGTCATTGGCCATTCGGAAACCGGCGAAATGGATAAGGTGGACGGGCCCTATTACTTCTTTAAGATGATTCAGAAGATCCGTCACGCGTTGCCCCAGTGGGTACCCACCATCGGTATTGAAGGTGGCCGGCTGAACATTGTGCCGGTGGATTTCGTGGTCGATGCCCTGGATCACATTGCGCACCTGGAAGGCGAAGACGGCAACTGCTTCCATCTGGTGGACTCCGATCCGTACAAGGTGGGTGAGATTCTCAATATCTTCTGTGAGGCCGGCCATGCCCCCCGCATGGGGATGCGCATCGATTCCCGGATGTTCGGTTTTATTCCGCCGTTTATTCGCCAGAGCATCAAGAACCTGCCTCCGGTCAAACGCATTACCAGCGCGGTTCTGGATGACATGGGCATTCCGCCCTCGGTGATGTCCTTCATTAATTACCCGACCCGTTTCGATACCCGGGAGCTGGAGCGGGTTCTGAAGGGCACCGACATTGAGGTGCCGCGCCTGCCGTCCTATGCCCCGGTGATCTGGGACTACTGGGAGCGCAATCTGGATCCGGATCTGTTCAAGGACCGCACCCTCAAGGGCACTGTTGAAGGCAAGGTTTGCGTGGTCACCGGCGCGACCTCGGGTATTGGCCTGGCAACTGCAGAAAAACTGGCAGAGGCTGGTGCCATTCTGGTGATTGGCGCCCGCACCAAGGAAACCCTGGATGAAGTGGCGGCCAGTCTGGAGGCCAAAGGTGGCAACGTACATGCCTACCAGTGCGACTTTTCAGACATGGACGACTGCGACCGCTTTGTGAAGACGGTACTCGACAATCACGGCCACGTGGATGTGCTGGTGAATAACGCGGGTCGCTCCATTCGCCGCTCCCTGGCGTTGTCTTTTGACCGGTTCCACGATTTTGAGCGGACCATGCAGCTGAACTACTTTGGCTCCGTTCGGCTGATCATGGGCTTTGCGCCGGCCATGCTGGAGCGCCGTCGTGGGCACGTGGTGAACATTTCCTCCATTGGCGTACTCACCAACGCTCCGCGTTTCTCGGCCTACGTGGCGTCAAAATCGGCACTGGATGCCTTCAGCCGTTGTGCCGCCGCGGAATGGTCAGACCGCAATGTGACCTTCACCACCATCAACATGCCGTTGGTGAAAACGCCGATGATCGCGCCCACCAAGATCTACGATTCCGTGCCGACACTGACACCGGATGAAGCGGCCCAGATGGTGGCGGATGCGATTGTGTACCGGCCCAAGCGTATTGCCACCCGTCTTGGCGTGTTCGCGCAGGTTCTGCATGCGCTGGCACCCAAGATGGGCGAGATCATTATGAATACCGGCTACCGGATGTTCCCGGATTCGCCCGCCGCTGCAGGCAGCAAGTCCGGCGAGAAGCCGAAAGTCTCTACCGAGCAGGTGGCCTTTGCGGCGATTATGCGGGGGATTTACTGGTAATCGCCTGAGATGCCCCAAGAAAAAACCCGCCGAGGCGGGTTTTTTCGTTTCAGGACTACGATGTCATTCCTGAGGTTCTTCGGCAATTTTGATTGGCGGCGGCGGAAAACCGCCCAGTTCACGCCAGCGATTGACGATGCCGCAGAACAGGTCTGCTGTCTTTTCCGCGTCGTAGGCGGCGGAGTGGGCTTCCTTGTTGCTGAAGGGAATGCCCGCCAGTTTGCAGGCCTGTGCCAGCACGGTGTGGCCGTAGGCGAGGCCCGCCAGGGTGGCGGTATCAAACGTTGAGAACGGATGGAACGGGTTGCGTTTGATATCAGCCCGCAGCGCCGCCGCGAAGACAAAGTTGTGGTCAAACGTGGCATTGTGGCCCACCAGTACCGCGCGCTTGCAGTCGTGCTCTTTCACCGCCTTGCGGATGGGAGAAAAAATCTCGCTCAGGCCTTCGCGTTCCGGTACCGCTTCCCGCTCCGGATTCCAGGGATCGATGCCGGTGAAATCCAGGGCCGACTGCTCCAGATTGGCACCTTCGAACGGGTCGATCTGCTGCACGTGAGTTTCGCCCCGGCGCAGCCAGCCATCCTCATCCATGGTCAGCATTACGGCAGCGATTTCCAGCAGAGCATCACGTTCCGGGTTGAAGCCGGCGGTTTCCACATCGACCACCACCGGCAGAAAGCCGCGAAAGCGCTGGGACATGGGGTGGGGCTGTTTGTTTTCGTCTGACACTCGAACTCCGATGTTCGTGGTAGTGAATGAATAGGGTTTACGCCAGGCGCCAGTTAACGGTTTCACCGGCCTTCAATGGAACAATGTCGCCGCCGGCCAGAGGCAGGTGTTCCGGCATGGTCCAGGGTTCCCGCACCAGCGTCACGGTGTCGGTATTCCGGGGCAGGCCATAGAAATCGGCGCCGTTGAAGCTGGCAAAGGCTTCCAGCTTGTCCAGAATGCCCAGTTCCTCAAAGATATCGGCATACAGACCGATGGCGCCGTAGGCGGAGTAACAGCCGGCACAGCCGCAGGCGGCTTCCTTTTTATCTTTTGCGTGTGGGGCAGAATCCGTGCCCAGGAAGAAACGGGGATCGCCACTGGCCACGACTTCTCTGAGTGCTTCCTGATGCTTGTTGCGCTTGAGGATGGGCAGGCAGTAAAGGTGCGGGCGAATACCGCCAACCAGCATGTGATTGCGGTTATACATCAGGTGCTGAGGGGTGAGAGTTGCCCCGAGATTATTGCCCTGGTGGCTACGGACAAAGTCGGCCGAATCGGCCGTGGTAATGTGTTCCAGAACCACCCTGAGCGTCGGGAACGCCGCCAGTGTTGGTGCCAGAACCCGCTCCAGAAACACCTTTTCCCGGTCGAAGATATCGATGTCGCTGTCGGTCACCTCGCCGTGTACCAGCAACAGCATGCCGCAATCCGCCATCGCCTCCAGTACCGGGTAGATATTGCGGATGTCTGTCACGCCGGAGGCAGAGTTGGTGGTGGCACCAGCCGGGTACAGTTTCGCTGCCACTACGCCGGCGGCTTTGGCTTCACGAATGGTCTCGGCGGTGGTGCTCTCGGTCAGATACAGGGTCATCAGCGGCTGGAAGTCTGTTCCCCGGGCCGCGGCCAGAATGCGATCCCTGTACGCCATGGCCGCGCTGGCATCGGTTACCGGCGGTACCAGGTTGGGCATGATGATAGCGCGGCCGAAGCAGGCGGCGGTGGCGGGGACCACATCGTTCAGAATGTCGCCGTCGCGCACGTGCAGGTGCCAGTCGTCCGGGCGTGTGATGGTTATCTGTCGGGTCATGAGAAGGTATCCGAAAGCGAGCGCAAAATTTCGCGGATTATATCAGAAGCGAAAAGCAGATGTTTTTTACCTGATCGTAAGTTATCCGGCTCAAGTTCCCGGTCGGGTCGCCGTTAACCGGTTAGTTCACTGGTTTAAAGGCTCCACGGGGCATTCCTATGGTTTCACCTAATTGGTTCTTCAGACAGGGCAGGTTGCTGAAATCACTGGCGACGGCAGGGTTGATGTCATTGTCCTCTGCGCCCGTGTTGTCATCCAGTTACGGTGCCGGTATTGAAAACAGCCAGTGGTACCTCTCCGAGTCGGTCTTTGAGTGTTCCCTTGTGCATGAGGTTCCAGGCTTTGGCCGTGCCGTACTCAGGCACCGGGCGGGGGAAGACCTGCGTTTCTATCTGGAATCGGATCTGAGTGTGATGCGCCCCGGCCAGGGCCAGTTGGTGGTTGAAGCGCCGCCCTGGCGACCGGGAGTGGCGCCGAACCCCATTGGCGCTGTGCAGGTAACGGATAGTCCGCGCTCTGTGAACCTGGGGAATCGGGAAGCGGTGTTGATTGCCCAGGGGTTGTCCCGGGGTATGCAGCCGACGGTTACCCGGGCTGCGGTATACAGCGGCCAGCCGGTACGGGTGCAGTTGTCGAATGTGAATTTTTCCGGCCCCTACGCCGGCTATCGTGAATGCGTTGCCAGTCTGTTGCCGGTTAACTTCGACCAGGTTCGGCGCAGCCGGGTTCCGTTTGCCAGCGGAAGTACCAGCCTGTCACAGGCCGACAGGAACTTGCTTGATAATATTGTGACCTACGTGATGGCCGACAGCACGGTAGAGAGAATCTTCGTGGACGGCCATTCCGACAGTATTGGTAGCCGGATTGATAACCGCGCGCTGTCGGAGGAAAGGGCCAACGTGGTGGCAGAGTATCTCAAATCCCGGGGCATCGATGAGAACATGCTGACGGTCCGGGCCCACGGCGATCAGTATCCGGTTTCCCGCCGGCCGGCTGATAACCGCCGCACCACCATTCGTTTGCAACGCCAGGGTGAGCGGCCGGAACTGCTGCAGGCCAATGGCATGGGGAGCGAATTTTCGGGTTAACCGGAAACGCTCGCTCCCGGGTTTCAATACACCGCGTTCAGAACGTCCAGATGCGCGGCCACACTCTCTGACAGGGCTTTCAGGTGATACCCGCCTTCCAGTGTTGAGATGATGCGGTCATTGGCGTGGTCATGGGCGACGCTCACCAGCATTTCCGTTAACCATCGATAATCCTCGGTTTCCAGATTCAGTTCCGCCATGGGGTCCAGCCGGTGACCGTCAAAACCTGCCGAGATCAACACCAGTTGCGGGCGAAAATCCTGCAGTTTCTTGAGCCAGGTGGCTTCAACCGTCTTGCGGTACTCGGCCGGTGAGCAGTCGGCTGCAATCGGCGCATTGACAATATTGTCGGCCTGCCGGTGCACATGAGAATGCGGATAAAACGGATGCTGGAAACTGGAGCACATCAGTATGCGTTCATCACCGCTGACAATGTCTACCGTGCCGTTACCCTGGTGCACATCGAAATCGACAATGGCCACCCGCTCAAGGTGGTGGAAGGTGAGCGCCCGCATCGCCGCCAGGGCGATATTGTTATAGAAACAGAACCCCATCGACTTGGCACGTTCGGCGTGGTGTCCCGGTGGCCGGGCGCAGACAAAAGCGTTGGTTACCTGGCTGCTCATCACCATATCGACAGCCTGCACATTGCCCCCCGCGGCCAGCTTCGCCGCTCTCAGGGTGTCCGGCATCATCGCGGTGTCCGGGTCGGTGAACACCCGGCCCCGGGTTGGCTGCATCAGGTCCAGCTGGTGCAGATAGCTTTCCGGATGCACGGTCAGCAGTTGGTCCCGGGTGATTTCTTCCGGACGAACCCAGTCCAGTTCCTGTTGCAGATTGGTATCCGCAAGGTAGGCGAGAATGCTTGAAAGGCGCTCAGGGCTCTCCGGGTGCTCCGGGCCCATGTTGTGTTTCATGCAGTCGTCGTGGGAAAAAAATGCCGTGGTCATGGGTAATGCCTGAACCTGAATATGCTTATTATCGCTTTCATGTTATCAGGGATAACCGAAGCCTGTCGTATTTCTTTGGTCTAATAACCCGTTAGTCGATTTACATCATGAATTCGCCACCTAAGATAAGGTATACACTGATAAGCAAGTCGTTTTATTGAAGTCTGTACATTCCTGTCGCGCACACCACTGGGAGAGCCGCGTTGAGTACCCGCTATCTGGAAAGCCTGTTCAATCCTGAATCCATTGCCGTTATTGGCGCCTCTGAGCGCGCTGACAACCTCGGGGGTATGGTGTTGCGGAACCTGCTGGGCGGCGGCTATCCGGGTCGGCTCGTGGTGGTCAACCAGAGCGACTACGAGAACGTGCACGGGGTGCCCTGTGTGCGCAAAGTGTCCAAACTGGATTTCAGTCCGGACCTGGCGATTATCTGTACCCCGCCGGATACGGTGCCCAAAATGATCCGCAAGCTGGGTGAATGCGGCGTGCGCACCGCCATTGTAATGACTGGCGGTATGTCACGGACCCACAGTAAAACCGGTCAGCCTTTGATGTATTCGGTGCGGGATGCCGCCCGGGAAACCGGCATCCGGGTGCTTGGACCCAATACCATCGGTTTGATGGTACCGGCCCGGCATCTGAACGCCACCTATGCCCATATGGGGGCCATTCCCGGCCGCGTTGCCTTCGTGGGGCAGTCCGGCACCATTGCCAGTTCGGTGCTGGACTGGGCTTTTGCCAGGGGGGTGGGGTTCTCCTACTTCCTGACCCTGGGTGATGGTATGGACATCGATCACGACGACCTGATCGATTATCTGGCCCAGGACACCCAGACCCGGGCCATTCTTCTGCACATTGAAAACATCCCCAATCCCAGGCGCTTCATGTCAGCGGTGCGGGTGGCCTCCCGAACCAAACCCGTGATTGCGGTGAAATCCGGACGGGTACCCGAATCCGAGTGGTTTACCCATGCCTTGCCCGCCGGCATCAAGCGCAGCGATCCGATCTATGATGCCATGCTCCAGCGTGCCGGTGTGTTGCGGGTGGACGGGCTCGGCCAGATGTTTGATGCCCTGGAAACCCTGACCCGGATGCGCCCGCTGCGTCAGGAATCCCTGGCCATCATGGCCAACGGCGTGGGCCCCGGCGTATTGGCGGTGGATCGGCTGGCGGATCTCGGCGGTGAACTGGCGGAGCTATCGGAAGATACGGTCAGGGAACTGGGAGAACTGTTGCCGCCGTACTGGACCCGCAAGAACCCCATCGACCTGAACTATGACGCCACGCCCGAGCTCTATGGCAAGGCCATCAAGATTCTGGCGAAGGACCCGAACGTGGCCAACGTGCTGGTGATGTACGCACCCACACTGATCGAAGACAGCCTGCAGATTGCCGATTCCGTGGTGCAGGCGTCCAAGGGCACCCGCCTGAACATCTTTACCTGCTGGTTGGGGCAGAGCACGGTGATGGATTCCCGGGAAGAGTTTTACCGGGCTGGGCTGCCATCGTTCTTTAACCCGGAAAAAGCGGTGATGGCGTTTATGCAGCATGTTCGGCATCAGCGCATTCAGCGGCTGCTGACCGAGACGCCCGAATCGTTTACAGACCACTTCGCCGACCGGGCCAACACCCGCAAACTGGTCGCCAGGGCCTTGCGGGATGGCCGGCGGCATCTGTCCAACCGGGAAGCCCGGCGGGTGATTTGCGATTACGGCATCAATACCATTGAAACCGTATACTGTGATGACGTGGAAGAGGTGCTGGAGGTCTTCGCAGTCGAGCGCCGACCCATTGATGTAACCGTTATCCACGAAGATGTGTGTTATCCCTTCCTGGATCTGAGTCCGACTCAGCGCCGCTACAAGGGCACGGTCAAAAAGCTCAACAGCGAACAGGTGATTATCGACAGTTGCCGCTTTCTGATGGAGGAATACCGGGAGCACTTCCCGAAAAGCGGCTTCCTGGGCTTTGCGGTCCAACGTTCCTATCAGCATGTTGGCGGCATCGAGTTCAGTGTGGGGATCACCCGTGATGAGGTGTTCGGGCCGCTGGTGGTTTGCGGGGCAGCCGGTGCCCAGATCAACATCATGACTGACCGCCAGATTGCCTTGCCCCCGTTGAACATGGTGCTGGCCCGCGAGCTGCTGCGGCGCACCTACATGTACAAACTGCTGAAAGAACACAGTCTGAAACCGGAAGAGGATATCCGGGCAGTGTCCGAAACCCTGGTGACGCTGTCACAGATTGTGATCGATATTCCGGAGATCAAGGGCCTGGAAATCTCGCCGTTGTTGTTCAATGAGCAGGGCGCCGTTGCTGTAAACATCGCCATTGACCTGGATGAACATCCGATCAAACCCATTATCCAGCCCTACCCGCGAGAGCTGGAGGAGTGGCTGGTATTGCCCAAATCCGGTCGCCGCGTGATTATTCGCCCGGTGCTGGCGGAGGATGAGCCTGCCCACCGGTTGTTCCACGAGCATCAGTCCCCGGAATCCATCCGTTACCGATTCTTCCAGTACCGCAAGCATTTTTCCCGGGAAGACGTGGCCCAGATGGTGCAAATCGACTATGACCGGGAGATGGTGTTCATCGCCAATGCGCCCCGTGAGGATGGTGGAGGCGAGGAGACCCTGGGTACGGTGCGTACCTGGACCGATGCCGACAATCTGCGCTGCGAGTTCGCCGTTATGGTGGATGACCGGATGAAAGGCGAAGGCCTGGGCGTGGCCCTGATGCAGAAGATGATTGATTACTGCCGGGCCCGGGGAACCATGGAAATGATCGGCAATGTCTTGCCGGACAACCGGCCGATGTTGCAGCTGGCCGAGCATCTGGGGTTCGAGATCAAATACAACCCGGAAGAAGAGGTGATGGATCTGCGGCTGGTATTGAACGAGCCGCAGAAAGACTGGCAGAAGGAACGGCTGGGCAAAGGGGGGCACCTGTAGGCCCCCGCTTCCATTACTCTTCGACGATGGCGGAGCGATCCTCTCCGCCCAGGGCTTCCAGCAGCCCGGGAATCAGCCGTGACAGCTCCAGAGTCATGATGGTGAAGGCTGCATCGAACTTGGCCAGGGCGTCGTCGACATCGACGTCGTCCAGTTGCTCTTGCAGGGTTTCACCGAATTTCAGCCGGCGTATGCCCAGTTCTTCATCCAGCACGAACGAGACATTGTCGTCCCAGGTCAGGGCCAGCTTGGTCACCTGCATGCCAGCTTCCAGGTGGTTGCGGATCTCGTCGGCTTTGAGATCGAGGCCTTTACAGCGCACCACGCCGCCATCTTCTGACGGGTCTTTCAGTTCGCATTCGCTGCCCAGCGTAATATTGGCCGGGTGATCAATGCTTTCGTTCAGCCAGCCGGTAAAGGTGAAGGCGGGGGATTGCTCAACCGCAGGCGGGCGCACAGGCAGTGATCCCAGGCTTTTGCGCAGGGTGGAGGCAAGGTCTTCGGCTTGTTTCGCAGAGCCGGCATCAACCACCAGCACGCCGTCCTGGGGGGCCAGATAGGCGAAGCAGCGGCGGTTGCGGGAAAATGCCTGGGGCAGCATTTCCAGCATCACCTGTTCTTTCAGTTCGTCTTTTTCCTTCCGGCGCACCTTTCGGCCCTGCTCCAGCTCAATGGCTTCGGCACGCTCTTCCACAGCCTCCTTCACCACTGGCCCGGGCAGAATCTTCTCTTCTTTTCTCAGGGCAATCAGGTGATAACCATTGGCGCTGTGCACCAGCTGGTCGCCATGTTTACCCAGGGGTGGAACCCAGCCCTGGCGGTTGGTTTCCTGAGGGCCGCAGGGTTTGAACGCGTCCGCCTGAAGCTTCTCTTCCAGCGCTTCTGCGGAAATATCGAAAGGTTTGGTGAAACGGAAAACACGGGCATTACGAAACCACATGGGTCTGAATCCTTGCGTCAGGTCGGAGCTTGTCGAATCGAAAAAGGGGGAGGGATGATACGGCTACCAGGCGGTAGCCGTAAAGTGACGGCAGGCCGGTCAGATCTGCATAACCTCCACCAGCACGGTTTTGACGATAAAGCCGACAACGCCGGCGCCAAGCACGGTAAACAGCGCGATAGTGCCAAATTTGCCGGCCTGGGATTTCTTGGCCAGATCCCAAACGATGAAACCCATCCAGGCAATAAGGCCTGTCAGAAACACCAGCATGGCAATCTGGGAAAATACTGCTTCGTTCATTGCTACTCCGATGTCAACAGATGTCTGAAGGTGTTAAACACAGGTCGGTAAACCGCCTGACTACTGCTCGTCCCGCAGGAAAACCCAGTTGTTGTTATCGGATTGGTCTTCGCTGAAATAGTAACCATCCAGGTTGAAGCCTTTGAGATCATCAGCCTGGGTAATGCGATTCTGAATCGCGTAACGGCACATCAGCCCACGGGCCTTCTTGGCGTAGAAGCTGATCATCTTGTACTGGCCGTTTTTCCAGTCCTTGAACTGGGGCGTAACCAGCCGGGCATCCAGGTGTTTCTTCTGCACGCTCTTGAAGTATTCATTGGAGGCCAGGTTCACCAGTACCTTGTCGTCACTGGCCAGGAGCTGGTTCAGGGCATCGGTAATCTTGCTGCCCCAGAATGCGTACAGGTCTTTGCCCCGGGTGTTCTCAAACCGGGTGCCCATTTCCAGTCGGTAAGGCTGTATCAGATCCAGCGGTTTCAGCAGGCCGTAGAGGCCGGAGAGAATCCGCAGGTGTTTCTGGGCAAAACTGAAATCCTCTTCACTGAAACTCTCGGCATCCAGACCGGTGTAGACATCGCCCTTGAACGCCAGAACGGCCTGGCGGGCATTATCCGGCGTAAACGGTGTGTGCCAGCTCTGGAAGCGCTCGGCGTTCAGTTGCCCGAGTTTGTCGCTGATGCTCATCAGGTTGCTGACCTGGTGCGGCTCCAGCTCCTTGAGCTGGTCGATCAGCTCACAGGCATCGTCCAGGAAATCCGGCTGGGTATGGGTTTCCGTTGCCAGGGGGCTCTCATAATCCAGAGTCTTGGCAGGGGAGATGATCATCAGCATGTCAGAGGATCCTCATTGCAGAAACGTGAGTAACTGGTCCCTGGTGAACGGCCAGTCCAGCTCCGCCCCGGTGTCGTTGCGGCGCAGCACCGGGATACGGGTGCCATAGCGCTCCACCAGGGCTTCGGACTGGGCGATGTCCACCACATCCACCGGAATGGGCTCGGGCATCGGGGTGCTGACCAGCAGCGCCTCTGCCAGTTCGCACAAATGGCACTGGGATGTGGTGTAAAAAAGCAGTTCCATTATTTTTTCGGCTGCGCGTCAATTTGCTGGCCGTTAACGCCCTTGCTGTCCCGGCCCATCAGGTAGAGGTAAACAGGCATCAGCTGCTCTGGGTCCGGGTTTTTCTTGGGATCTTCCGCCGGGTAGGCCAGCACCCGCATGCCGGTGCGGGTCGCGCCCGGGTTCAGGCTGTTTACCCGGATATTGTGGCGCTCGTCGTCCAGCTCATCCGCGAGTAACTGGGCCAGGCCTTCAACGGCAAATTTGGAGACCGCGTAGGCACCCCAGTAAGCTCTTGCCTGCCGGCCAACGCCGGAGGAGGTGAAAATCATGGAGGCGTCATCGGATTTGCGCAGCAGCGGAATCATCGCCCGGCTCAGCAGGAATGGCGCTGTGGCGTTCACGTGCATGACCTTGTTCCAGGTTTCCGGATCGTACAGTTCAACCGGGCTGCGAGCACCAAGAATTCCGGCATTGTGCAGGAGACCGTCCAGGCGACCGAAATTGTCTTCCAGGGTCATGGCCAGTTCTTCATAATCCTTGACCGCGGCACCTTCAAAGTTCATCGGCACGATGGCAGGTTTGGGGTGGCCGGCGGCTTCAATCTCGTCGTAGACTTCCTCCAGCCGAGAGAGCGTGCGCCCAACCAGGATGACGGTGGCACCATGGGCGGCATACGCCTTGGCGGCAGCGCGTCCGATACCACTGCCGGCACCGGTTACCATGACAATGCGGTCTTTCAGAAGATCGGCGGGTGCCTGGTAATCTTGCATAACCTGTCTCCGTAAATCAGGCCGGACCGGGCCTTGCTCAGACCGGTCGAAAATAATTGGGCGCTATTGTAACAGCTTTGTCAGGTCGCTGACCGTATCGGCAATGCGATCGGCTTGCCAAAGGTCAACCGTCTCCGGCTGCTCTATATAGCCGTAACGCACCGCTATAGTGTGCATTCCGGCGTTCCGGCCCGCTTCAATGTCCCGTTCATGATCACCGATATAGACAGATTTTATCGGTTCCACCTGAATTTGCCGGCAGGCCAGCAGCAGTGACTCCGGGTGCGGCTTGCGTTCGGCTACATGGTCCGGGCAAATCAGGGCGGCACAGCGGTGCGCCAGACCCAGGGCTTCGATCAGGGGCACGGCGAAGCGTGCGGGCTTGTTGGTGACGATACCCCAGGGGATGCCCCGGGTCTCAAGACTGCTCAGCAACACGTCCATGCCCGGGAACAGGGTGGTTTCAACGGCTACCCCCGTTTCATAGAGATCGAGAAAGGCTGTGTGCTTTTCCGGATAATCTTCGTGTTCGGGCTCCAGCCCGAATCCCACCCGAATCATCGCCCGGGCGCCATTGGAAACCGAGCGCCGGATCTGTTCTGCGGGCAGTGCCGGCATGCCGTGTTGCTGTCGGAGCTGGTTCAGGCAACGGATGAAATCCGGGGCGGTATCGATCAGGGTGCCGTCCAGGTCGAAGAGCACCGCCGCCGGTGTCTGCTCAGTCTTCACGGGTATCCCGGGCATGCATCAGGTAATTGACGTCGACATCCCGCCCAAGCTTGTACACCTTGGTGATGGGGTTGTAAGTCATGCCGGTGAGTTCGCGGACTTCCAGCCCGGCATGGCGCAAGTGGTCTGACATCTCCGATGGGCGGATAAACTTCTTCCACTCATGGGTGCCCTTGGGCAATAGGTTCAGAACGTACTCTGCACCGACAATGGCAAAGAGGAACGACTTGGGGTTGCGATTGATGGTCGATACGAACAGGTGGCCGCCGGGTTTCAGCATACTGGCGCAGGCTCGAATGACCGATGCCGGGTCGGGTACATGTTCGAGCATTTCCAGGCAGGTAACCACGTCATACTGGCCGGCATGTTCAGAATCCCGCGCCAGTTCCTCGATGGTGGTCTGGCGATAGTCCACTTTCACGCCGGACTCCAGGCCATGGAGCTTGGCCACCGACAATGGCGCCTCGCCCATGTCGATACCGGTAACATGGGCGCCCCGGAGTGCCATGCCTTCGGACAGCAGCCCGCCGCCGCAGCCAACGTCCAGAGCCCGTTTGCCGGCCAGTGATACGCGTTCGTCGATGTAATTCAGCCGCAACGGGTTGATGTCGTGCAGTGGCTTGAACTCGCTGGTAGGGTCCCACCAGCGGCTGGCGAGCGCCTCGAATTTGGCAATCTCGTTCTGGTCTACGTTCTGGTTGTTCATGTTCGGGGTTACTCCGGATAATCAGCTGAGAATCTGTTTGCGCCATTCGTTCACCCGCAGAACCAGATCTGGTACGTCGATGCGGGTAAGTCTGCCATCCTGTAATTGTGGTACGCCATGAATCCAGCTGTGGCTTACTGCCCGGCCGTGGTTGCTGTAGACCAGGTGTGAAGCGGGATCGTAGACCGGCTGCAGATAGGGGTCGCTCAAATCGACGGCGATCAGGTCCGCCAGTTTGCCTGCCACCAGGGAGCCGATGTCCTGATCCCGCCCCAGGGCACGGGCACCACTGAGGGTTGCCATCTCCAGCGCCTTGTGAGCCGACAGGGCAGCGGCATCGCCGGCCACAGTCTTGGCTACCATTGCGGCGGTTTTCAGTTCGCCGAACAGATCCAGATCGTTGTTGCTGGCGGCGCCATCGGTACCGATGGTGACATTGATATCGTGATCCAGCAGTTTCTGCACCGGACAGAACCCGCTCGCCAGTTTCAGATTGGACTCCGGGCAATGGACAACATGGGCGCCCGTCATTTTCAGATGAGCCAGGTCGGATTCGTCGATCTGGGTCATGTGTACGCATTGCGTATTGGCACCGAGAACACCCAGGTCTGCCATACGCGCCAGTGGTCGTTGCCCGCTGGCTTTTACCGCTTCCGCTACTTCAAAGGCGGTTTCGTGCAAATGCAGTTGAATGGCTGCACCGGTTTGCTGCGCCAGTTCCACGGCGGCACCCAGAGGACCGTCGGAAACGGTGTAAGGGGCGTGGGGGCCAATGGCGGGCATGATGTAGTCATCCCGCTGCCACTGTTCAATAAGGCCCGCGCCTTTGCGCAGATATTCTTCGGGCCCTGA
This sequence comes from Marinobacter sp., assembly GCA_029264995.1. Lineage (GTDB taxonomy): Bacteria > Pseudomonadota > Gammaproteobacteria > Pseudomonadales > Oleiphilaceae > Marinobacter. Next base: position 6,345 of record JAJUKC010000028.1, on the reverse strand, counting down.
ACCCCATACCGTTGGCATATCCATCAGGGGAAAACAGATCTGTGCGCGCATGCCGGTGTCGTGGGCTGCCTGGGCAGTCACTTCCGGGAAGAAGTACATATCCGAAAACGTGGTGGTGCCGGTGCGCAGCATCTCTGCCATGGCCAGACGCGTGCCGTCTGCCACGAACTGCTCACTCACAAACTTGCCCTCTGCCGGCCAGATATGATCATTTAGCCAGGTCATCAATGGCAGGTCGTCAGCCAGGCCCCGAAACAGGGACATGGCGGTGTGACCGTGCAGATTGATCAGCCCGGGCAGGACAACATGCTGATTGAGGTCGAGGGTTTCCCGGGTGCGATAGTTCTGGTCTGCCTCAGCCTGCGGCACGATCGCCAGAATTCGGCTGCCTTGAAGGATCACGGCCTGGTGTTCAAGGACAACCCCGAAGGGTTCGACGGGAATCAGCCAGCGGGCGTTGATTCGGGTATCGGCTGCGGTGATGGTTTCTGCCGTCATTAACCTGCCTTGCGGGTTCGGGGCACCGGAGGCGCCTTGAAATTCAATGGGCAAGTATAACCAGCGCGGTCAGGCAGAACTACCCCGGTGGCGGCCGCTGTGCTGCGATTTTCCAGACATTCATCAAGCCTCTTCAAATCAGGGCAGTCAATCTGGTTTGATAGGGCTATACTCGCTGTTTTTCTTTGGTTCGGGAGTTGTTTATGGCAGGTCGATCTTCCAATCGTTCCATCGGGACGGTGGCAATGCGCTGGCACGGAGACAGGCTTGCATTGCTGGATCAACGCCTGCTCCCGGCGGAAGAGCACTGGATTGTGGCTGATGGCGCGTCGGCGGTGGCCCAGTGCATAACGGATATGGTGGTGCGTGGGGCACCAGCCATTGGCATCAGTGCTGCGTACGGGGTGGCCCTGGCAGCCCGCCACGCAGGCGGAGGCGATTGGCAGGCAGAGATCAAACAGGCTATTCGAGTATTAGCGAAATCCCGGCCTACGGCGGTAAACCTGTTCTGGGCGCTGGAGCGCATGGAAAAGGTATTCCACGCCTGCCATTCTCTGGACGAGGCAACCGAACGGCTGGCGGCCGAGGCGGTTCGTCTGCATGAGGATGACCTGGCGGCCAATCTGGCCATGGCGGATTATGCGCTGGAGGTGATGAACCCTGAAAAACCGATAGCGGTGCTGACCCACTGTAACACCGGCGCCCTTGCCACCGGCGGATACGGGACCGCGTTGGGGGTGATTCGCCGTTTGCACGAGGAAAAACTGTTGAAACGGGTCTATGCCGACGAAACCCGGCCCTGGCTTCAGGGCAGCCGGTTAACCGCCTGGGAGCTGACCCGGGACCATATTCCCGTTACGCTCAATGCCGATGGCGCGGCAGCGGCCATTATGGCTTCCGGTAAGGTTAAGTGGATTGTTGTGGGTGCCGACCGGATAACCGCCAACGGTGATGTGGCGAACAAGATTGGTACCTATAACCTGGCGGTTCTGGCGCGGCACCACAAGATCGGGTTTATGGTGGTGGCTCCCTCCAGCACCATCGATATGGCACTGGCGTCCGGCAAGGATATTCCAATCGAAGAGCGGGATGGCACGGAGGTTCGTGAAATTCGCGGGATTCCGCTGGCTCCGACCGGTGTTCCGGTGTTCAACCCGGTGTTTGACGTGACACCGGCCAGCCTGATTGATGCCATCGTGACCGAGAAAGGCGCAGTCCGTAACCCCAATATCACCGGAATGCGGGCGCTTTTTACCTGACTTTGCGTCCGGGCCCGGAGCTGGTTGCCGGCTTGTCCGGTGCTGGCTCTGAGGTTTCCATACCGGCTTTCAGTTCCGCCACTTCCTTTTCCTGCTGCTCTATGAAGTGCAGTGACATCTCGAAGCTCTGACGGGTGAATTCCAGCACTTTGCGGAAGCCTTCATCCGACAGGTTGCGGGCATCGTCGTGCCGGCGGAAGATGTTGATGAACTCCCGTTCCCGCTCGAACTGGAGCGGAATCCGGCCAATGCCCCAATCGTTGAGTATCTGCCACACCTCGGGATTGTAGTTGCGGGTGGTGCGCATGATAAACGGGATCGGGTCGTTGCGGGCCACCAGGGCAGCCAGCCTCAGGATCAGCTCGAAGGAGAGGGTGGAGGTGCCATTTTCAATGGCTTCCAGCAAAGACTTGTCTTTGAGGTTCAGGGCTTCACTCATTTCCGAGAGCGTGAGGCCCGCAACTTCCCGTATGTCTTTCAGCGACTGGCCGGCTGTCAGCATGGCCCGCAACTGATCCTGAGAGTTAATCAGGGCCCTACCGACCCGCAGGGAAGTGTCGGTTGCCCGGGCACCCAGGCGAAGTGCCGAGCCGGTCAATCCGGCTATGCGTTCCAGCACGCCGTCTGGAGTTTTGTCTTTCGGCCCGGAGGATTCCAGGCCTTCAGCTTCGTCCATGGAGTACATGGCGTGCAGGGCGTCCAGTAGCATATCCCGGAATACACGGGCACGTTGTTGGGTACTCTGACCGCTTTCCCCGGACGGCTGCCCAGCCATGGTTTATGGTGCCTCAGCCTTGGCCGCAAACTGGGTGGGCATCAGAATGGACGCCATACGTTGATCCAGCTCCAGCAGGTCGGCCATGATGTGCCCGCCTTCCTGGATGACGAAATCCAGTTCTTCGTCAGTGTTGTCCAGATCTGCCGCCTGCTGATCCTGCCAGTCTTCCAGAGCCTCCAGGTCGTCAAACGGTTCTTCACCTTTCAGTTCCCGGCGGGCATTGGCGATGGCCAGCCGGGTCTGTTCGATCTGGTTGTGCTGGTTCTTGCGCTCGTCCACGTTCAGGCTGACGTAATCCATCTGCCGCTGGCGGTTCAGGAACTCGATTTCCTTCTGCAGCAGCTTGAACTCGGGGTTGGTTGCGAACCGCTCTTCGTGGCGGTCCCGTAGTTCGTCAATCACGCCGGTAAAGTCGAAATAGCGGGCATGGGGAACCGCCTCGATCTGATCCCAGGGCAGGGCATGGTCCAGAGCGTCCTCGCCAATTCGGGTTTTATCGATGCGTGACGGAATTTCAATGTCTGGAATCACCCCTTTGTGCTGGGTGGAACCACCGGAAACCCGGTAAAACTTGGATTGGGTGATTTTCAGCTGGCCGTGATTCAGTGGCCGCACGGCCTGGACCGTGCCCTTGCCAAAGGTTTGGGAGCCAACCACCAGGCCGCGGCCATAATCCTGAATAGCGCCAGCGAAAATTTCAGAGGCGGAGGCGCTCATACGGTTGACCAGAACCACCAGAGGGCCGTCGTAGACCACGGACGGGTCCTCGTCTTCCAGTACCTGAACATCGTTGTTGGCGTTGCGGATCTGGACGGTGGGGCCTTCGTCGATAAACAGGCCAACGAGGTCGTTGGCCTCGTGCAGCGCGCCACCGCCGTTGTTGCGAAGATCCATGACCACGCCATCCACGCCGTTGGCCTTGAGTTCTTCAATCAGTTTACGCACATCGCGGGTAGTGCTTTTGTAGTTGGGATCGCCAGCCTGCATGGCCTGGAAGTCGGCGTAGAAGGTGGGGATGTTGATGACGCCGATGCGATAGGTTTCGCCGTTTCGGTCCAGCTCAATCACGTCCTTGCTGGCGCTTTGCTCTTCCAGCTTCACCTCATCGCGCTTGATGGCGATGGTGCGCGTGATGGTTTCGTCATTGGCATTGGCCGGGATCACTTCCAGGGTCACGGTGGAGTTGCGGGGGCCGCGGATCAGATCCACCACCTCGTCCAGGCGCCAGCCGATCACGTTTACGGGCTTTTCATCGCCCTGGGCAACAGACACGATGCGGTCGGCAGGTTGTAGCTGACCCTGCTTGGAGGCTGGGCCACCGGGCACCAGGCGCACTACCTTGGTGTACTCGTTATCCGATTGCAGTACCGCGCCGATGCCCTCCAGCGAAAGGCTCATGTTGATATTGAAGTTCTCGGAGGTACGGGGCGAAAAGTAGGATGTGTGTGGATCCCACATACCGGTGAAGGCATTCATGTAAGCCTGGAATGCGTCTTCGCTGCGGGCCTGGTAGGCGCGTTTGAGCTGGCCTTCATAACGGCGGCGAAGTGTTTCTTCAATCGCTTCATCGTCTGCGCCGTTCAGTCTCTGGGCCAGAACCGCGTTTTTGATGCGCTTGGTCCAGAGCTCGTCCAGAGCTGCCTGGTCAGCTTCCCAGGGCGCCTCGGAGCGGTCAACGCGAATCTTGTCATCGGCAGTGAAGTCCAGTTGCTCAATACCATTGTCGATGAGCTCCAGGGCGAACTTCAGGCGTTCGATAACCCGCTGTTGAACCAGGTTATAAATATCAAAGCCCGGCTGGAGCTGGCCGGTCTTGAGTGCTGAACCCAGGTGTTTTTTAACCCGGGAGAGGGCATCAATGTCTTTCTGAGTCAGATAGATTCGCTGGCTGTCCAGGTAGTTCAGATAGGCATCGAAAACATCACCGGACAGTTCGTCACTGATACCGAGATTGCGGAAATGCGTGAACTGTAGCTGCCGTGCGATCAGAATGTTGGCGCGGGCCTGGTCAATAGTGGGCGCAACCGGCTCATACCTGGCGGAGTCGTCAATGTTTGCGTAGGCGCCGGAGACAAGGAGGCCCAGGGCCAGAGCCGTGACCGCACCTGCTTTCCGGGTAAGGGAAGTCAGGGAATGGCGCTGCATGGAGTTTTCCGCAATGGTCATAAATGCATACCTGAAGCTGCTGGGTATCTCCGCCAATGACAAGGGGGGGAGTACCCGTGACTGTTCAATTTATTGTAGGCAACCGCTACACCTGTTGCCATAGGCCAGGGGTATAGCTTCGTGACAATATGTCCATATACGTTTCAGCCTGAGGCTAACTATGGGGGCGTGTGACCGGAAGTAAACCTTCGGGAATCTGAGGGTAGAGTGGCCGGAGGGTATGGGCCCTCCGGCCGGCAAGGTCAGCTAAAGGTTTCGTTGTTTTCGGCTTTCTGAAGCAACAGGGGTGGTGGCGTGAATCGCTCACCGTACTGGTCCGCCAGCTGCTGCGCCCGCTCCGCAAAGGCCCGAACGCCGTACTGGTTGACGAACTGGATGGCACCGCCCGTCCAGGGTGCGTAGCCGATGCCGAAGATGCTGCCAATATTGGCATCTTCCACGGTTCTCAGCACGCCTTCCTCGAGACAACGGATGGTCTCGATCGCCTGCATAAACAGAATGCGGTCTTTCAGGTCCTGCAGCTGGACGCTGCGAGCCTTGGCCTGGTCTACGAACAGGTTCTCCAGTTCCGGCCACAGGTACTTTTTACCTTTCTCCGGGTACTCGTAGAAACCGGCACCGGCGGCTTTACCCTTGCGACCGTGGGTGTCGACCATTGCATCGATGACCGCCTCGGCCGGGTGTGGCTGCCAGGTGCCGCCGGCGGCTTCGGTGTCTTTCTTGCTTTGGGCTCGGATGTGCTGCATCAGGGTCATGCTGACTTCGTCAGAGATGGCCAGCGGCCCTACCGGCATGCCGGCCAGCAGTCCGGCATTCTCGATGCTTGAGGGGTGAATGCCCTCGGCCAGCATGCTGATACCTTCGTTCACGAAGGTGCCAAATACCCGAGAGGTAAAGAAGCCGCGGCTGTCGTTCACCACAATGGGAATCTTGCCTATCTGCTGCACGTAATCGAACGCCCGGGCCAGGGTGTCATCAGAGGTCTTCTCGCCAACGATGATTTCCACCAGCTGCATCTTGTCCACCGGGGAGAAGAAGTGCAGGCCGATAAAGTTGTCCGGCTTGGCCGAGGCCTGGGCCAACTGGGTAATGGGGATGGTGGAGGTGTTGGAGGCAAAGATGCCGTTGGCCACCATTTTCGGCTCGGCTTCCTGGGTTACCTTGGCTTTCAGGTCGCTGTCTTCGAACACGGCTTCGATGATCAGATCGCAACCTTCCAGGTCGTCGGCGGAAGCCGTGGCTTTAATGCGGGCCAGCACCTCGTCTTTCTGGGCTTCGGTCATGCGGCCGCGACTGACTTTCTTCGCCAGGAGATTTTCGGAATAGCTTTTGCCTTTCTCGGCGTTTTCAACCGAGACATCCTTCAGCACCACCTCAATGCCGCGGCTGGCAGTGGAGTAGGCAATCCCGGCACCCATCATGCCTGCACCCAGTACGCCCACTTTCTTGAAAGTTTCTTTTTCCACGCCATCCGGGCGACTGCCGCCGGCCTTGATAGCGTTGAGCTGGAACCAGAAGGTGCCCGTCATGTTTTTGGCCACCTGGCCGGTGGCCAGCTCGGCAAAGTACCGGGTTTCAATCAGGCTGCCGTTGTCGAAGTCCACCTGGGCGCCTTCCACGGCTGCTGCCAGAATCCGCTCAGGG
>JAJUKC010000046.1 GCA_029264995.1 Marinobacter sp. | reverse complement strand
GGCCTTGGCCTGGCACGGGCTCCGCGACCGGCTCCGGTGTAAGCGGATAGTCTTGAGTGGCTGGCGCATGCAGGGAATCGGATCGGACAGCAGGCCCGCCAATGGCTCCAGAGGGCCAGCGGTCTCGCAAACGGTTTGCCAAGGGTGCCGGCAAATCCGAGCGAAGGTGCTCTGGACTTGCTGTGCGGTCGGTGAAAATGCCAAAGGCTGCGCTATCCAGGCGGCCCAGAACCAGTTGGCCGCTTTGCAAGGCATCCAGTATTGCCTGGCGCTCACTGCTGGATGATTGCTCAAGGGCACGATATCCCCCATCCGGAGGTGGCTCTATGTGAGCGCCCTGGTAACCGCGTGAAAAATAGTCCTGTGCGATGGACACCGCGTCGGAAGGGTGTAGCAGCGACGGCAAAACCCTTTCGGTAAAGCCGTAGCCACCGGTAACGTATAACTGGTAGGACACAATTCCGTTTCCTTGTCCGCTTATCTATCCCTGTGCTCTCCTGAGCGCTAAGGAAAATACCTCTTGCGGCTAAAGAAATGCAAGCGCCATGCGTGATCAACTACACAAACCTTCTGCAACCTAACAATATGGGCTAACCTAAAGCCACAAAACCACGCAAAACCAGATGGTTGCACTCAAGAAGTAACGGCAGCGAGCGCATGGACAAGAAAAAGCTCACAGAGCGGGACATCTGCACCAAGTACATCAACCCTGCCCTGCAGAATGCAGGCTGGGACATGCACAGCCAGGTGCGGGAAGAGGTCTCGTTTACCGCTGGCCGCATCATCGTGCGTGGCAGGCTGCACACCCGTGGCAAACGCCGCCGGGCGGATTACGTTCTCAGCCACAAGAAGAACATGCCCATTGCCATCATCGAAGCCAAGGACAGCAACCACAGCCTGGGCGATGGCATGCAGCAGGCCCTGGCATACAGCGATGCCCTGGACGCTCCCTTCGTGTTCAGCAGTAACGGCGACGGCTTCCCCCTCTGCAGACGTTCCCGGCGCAATACTCGCAAAGGGCACTATCGAGAATGGATATAGGACTACCGGAGGACTGGCAAAGCTGGTGGTAACACGGGGAGGTAGAAAATAAGAACCCCCGCGTAAGTTCCTGTCGGAACCAAGAGGCAGGGGTCGTGTTAACCGAAAGGTTAAGGGGTGCACCCTAATTAGGCAAGCGTTACCCCTGAGGAAATCAGAACCACGGCAAACAACCGAATGATTCGTCAACCAATCTGGTTTATATACCCATACGTTATTTCCCATTTTGGGAAATTTGAATAAAATTCCCGAAAACGGAACTTTCTTATCCCATGAAGGTCTTAGCCAGGAACAAGCTGACCGACTTTATGCGCAAACACGCTTCCTCACGCAAGGCCCTTGAAGCATGGTTTGCCGAAGCGGAGAGGAGTGATTGGCAAACGCCACAAGATATCAAGGATCGATTCTCCAGTGCCGACTTTCTCGCTGATAACCGGGTTATCTTCAATATCAAGGGCAACCATTTCCGGCTAGTTGTTAAGGTGCGCTATCAAAACGGTATCGTCGTGGCGGAGTGGGTTGGAACACATGCTGAATACAGCAAGAAAACATTTTGAGGGAACGGCATCATGGACCATCTGAAAATTATCAAAACTCCAGAAGAGCATGAGGCTGCTCTGGAGCGCCTTATGGCACTGATGGAGGCTGATCCAGAAGAGGGTTCCCGGGAAGCTGACGAACTCGAAGTGTTGGCGATGCTGATCGATCAGTATGAACAGCGCCAATTCCCCATTGACCTTCCCGACCCCGTATCAGCCATCCGTTTCCGTATGGAGCAGCAGGGGCTGAAGAACAAAGATCTCGTTCCCTTTATCGGTTCAGCCTCCAAAGTTAGCGAAGTATTGAATGGTGTCCGCCCCCTCAGCCTGAACATGATTCGCAGGCTGAGCCATGGTCTGGGCATACCGGCGGACATCCTGGTACAGGAGCCCGTTCAGTAAGCCGCAAGTGAGAGGGCGATCGACTGGCAAGCATTCCCCCTCGCGGAAATGCGTAAGCGCGGCTATTTTGAAGGCTTCGAGGGCTCGCTTCCGGAGCTGAAAGAATATGCGGCGGAGTGGCTGACTCGTTTATTTCGAAGTGTCCGAGGTGGCTTTGACCTGGAACGGGCACTGCTGCGCACCACGGCACACCTGCGCACTAACGAAAAAGTCAGCGATCCCTATGCACTGTGGGCTTGGCAGGCAAGGGTTTTGCAGAAGGCCGCAGAGCGGCAGCTACCCTGCACATACGTAAAAGGCACGGTCACTCTGGAATGGATGCAGAATCTCAGCCGTCTCTCCTGGTCTGACAAAGGGCCGGAGCTGGCGCGAGAGTATCTTGAAAAGGCAGGTATTCACCTCGTTATTGAACCGCACTTACCCAAGACTTACCTTGACGGTGCCGTCTGCGTGGGCACCAATGACAGCCCAGTTATCGCGCTCACTCTCCGGCATGAAAGGCTCGATAATTTCTGGTTTACCCTGATGCACGAGCTTGCCCATGTGGCTTTGCATCTTGATGGCAGCGAGGCGTGGTTTATCGACAATCTGGATGCCGAGTCCGGGGATGACAAAGAACAGCAAGCCGACGCCCTCGCACAGCTAGCCTTACTTCCCGACAACATTGATTTTCGCGAGATTACTCTCGCAACCTCGGTCCGAAAGCTGGCAAGTGAGCTGAATATCTCTCCAGTCATTGTCGCAGGCAGAATCCGTCATGAGACAGGTAATCACCGGCTATTTGGAAGTGCTTTCAGAGAAAAAGTGACCATAAGAACAGACTATTAAAACTTAGGCATTGGCCGCACCCTTTCGAAAACGCAGGCAATAAAAAAACCCGCAGCAGCTTAACTGCAGAGCAAATCCACCGATTGGGGCCGTGTTGAGATAAATACTAGACACGAGGGGTGCATTACTCAAGTTTGGCTTACCAGATCACAACCTATCGACTGCCTCATCGCTCACCGCCTTCGCGCCATCAAGGCCCTACCCCTGGCCCTGCACTGCTTTCCTGACTCATCAGATAATCCGCCACAGCCCGGTAAGCCGGCAAGGAAGTCGGATCATTCGCCGCATTGCCGGCAATCGGGTTGGAGGCAAAGCGGACGATGACCATATCGGCAGCCGGGTCAATCCAGATCGTTTGGCCATGCACACCGCGCGCGGCGAACGACCCGTGGTCGTCGTGGCTGACCCACCACATGCCACGATAGCTCCAGCCATCGAGAAGCTCATATCCGGCTTTAGCAAACACCGCCCGGTCGCCACCATTGCGAATACTGGCAATCGCCTGGGCGGGGATAATCTGGGCCACAGCAGTCCCGCCAAGCAACAGAGACAGCGCAAAGCCGAGATGTACAGCTGAGTTCATTGTCTTTGCCTTATTCAAAGCAGCCATTCGCCGCTCCACCGCACCGCGCTCTTCCTGAGCTCTTTTAAGCCGGGAATAGTTGGTCGGCGTTGGGTCCCGGTCGTAGCGTGTCTGCGCCTGATGTGCCTGGTCGCACTTCTCCAGCCACTGTTCGATAAGCTCTACTGTGCTCATGGTTCACCTCCGTTTTCGTTAGGTATGCGTTCACCATAAACGACCGACGGAGGTAGAATCCCGAAAGCTTTATGCTCGAATTGTGGCAAATAATGATCGGGAATCAGAGCGTCAGTAACTTAGCGCACGGCCTTCATTCCCTCGGCCCACTTGGCCAGCTCTGTCAGCATGGTCGAGGCAGATCCAGTATGATGCTCAGTCGCCTGGAACTTGCGATTCTCGTCCAGAAGTTCCCAGGGCATTTGCACCATTACGCCTTCCACCATGGGCATCATTTTAACGGTGGTCACCAGTTGTTTTGCCATCTGGGCAGACCGTAGCCCGCCAGAGACGCCGCCATAGCTGACAAAGGCACACGGCTTGTAATTCCACTCGTTGTAGACGTAATTGATCGCGTTCATGAATGAAGGCGGCGGGCAGAAATTGTACTCCGGAAGCACGAACACATAGGCATCCGCGCCGGACACACTCTCCGACCAGTTTCTCGTATGCTCGTGCTGATACTGCTGCTGACGCGGGTGATTGGGCTCGTCATAAACCGGCAGGTTGAAATCCGCCAGATCCACCAGCTCACTGGTAAAGCCGCCCTGTTCGTTGGCAAAACCGTTGAACCACTCAGCGATGGCGGGGCCCACACGGCCGGGGCGAGTACTGCAGATGATTGTCTGTAACTTGAGGGACATGGCAGGTTTCCTTTTGCTGAATAGACAGATCCACCAACGCAAACCGTACTGCAATAACGGTTCACGCCGTTACGTAGTCTTGATCAGTCTAGCCTCAGCGCCAGGCGATAGATAACACAAGCTTCTGCAGGAATTGTTCAGTTTTACTGACGATCCCGGAGCACCTTCCAATCCAGAACATTTCCCTCTGAATCAAACTGAACATAGCCGGAATAGCCGTCGGATTCATGCCAGGTCTTCACGTAACCAACCACCTGGCCATCTTCGGCAATCATTTCGAAGGAGGTGTTCTTCTCATGGGTCGTGCTGTGATCATCTCTGTCAGGAGCGACTTCTTGAAGTTTCAGGTTCGGGTTTCCGGGAAGTGCGATATCGAGCATGTGTGGGTTCATGGCAAAACCTCTTCGGGTACTCAGGCAAGGGACCGGTTTCGAACCGTCACGGTCAGTGTATGCAGGATTTGTGTCGCTGCGTTGACACAACTCAAGACCTTTCCCGTGTTCCGCAGACTGTCACAATCCACTTCTTTAAACCCTGGACAGGCTGGCGGTTAAGTTAGTTCCGAAGAGGTTATCGGTCTCCCGAGGTGAGCCGAGACAGGAAAGCATCCAGGTCTCTTACCTCTTCAAGGCAAAGGCTATGTTCCATCCCATAGCTGTGAAACTCCGGCGCGTAGCCGAGATCCTGAAGTTTCCGAAGTGCCGCCTGGCCAAGTGATTCGGCCACGATAGGGTCGAAGCGACCATGGCCGATAAATACCGGCAACTTGCGGTTGGCTTCGCTCAGCTCAATGGTATCAACCGTAGCGAAGTAAGTAGACAGCGCAAACAGGCCGCCAAGACGCTCCGGATAGCTGAGGGCCAGCTCATAAGCCACCGCACCGCCCTGGGAGAAACCACCCAGAATGATGTTTTCACTGGCAACACCGCGCTCCCGCTCGGCCCGGATCAGCTCTGCAACCATGGCTGCGGACGCGCGAAGCTGTTCGGTATCGACCTTACGATCGACGTCCATGGCAAGAATGTCGTACCAGGCCGGCATCACCATTCCGCCATTGATGGTAACTGGCAGCTCCGGTGCATGGGGAAAGATGAAACGGACGGGCTGCTCCCGCGAGAACCGGAACTCCGGAACCACCGGCTCGAAGTCGTGACCGCTGGCGCCAAGACCATGCAGCCAGATAATGGTGGTTTGCGGGTTGTCGCCAGTGTCGATTTGCAGAGTTTCAAGGGGTGTCATCAAGGCTCCACTCGTGTCGAATAAGTGCCGAGACTCTACCACTTTTCAGGCTATCGAGACCAAAGATCCGTTTTGATACCCGACCACAGTTTGCGGAATTCTCCTGCCGCCAGTGAGCCGGGGGCCAGCACTTCAAGTGGCTGGCCTTCTTCCCCCATACGCTCAACCGCACTCGCATAGGGGACGGCAGCAAGCGCAGGCAAGCCAAGCTTCCCTGCGTCCCGCGCCAACACATCCCGATGCAGATTCTTACGCCTATCCACCATTGAAAAGAACGGACGCAGCTTCTTAACACCGAGTTTTTTATCCTTCACAAACTCTTTCAACTGATCCCAGCTGTTCAGGGACAACCAGGTGGGTACCACCGGTACATACACCTTGTCAGCCACATCCAACACCTGCTCGGTAAGCCGGGATAACGTGGGCGGGCAATCCAGAATTACCAGACTGGTGTCTTCCGACAAAGGCGCCAACAGGTCTTTCAGCGCGTTGCCATCGTGCTCCTGTTCGAGCTTGATGTCGAAATTTCGAAAACTGGAATGGGCGGGGATAAAATCCAGGTTGGGATAAACGTCTTCGTGAATAAAGCGGGCAATGGGTGATTTTCCCTCCAGCAGTTTGGAGAGTTTACGGCCCTTCACGGGCTCCGCTCCGGCAAGGTAGAAACTGGAGGCCCCCTGCGGGTCCAGATCCCAGAGCAGGGTACTCAGGTTGTCCCGGCTGGCCAGGTAAGCGGTATTGACCGCAGCGGCGGTCTTACCGACCCCGCCCTTGGGGCTGTAGAAGGCGATGATTCTCATCAGGTGCGGCTCCTGCCGTGTTCCATGTCATGGAACACTACAGGATAACAGCGGCCCAGCGGGTAATTATTAAGCTTTTATGACAGCCAGCGTAGCAACTGGCGGGAACCATAAGTGACAGAATCGAACGAAAGGCTTTCGTAAAACCACGCTCACGCGGCTTTGCGAAAGCCCTCCGAACGAACCGTCTTGTCCCGGCTGCGCTTGTATTTGGTTTTGTCCTCAACCACACGCATCTGGTATTTTGGCGTTCTCAATTCCCGTTGCACAGCGCTATGCTGTGTAGCTTTCGCCCGTTTTCTGGCCATGTCACAGTCTCCTCTTCTGGCCGGTGTTTTCCGGCTGTTAGTATAACATCTTCGGATTCAGCAAGAGCGTAAGCAATGACACTCACTGTCTGGCTGACCTTTCTGGTCGCCGCTGTTTTTATCAGTATTTCGCCTGGCGCCGGCGCGGTGAATTCCATGAGTAGCGGGCTTCGCTACGGGGTGCGTAAATCTCTGCCCACCATTGCCGGTCAGCAATTCGGTTACGGCGCACAGATTGTGCTGGTGGGCGCCGGGCTAGGCGCAATCGTCGCCTCCTCCAATACAGCCCTGGCGGTGATCAAATGGATTGGTGTGGTATACCTGATCTGGCTCGGCATCCAGAAATGGCGGGAGCCACCCATTGAAGCATCCCGGGCAGACCTCTCCGCGTTCAGTCCAAGACAACAGTTCTGGAACGGCGCTCTGGTAAACCTCACCAACCCGAAGGCCACCATCTTCCTGATTGCCCTGTTCCCCCAGTTTCTGGTGGCGGGCGGGCCCCATGGCCCTCAACTGGCCACCATGGGGGCCACGCTGATCTTTGTCGATATCCTGGTGATGGTCGGCTATGCCATTCTCGCCAGCCAGCTGTTCCGATTCATGACCACTCCGGAGCGCCAGCGGCAAATGAATCGGGTTTTTGGTGGCCTGTTCGTGACCGCAGCGGTGGCCCTGGCCAGTTTCAAGAGAGCCTGAATTGCCACTGGCTGATAGGTAGTTCTGTGTAATTGTGCGGCCACTGCGATTGCCGTCAAATACTCCGACATCAACCTGGGAGCCAACAACGTGCTGATTGCTTCTCTCGCCATTCTTGCCGGTCTTGCCCTTCTGGTCTGGAGTGCAGACCGCTTTGTTGAGGGCTCGGCCGCTGCGGCTGGCCACTTCGGAATGCCACCATTGCTGATCGGCATGGTAGTGGTTGGCTTTGGCACCTCGGCACCGGAGATGGTGGTTTCCGCCCTGGCGGCCTCTCAGGGCAACCCGGGACTGGCGCTGGGTAATGCCTATGGTTCCAACATCACCAACATCGCCCTGATTCTGGGTATCACCGCCGTGATCGCCCCCATTGCCGTGCACTCTCAGGTGATGCGCAAAGAACTGCCGATTCTGGCCCTGGTTACCCTGGCGGCGGCCTGGCTGCTGTTTGATGGCGAACTCAGCCGGCTGGATGCGGCCGGCCTGCTGGTGCTGTTTGCCCTGTTACTGGGCTGGAGCATCTGGTCTGGCATGAGAAAAACCGATGATGCCTTCGCCAACGAAATGGATGCCGAGCTTGCCGCTCATCCCATGCCCATTCGCAAGGCGATGCTCTGGCTGGTGGTGGGGCTGGTTCTGCTGATTATCAGCTCCCGCGTTCTGGTTTGGGGGGCGGTCGACCTAGCCACTCGCTTTGGCGTCAGTGACCTTGTGATCGGCCTGACCATTGTGGCTATTGGCACATCCCTGCCGGAACTGGCCTCTTCAATCATTGCGGCCCGCAAGGGCGAGCATGATCTGGCATTGGGTAATATTCTGGGCTCCAACCTGTTCAACACCCTGGCCGTGGTCGGTATTGCCGGCTCCATTGCCCCCATGGCGGTGGCCAATGAAGTCTTGATCAGGGATATTCCAGTGATGGTGGGCCTCACCCTCGCCCTGTTTGTGCTGGGCTATGGAGTTCGCGGGCCCGGGCGTATCAATCGTGTGGAAGGTGCCGGGCTGCTGGCCGTCTTCGTGGGCTATACGGTTTACCTGTTAACCACCACTTTTTAAGAGAACAGCCCCGGGGACAGCCACCTGCGGAACTGTTGAAGCCTTTTCTGCTGAGGATCAGTTTCATGGCCGAGCATTATTGACCAAAGCGGCGCAAACAAAAAAGGCCCGTCGGCGTTTGCCGGCAGGCCTTAAGATTCTGCTGCGCGGAAGTTACCGCACCGCGTTCACCACTTCGTCCACTTGCAGCCGTACGCTCTGCAAGCCGCCACCGGACAGGTACCAGAGGCCTGGGTTAAGCACCACGACTTCGGTAGACACACCAGCCTCTGCCAACGAAGCTTTCAACGTCTCCGGCGCCAGTGGTTCATCCCCGATCGCGGCACTGCGATCAACCACCAGCAGGGTATCCGGCGCCATATGGGCGAGAACGTCTGCTGTTACCGGATAGAAGGTACGCTCGCCACGCACCACGGGCTGCACACTGTCTGGCACAGCCGCAGGTGTCAACGCCAGTAGCTCGTAGACCAATGCTTCCTGCCGGAGTGAAAAGTTCCCGTTATTATGGGTCACCACGGTAACGGTACCTGCGTCGGCCAAGGTCACCTTTTGCGCCTCAACGTGCTGCCAGAGCGCGTCCAGCTCTATGCCAGCCGCCTCTTCAAGGCCGTAGTAGCCAGCCAGGCTGAGCACACGGTCATTCACCGCTGCCTGAAGACCGTCCCCCTCCAGCGTGACATCACGTACTGGAGCCGCCTTCGCAAAGGACGTAAGGGCTTCCGCGCCCTGGCGCCCGGTCATCAGCACCAATCCCGGCTTCAACTCCGTGACAGCTGCCAGGTCGGGGGTCTTCAGACCGCCTGCGTCCGGCAGCCTCGCGCCCAGGTCCGCCAGATAATCCGGCAGACTCTGGTGTGGAATGGCCACAACCTTTTCTTCCAGACCCAGCTCCAGCAAGGTGTCCAGTGCACCGTGATCGTAGCTGATCACGGTTGGGCCGGTTACTTCCGTCGTGGTCGCGCATCCAGTCAGGGCCATACCGGCCAGAGCAAAAGCCATAATCCGTTTCATTGAAGTCATGGTTACTCTCCTCAGAAGTCGACCGCCAGGCCAAGGTTCAGGCGACGGCCATCCAGCACTACGCCATAGTCATCATTGGTGATTTCTTTATCAGCCAGGTTGTACAGACCCGCGGTCACCCGGGCAGAATCGGTCAGTTGGTAAAGCAGGCCGGCATCCATCAGCGTGTAACCCGGCGTGCCATCTGACATGCTACGGCGGCCAAGGTAATCACTGGTTTCACCACGATAGTTGGCCTGGAACCAAAGATTCAGCCGGTTATTCGCTTGCCAGTCCAGGTTGGCGTTAGCCATGTGCTCGGGAATTTTGTTCAGCGGTTCGCCTTTGTATTCCCCGGTCTTCTGTTCAGAGTCGGTGTAGGTGTAGCTGGAATTCAGAGTGACCGCGTCAGTCAGCCGGTAATCCAGCGTAAGCTCGACGCCTCGCATTTCGGCTTCGTCGATATTGGCCCGGGTGCTCAGGAACAGGTAGTCGTTGCCCTGAAAGGGGCAAGTCCAGGTGGCCGGGTCATCGCTATCTCCATTGGGAGACTCACAAAGCCGGTCCTCGGCAATCTTGTCTTTGAAATCGGTCTGGAACAGCATCACGCTGGCGTTCAGCCCCATGGCCCGGCTATCGAAGACCATACCCGCCTCGTAGCTGATACTGGATTCCGGATCCAGTTCGGGGTTGCCGATGATCAATGCCCGAGGATGCGGCGCAGGTGAGCCACCGCCGCCAGTGCCGCGGCCGAAGCCTTCGGTCACATCGGCCAGACCCGGCTGACGATATCCGGTAGACACCCCACCCTTGAGGGTCAGCTCTGGCGTCAGATCGTAAAGTGCGTAAACCCTTGGTGAAAACTCACCGCCAAACAGCTCGTCGTCGTTGTAGCGCAGCCCTGTGGTCACCGACAACTGCTCGGTCAGCCCCCACTCCACTTCCGAGTACACCGCAGCGATCCACCGATCAACACTGCGGACGGCGCCTGGAATGTTGGATGTCAGCAAACCGTTGGTTTCGTCGGTCAGCTTTTCCTTCTTGTACTGGCCACCCACCGTCAGCACATGGTCGCCCCAGAACCGTGTAGCCTGGGTATCCAGCATCGATACTTTCTCTTTCTTGGTCTGATCCTGTACCCGCTCGGACAGATCATGCTGGATAAAGCTCCGGGTCAACCAATCGCCATAGTTGCCGGCATGAGACAGCACGTATACATCTTTGTCATAGATGTAGTTTGAGCCGGTTTCATCCTCTGCCACACTCTTGCCGGGTGTGCTCATCTCTTCCAGACGGGAGCTGTCGTAACTCAGGGCAAATTCGTTGCGACTATCCGGAGTCAGAATCAGCTTGGCACCACCCTGCTTGCGCTTGCTTTCCGGGGTACTGCGTGCGGAGTCATCGGCACCGGCAAAATCGCTCTCATCGTCCCCTCCCCAGGCGGCATTCACTTCCGCACTGAGCAGGTCCTCCACCAGTGCGCCGCCGGCAAACAGGCTGGTTTGCCGACTGTCGTTGCTGACATCGTTCAGAGATTTGGTGTACTCGGATGAGATAGTGCCCGCCCATTCACCACGGTTTTTGCGGGTGATGATGTTGATGACGCCGCCCATGGCTTCAGAACCGTACAACGACGACATCGGGCCACGGATGACTTCAACCTGCTCGATCATGGAGATGGGCGGCAGAGCAATCTGCTTGCCACCGTCCTGGCCGTTGGTGTTTACCGAACGCCCCGCTGAGACCGGCCGACCGTCGACCAGATAAAGCGTGTAACTGTCGTCCATCCCCCGAATGCTGATGTCCTGCGCACCACCGCCACCGGTTACGTACACTCCGGGGATGTTATTCACCGCATCGACAATACTCTTGTAGGACTTCTTCGCCAGCTCCTCGCCAGAGATCACCGAAATACTGGCCGGCGCATCTGAGATGTTCTGCTCAAAGCCAGCGGCAGTCACCACAATTTCACCCAGCTCAACGGGCTCAGTCTGGGCCAGGCTTGCGGTGCTGGCACTGGCCAGGGCAACCGCTGACGCCAGCAAAGGAAAACGACGGCGCATGAATAACTCCTTGTGTTGTGCAACGTTCACGATGTATCAGTTTTCGCATTTGCGAATCATTATCAGTAGCGTGAACATTAACACAGCGCAAGGGTTCAGGTGTTGGAATGATGCGTTCCGCTTTTCGGAACAGCCTGTGTGGCAGTACCAACGCCCCCAGTCCATTCCTCCGGGATACAGCTTCGTAGATGAGCAATAAAGGCCCGCACCCGACGGGGAAGAACACCATGAGGATAAAGCAAGGTTACTGGCAGGTCGGGTCCATACCACTCCGGTAGACAGGACTGAAAACTGCCGGGATGAGCCGTCAGCCGACGTTCCACGAGCCAGACCGGCATCAAGCCCAGGCCGCGGCCCGCGGCAATGGCATCACCCTGCACATTGAACTGGTCCACGGTAAACCGACGGTCCGGTAGCGACAGCGGAAAATTGCCCTGGCGGGAGTGGTGCAATATCACCCCGGTGTCTGCCATACCCAGCAGATCCACCCAGGGATGATGGGCAAGCTCTCCCGGCGCAGCCGGCTTGCCGTGCTCCCGGAAATAGGCCGGGCTACCGAAAATACCCTGCTTGAGCACACCGAGCACCTCCTGGCGCAGCGCTGTCTCACCGGTCTCGCCCAGCCAGATACATACACCGTCCTCGACTGCTTCCGGCAGGTTCCTCTGGGTGTGAATCGCAACACGAAGGTCGTCATGGTCAGCCATAAAGGACTCAACCACCCCGGAAAACCAGCCACGCACAAACGATTCGTGACAGCGCAGTTCCAGCTTGCCGGTTACCTCGGCCTTGAGTTCGTCCAGGGCCTCGCGCCCCTGCACCACCAACTCAAGAATGTCGTTGCAATAGCGGTAGAACACACGCCCGGCATCGTTCGGCACGATCTTCCGGGATTGTCTCAACAGCAGTGGCTGCCCCACATTCTCCTCCAGTTGTCGAATCCGGCGGCTGAGAGTGGACTTGGGTAGTCCCAGATCCCGGGTACTGGCGGTCAGGCTGCCGGTGCGCACTACCGACACGAAAGCTTCCAGCTCCTGCAAGTCATACATGATTTGGTTCCATTATTTGCAACTGACCGTTCCAATTTATCACTTCAAAACCTTAACGAGAAACATTATCATTATTTTCCATTAAAATTTGCAAGCTATCTAACACCCCGCTGCCGGAGCGCACTGACCATGACATGCCGCACTCACGCCCTCAAACAGACGCTTCTCCGTTCCATTGCCGTGCTGGCACTCTCCGCCATGGGCGCGGGTACCAGTCTCGCGGATACC
Source organism: Marinobacter sp. (assembly GCA_029264995.1). Taxonomy (GTDB): domain Bacteria; phylum Pseudomonadota; class Gammaproteobacteria; order Pseudomonadales; family Oleiphilaceae; genus Marinobacter. The sequence goes on along the minus strand of JAJUKC010000046.1, from coordinate 6,187 downwards.
CGGACTGTGGAAACGGCCTATGGCCCGGTAACGGTCAACGGCCAGCCAGAGCGAGTAGTCACACTGTATGAGGGTGCCCTGGACACGACACTGGCCGTAGATGCCAACCCAGTGGGCGCAGTGATTACCCGTGGCGGCAGCGACGTTGCCGATTACATCAAGTCCCGGGCGGGTGATATCGCTATTGTGGGCGCACCGGCCGAAACCAATATTGAAGCGGTTATCTCCGTCCGGCCCGATCTGATTCTGGCGGCGCCACGCACCAATGAGCAGCAATACCAGTTGCTGTCGCGGATTGCGCCGGTGATCGTGTCAGATGTTCCCATGTTCCAGCCAGACAGCTGGGAACGGGAAACCCGCCTGTTCGCCAAAGCCCTGGGGAAGGAAGAGGCCGCTGAGCAGGTGATTGCCAAAGTCGAATCCCGCATTGACGAAGTGGCCGCCCTTGTGGCGGCCCGTATCCCGGAAGCCCAGCGAGATGCCACTCTGGTTCGCTGGATGCCCCAAGGTCCCCTGGTGATGGCAGAAGGCCTGTTCTCGGCCTCGATTCTTCAGGCAGTAGGCTTCCGGATAGATGACAATGATCTGGTTAAAGAAGGTCGCCCCCATAGCGAACCACTGAGCCTGGAGAACCTGTCCAGCATGGATCAAAGCTGGGTATTCCTGGCGACACTGAATGCAGATGGCGATAAAGCACTGGAAGCAGCCCGCCAATCCCCGGCCTTTGCCCGGCTGGGTGCGGTTGAACACGACCGGGTGATCACCGTCAGTGGGCAACTCTGGACCAGCGCTACCGGACCTCTGGCGGTACTGGCCATTCTCGATGACATCGAAGCCGCGGTCACTGCCATTCAGCCCTGAAACGCCCAATGTTAAACGCTCTATCCCCGACTAGCGTGGTTGCGTCTCGCGCTTTTTTCCCGCCGCTTCTGGCTGCGGGATTTTTATTGTTGCTGGTGGTACTGGCCAGCCTGCTCTATGGCGCCGGCCCGGTGTCTGCCCGCGATGCCATGGCGGCGCTGATGGCCAATGGCACGGAGGAAGCCTGGTTTGTGGTCACCGAACTTCGGCTGCCCCGCACCATCATTGCCCTGGTCACCGGCCTCGCACTGGGCCTGGCTGGTGCCCTGCTCCAGTCCATGACCCGCAACCCTCTGGCCGAACCGGGGTTGCTGGGCGTGAGTGCTGGCAGTGGTTTTGCCGTAGCCCTGGCCATCCTGCTGGGCGCCACCACCGCCACACTCACCACTCTGGTCGCCCAGCTCGGTGCGCTGGCCGGCTGCGCCCTGGTGATCGCCGCCACCCGGGTGCAGGGTCTGGGCAATGATCCAGTGCGCCTGGTATTGGCGGGGGCCACCCTGACCGGCCTGCTGCTGGCGCTGACCTCCATGTTGATGTTGATGGACCAGCGTGCCGCCGATGAGATCCGCTTCTGGATTACCGGCAGCGTGGCCGGCAAACCCTTATCCATACTTTGGGCAACGCTTCCTTCCATCACACTCGCCCTGGTTCTGATTGCTATCGCGGCACGACCACTGGCAGCAATGGCCCTGGGCGAAAAGGCGGCCGTTGGGCTGGGACATCACCCGGGGCGAATCCGTTTCCTGATCACCTTCACGGTTGCTCTGCTGGTGGGCTCGGCAACGGCCCTGGCCGGACCGCTGATCTTTGTGGGGCTGGTAGTGCCGTTTATTGCCCGGGCCTTTTCCGGCCCGGATATCCGCAAGACTCTCTGGCTGTGTGTGCCTGTTGGCCCTGCCGTGGTATTGGGTGCCGACGTGGTTTCCCGATTGATTGCCGCGCCCGCCGAAATGCCTCTGGGGGTGATTACCGCCCTGATTGGCGCTCCGGTGCTGCTGGCGATTGTCCGGGCCGGCCGGATGCCTTCGCTATGACCGCAGGATTCGCCATGCCGGACAAACGCAACGCTCTGGTTAATACCACCCTGCTCGGGCTGTTGATCCTGGCAACGATCATCTCGCTGGCCACCGGTACCGTGCAGGTTTCCCTGCTCGATACCCTCAGGGCATTAGCCGGTAACGCAGACCCGATGACCGATTTCGTGATCAACGAGCTTCGCCTGAGCCGGGTAATCGCAGGACTACTAAGTGGCGCAGCGCTGGCCATGGCCGGGTGCCTGATGCAGACCCTGGCCCGCAACCGCCTGGCGACACCGGGCATTATCGGCATCGATAACGCGGCTACCGCCTTTGCGGTCGCGTCGGTGGTGGGCGTGGGGCTATCGCTGGCGCCATCAGCCATGGCACTGGCCGGAGCGGCAGCCGCCACGGCGATCGCCTTTGGACTGGCGGGCGCCAATGGTACCCGGGGCTATCGCTTTATCGTCGCCGGAATTGGCATTGGCGCCATCGCGGGCGCAGTCACCCAGGTAATGCTCAGTCGGGTGGCGATTGATGCCGCCAATGCGGCCTATCCCTGGACCGTGGGCAGTCTGAATGCCCGTTCCGGCCAGAGTGTGCTGGTACTCGGAATGGGCCTTACGGCCGGCTACCTGGTTCTTATGAGTCTCAGCCGGGCCCTCAATACCTTGCAGTTCACGGATGCGGTGGCCATTGCCCTGGGCACACGACTGAAAGCCACCCGCATAATCGGCCTGGGTTTGGCGGTGATGCTCACGGGCCTGGCAGTATCGGTCTGCGGGCCGGTTGGCCTGATTGCCCTGCTGGCGCCGGAGCTTGCCCGGGCCCTGTACCGCCCGGGCAAGGTTCCGCTCACGGCTGCGGCCCTGACGGGCGCCAGCTTCATGCTGATTGCCGACCTGCTGGGCCGCACGCTGTTTGCGCCGCTGGAAATTCCGGTGGGCATCATTACCGCCATCGTCGGCAGCCCCTACCTACTCTGGATACTTCTGAAACCTTCGCCACGGAGCCTGACATGAGTCTCACTGAAACCTCGACCCTGATGGCCGAATACATCACCCTGGCCCACCGGCAGTTCATCGTGGCAGAGAATCTGAGCCTTCGGTTGCCCCCTGGCAAGGTGACGGCCATTGTCGGGCCCAACGGCTGCGGCAAATCGACCCTATTGAATGGTCTAGCCAGAATTCACGCGCTCCGGGATGGTTCTGTATTACTGGATGGCAAAGACATTCATCGCCTGCCGTCAAAAGAAGTCGCCCGGAAACTGGCCCTGCTACCCCAGGACAACACCGCCCCGGAAGGTCTCACCGTTGCCGACCTGGTGCGCTTTGGCCGCCAGCCCCATCAGGGCTGGATGGCACAGTGGTCGAAAGAGGACCAACAGGCCTTCGATCAGGCGATACAGGCCGCCGATGTTGCCGAACTGGCCGGCCGTGCGCTGGACACCCTCTCTGGCGGGCAACGACAGCGGGCCTGGATTGCCATGGCGGTGGCCCAGCAAACGCCGCTGTTGCTGCTGGATGAGCCCACGTCGGCTCTGGATCTGGGTCACCAGATTGAGGTGTTTGAGTTAATCCGGGCGCTGAGCGGACAAGGCAAGACCATCGCCATGGTCGTACACGACCTGGCCAGTGCCTGCCGGTATGCGGACCATATGGTGGCCATGAAAAATGGCACCATTATCGAAGAGGGTGCTCCGGCGGAGATTGTCTCACCGGAGCTGGTGCAGGAACTCTACGGGGTAAGCTGCGACCTGATTCACGACCCGGCCACCGGCAGCCCGTTACTGGTCAACGTGCGCCGCAATCGCTGAGCGGTATCAGGCCTGGGCTTCGGCCCTGACCTTTTCCCGGGCAATAGCGGCAGGCGCTCCGGCCGCCAACGCCACCGCGCCAGCCGAGCAGGCCAGCATGCTCAGCACGATGGGCAGAAGCGCATCACCTCCGAAGGCCGATGACAGCGCACTGATCCCTCCGGCCAGGGTGAATTGAGAGGCGCCAAGCATGGCAGCGGCGGTTCCGCCCAGATGCGGAAAGAACTCCAGAGCGTTGGCCATGTTGTTGGGCACGATACCGCCCTGACAGCCAATGGCGCCAATGATGAACAACGCCACCGCCCAGAACGGGCCGTCCAGAATGACCACGGTAACCAGCCCGACCAGCATCAGGAACTGCAGCATGACCTGTACCCGCAACAGGATTACCGATGGGAAACGTCGCAACAGCGGCCGATTAACCAGATTCAGCACCGCCATCAATCCGATATTGGCCGCGAACAGCATGGAGAAACTGGCGTTCGACAGACCGAACCACTCCTGGTAGATAAACGACGAGTGGGTAATGAACAGCAGCATGGTGCTGAAGCACATCACCTGAATACCGATAAAGCGCATGGTGGTGCTGTGGCGAAGCACCAGCAGGTAGTTGGTCACCAGAGTTTTCACCGGCGTCGTGGCCTGGGGCCTGGGTTTCAACCTGGGAAACAGGGCAATTTGCAGCACGACCGCCAGCAAGAGCGCGTAGCCGGCCAGAAATACGAAGATCCAGTGCCAATCGCCGAGCGCGAGCATCAACGCACCGAGTGAAGGTGCCGCAGCCGGGGCAATAAACATGATCAGGCCAATCAGGCCGAACAGACGCGCGGCTTCCTGCCCGCCCACCTGGTCCCGGACAATCGCCGGCACCGAGACAGCACAGAAGGCACCGCCGATGCCCTGCACAATCCGCCAGCCCACCAACTCCGCCAAGGTATCAGCACCAGCAATCATCATCGCGGCAATGGCGAAAATGGTCAGTCCAACGAAAAGTATCAGCTTGCGACCATAGCGATCTGACAAAGGTCCGCCCACCAACTGGGCAAGACCAAGGGTGGCGACATAGGCACTGAGAGTCAGGCCCACATCCGCGTGGGGAATACCAAATCCGTCGGCAATATCGGGGAACGCTGGCAAATACGCATCCAGAGCCAGAGGCCCCAGGGCGACGGTCATACCAAGTAATAACGCGAGCTGAAAATGAGACAAGGGCTACCTCCGCTGACTAGGTAGATAGCTAACAATAATCAAGGAGAAACCACAATGCGCGGTTTCCGAAGCCCGGGCAGAACTCAGCTACTCAGGCCTAATCGAGCACACACTCCCGGCTATAAAGCTGACTGAGCTTGCGTCGTTTCTGGCGCAGGCCGTTACCCCGATCGTTACTGTAACCGGCTCGCAACTGGCCCTGAATCCGGTCCAGCTGCTTCCGATATTTCTCGCACTGTTGCGCCTGCTTTTTTGCCTCCCTGGCCTGGGCATAGCGATCCTTGCTGCCGGGAGCCAGCAAGCGTTCCACTTCAGCCCGGCTTTGCCGCACCCGGTCGGCCTGGCGGATGTTTTCGCCCATGGGGACGGTCACCGGTGGTTTCACCGAAACACTGGAATGTCGCAACTGCCTGGGCGGCGTATCGGAAAAGTGAATGGACCCGTTGGCATCGGTCCAACGGTAGATTTCAGCGGTGGCGGGCGCTGCCGCGGCAACGAAAAGCAGGCTCAGGGCCAGTCTCCTTGGCATGGGATCACATCCTGTGAAAGAGTTATCGCAACATTCCCGCTGCCATCACGGCAGCGGGACAGGCGCTGGGGACTATACCGAAAACCGGTGCCACTTTCAGGAACGGGTCAGCGGTCCAGCAACTCGATCCAGTGGTTCACCGGCACGTCTGCTTTGCTCTCCAGGTGCAACTGGCAGCCAATGTTGGCCGTGACAATCCGTACCGGGTTCTCCACCGTCAACGCCTTGAGCTTATTATCCAGCAGCTTCTGGCTCATCTCCGGCTGGGTAATGGAATAGGTACCCGCCGAGCCACAGCACAGGTGCTTGTCTTTGGTGGCCGCCAGGTCGATTCCCGCTTTGGTGAGCACCTGCTCCACTACTCCATTCTGTTTCATGGCGTGCTGCAGGGTACACGGACAGTGGAACGCCACCTTGCCAGCCTGGGCACTGGCCTTCAGAGGCTCCAGGTCTTCCTTCAACAGGAACGCCCCGAGATCAGTGCACAGCTCGCTCACCTTCCTTGCCTTGTTGGCGTAGACCGGGTCATCCCGCAGCAAATGACCATAATCCTGGACCATGGCACCACAACCTGACGCGGTCATGATGATGGCCTCGGCTCCAGCTTCAATGGCGGGCCACCAGGCATCAATGTTGCGGCGCATCTGCTCCAGGCCACGCTCATGCTCGGACAAATGATAGTTCACCGCGCCACAGCAACCGGCCTCCGGGGCTTCCACCATGGTGATGCCAAGCTTGTCCAGCACCCGGGCAGCG
>JAJUKC010000060.1 GCA_029264995.1 Marinobacter sp. | reverse complement strand
GGTTGCGGAGAACGACCAATCAACGGGTTGCACGTAAGCAACAACCAGTGCCCGCCAGCGGGTGGCGAACGCAGTGTGGTGATTAACGGGGGATACTCGCTCGGGATTGCCTGCCGTATTGACCCCAGTCTTCAGGCAATCGGTAATTCTGACAGCGCGAAACTCGCTGTCAATAGGCGCTGTGGCTTAATTACCCCGGAATTCGCCTCTCTCTGCCATACTGTGCAAAACTGCGTGCAAGATTTTGAACCAGAGACAGGAAAATCCGGCCATCCGATGGCATGATAGCCACAGGCAGTAACCAAGTGACGAGCAGAGACATGAACCGAAAAATATTATTGCTGACGGTATTGATGGCGGCCGCCCCCGGCCTTGCGACCAGCGCTTCGGTCTATAAGTGGACAGACGAGAACGGTGTAACGCACTTTGGCGACCGGCAGCCAACCGGCCACAACGCCGAGCAGGTCAACGTTCGTTCCGGCACCAGTCAGGGTGCTGGTGTTCAGCGCCGAAGCGCCCAGGAACAGCTGGGCGAACTGCAGGAGCAACAGGCGGCAGAGCAACAGCAAAGAGAGGAATCCGCGGTTGAGGAAGCTCGCCGGAAACAGCGGGAAGCCAATTGCGCCACGGCACGCTCCAATCTTGAGGTGATCAACAGCAACGCTCGTATCCGGGTGGAGGAAAACGGTGAAACCCGGTACCTGAGCCCTGAGGAAATCGAGCAGCAGCGCCAGAAATTCCAGGAAATTGCAGACGAAAACTGCGGCCCGGAACAAGAAGGCAGCAGCGAGCGATAAACCCGAAGGTTCGGAAAACAGAAAAGGGCGGAGACTCGTGCCTTCCGCCCTTTTCTTTTTCAGCAGCTGAGGTCCCGCCCTCAGCCGTTCTTACTGAACACCAGACGGTCTTCCTGAACCGTTGCGCGAATGGTATCGCCGGGCACAAAGTCACCCTGTAGCAGCTTCTGCGCCAACGGATTCTCGATCATGCGCTGAATCGCCCGCTTCAGAGGCCGGGCACCATAAACCGGGTCGTACCCGACTTCCGCCAGCAACTGCATGACGTCGTCTCCGAGTTCCAGTTTCATATCCTGATCCTTCAGGCGACGAGCCAGATTCTCAATCTGGATACGGGCGATGCCCTGAATCTGGGACTCTGCCAGCGGATGGAACACCACCACTTCATCGACACGGTTAATGAACTCCGGTCGGAAATGGGTGCCAACCACTTCCATCACCGCCGACTTCATGTCTTCGTAGTTCTCTTCCCCGGCCTTCTCCTGAATAATGTGAGAACCAAGATTCGAGGTCATCACCACTACCGTGTTGCGGAAGTCGACCGTACGACCCTGGCCATCGGTCAGGCGGCCATCATCCAGCACCTGAAGCAGGATGTTGAAGACATCCGGGTGCGCCTTTTCAACCTCATCCAGCAGCAGTACCGAGTAGGGCCTGCGACGCACGGCCTCGGTCAGGTAGCCACCCTCTTCATATCCCACATATCCGGGAGGCGCACCAATCAAACGGGCGACCGAGTGCTTCTCCATGAATTCTGACATATCAATGCGAACCATGGCCTCTTCGGTATCAAACAGGAAGTTTGCCAGCGCCTTGCACAACTCGGTCTTACCCACCCCGGTCGGCCCGAGGAACAGGAAAGAACCGTTGGGGCGATTCGGATCCGACAGACCAGCCCGGGAACGGCGCACCGCATTGGACACGGCTTCCACCGCCTCATCCTGACCAATGACCCGATCATGGAGCGCTTCCTCCATGCGCATCAGCTTGTCGCGCTCACCCTCCAGCATCTTGGATACTGGAATCCCGGTCCACTTGGAGACGATTTCAGCAATTTCCTCATCCGTGACCCGGTTGCGCAGCAGCTTCATTTCCATCATTTCCGCCTGGCTGGCCATATCCAACTGCCGCTCCAGCTCCGGAATCTTGCCGTACTGCAGTTCGGACATCTTGCCGAGATCCCCGGCACGGCGGGCGTTCTCCAGGTCAATCCGGGCCTGCTCCAACTGGCTCTTGATCTTCTGGGAGCCATGCAAAGCCGCCTTTTCGGTGTTCCAGACTTCCTCAAGGTCGGCGTATTCGCGCTCAACATTGCCAATAACCGCCGACAGCTCTTCCAACCGCTTCTTAGAGGCAGCGTCCGTCTCCTTTTTCAGTGCTTCCCGCTCGATCTTGAGCTGAATCAGCCGGCGCTCCAGGCGATCCAGCGCCTCTGGCTTGGAATCCATTTCCATGCGGATCTGGCTGGCTGCTTCATCGACCAGGTCAATGGCCTTATCCGGCAACTGGCGATCGGTAATGTATCGGTGCGACAGCTTGGCGGCCGCGATGATGGCGCCATCCGTTACCTCAACCCCATGGTGAACCTCATAGCGCTCTTTCAGCCCACGCAGGATGGCAATGGTATCTTCCTCACTGGGCTCGCTGACCAGCACCTTCTGGAAACGGCGCTCCAGTGCTGCGTCTTTTTCAATATTTTCCCGGTACTCATCCAGCGTGGTGGCGCCGACACAGTGCAACTCGCCCCGGGCCAGGGCCGGCTTCAGCATGTTGCCGGCATCCATAGACCCCTCAGCTTTACCGGCGCCCACCATGGTGTGGATTTCGTCAATGAACAGGATGATCTGACCTTCCTGTTTCGACAGCTCGTTAAGCACGGCCTTCAGACGCTCCTCAAATTCGCCCCGGAATTTGGCGCCGGCAATCAATGCGCCCATGTCCAGCGACAGCACTTTCTTGTCTTTCAGGCCATCGGGCACCTCTCCGTTGACGATACGCTGGGCCAGCCCCTCAACAATGGCCGTTTTACCCACACCCGGTTCGCCAATCAGCACCGGATTATTCTTGCGCCGGCGTTGCAGTACCTGAATGGTGCGACGGATTTCGTCGTCGCGACCAATCACCGGGTCCAGCTTGCCGGCCTCGGCCCGCTCGGTCAGATCAATGGTGTACTTTGACAGGGCCTGACGGTTTTCCTCCGCGCCGGCATCATTCACCGACTCTCCCCCGCGTACTTCGTCAATGGCCTTTTCCAGCGCCGCCTTGTCAACGCCCTGTTCTCGCAGAATGCGCCCCAGGGAGCCGCGGTCTTCAACCGCCGCCAGCAGAACCAGCTCACTGGATATGAACTGGTCACCCCGCTTCTGGGCCAGCTTGTCGGAAATGTTGAACAGTCGACCCATGTCGTTCGACATGGACACATCGCCGGCATTGCCCTGAACTTCCGGCAGGTTCTCAATTTCCTTCGCCACGGCCTGTCTTACCCGGCCGGGCTCAACCCCCACTTGTTTGAGCAGCGGTTTAATGGAGCCTCCCTGCTGGTCCAGCAGGGCCTGCATCAGATGCACGGGCTCGATGAAGTTATGGTCTTTGCCAACCGCGATGGACTGCGCATCCGCCAACGCGGTTTGCAGCTTGCTAGTGAGCTTGTCGATTCTCATGTGCTCTTATCCCCAAAATTCGTAGTGAATACCGATCAACCCTGTGGTGCGGATATTCCGATTGCTTTGAAACTTAATGTAGGGGCAAGTGGGGAGAGTTCAAGTTGGGCAGGCCGCAATTCGTCAGAAATTTGACGGCTGTCAGTTAACAGATCAGGAAGAGCAATCGAGACTTCAGGATTTTAGCCAGACCAGGGTGGCCATACGGCCAGTTTGACCATCCCGGCGATAGGAAAAAAACCATTCCCGATCCTGAACGGTGCACAGGCTACCGCCAGCGACGGACGAGACACCAACCTGATTCAGGCGCAGGGTTGCCAGACTGTAAATATCGGCCATGAAATGGCCCGGGCGGGCACCCTTGGCGTTAAAGGCTTTCGCAGCCTCCGGGCTGTGCTGAACAAACGCTTCACGCACTTCCGGGCCAACTTCGAAACTGTCGGGACCAATGGCGGGGCCCAGCCAGGCCGAAAGCTTGTCAGGCTCAACCGCCATCGCACTGACCAGGTTTTCCAGCACACCACCGCTGAGGCTGCGCCAGCCGGCGTGAGCAGCCCCCACTACGGTTCCATCGGAATCCGCAATCACTACGGGCAGGCAGTCGGCAGTCAGAATGGCACAACCAAGGCCGGGCGATCGGGTGAAACTGGCATCCGCTTCCGGAACCTGCTGGGCATTGTCGGGTGTAAGCTCGACTACCCTCGTACCGTGCACCTGATTCAACCAGCCAATCCGATCCACCTCTAACCCCGTGAAACGAGCCAGGCGCTGCCGGTTTTCGGCGACAGATTCGGAGCTATCCCCGACATGATTACCAAGGTTGAGCGATTTCCACGGCGCCTTGCTGACGCCTCCCTTGCGAGTCGTGCACATGGCTTGCACCGCCCCCGGTGCGGACCAACTCGGCCTCAGGATGTAATTATCAGAAATCACGTTCTTCCAGCTCCCGGGCGTGTTTGCGCAGAGCTTCGATCAAATGAACCATATCTTCTGGCAGCGGCACGTCCCAGCTCAAAATCTCTCCCGTTTCAGGATGTTCAAGGGTCAGTTGCCGGGCGTGCAGCGCCTGCCTGGTAAACGCAGCCAGCACATCCCGAAGTTCCTCAGTGGTGCCCTTGGGCAACCGCAATCGCCCACCGTAGGCGGGGTCACCAACCAGGGGGTGTCGCACATGCGCCATATGCACACGGATCTGATGGGTACGGCCACTTTCCAGCTTGCACCTAACCAGGGTATGGGCGGCGAAACGCTCCAGCAGGCGGTAATGGGTGACGGCCGGTTTGCCACTGAAAACCACCGCCATGCGCTTACGATCCTGCGGATGACGGCCGATAGGTGCGTCTACTGTCGCACCGCCGGTCAGCGCGCCCACCACCACGGCCTCATACTCCCGGCCCATGGTGCGCGTTTGCAGCTGGTCCACCAGAGAGGTATGGGCAATCAGACTGCGGGCCACTACCATGATGCCTGAGGTATCCTTGTCCAGACGATGAACAATACCTGCCCTCGGCAGGTTTTCCACTTCCGGCGCGTAATTCAGCAGGGCGTTAACCAGCGTGCCATCGGCATGACCGGCCGCTGGATGCACCACCAACCCGGCCGGCTTGTTAATCACCAGCAGGTGCTCATCTTCGTAGACGATATCCAGGCTGATGGGTTCGGCTTCCCAGGTCACCTGCACTTCAGGCTCAGCATTGAGCGCCAGGGAATCGCCCATCATTACCTTGTCCCGCGGCTTGCGGGATTTACCGTTCACCGTCAGGGCTCCGCTCTTGATCCAGGATTGCAGGCGGGAGCGGGAATGCTCGGGCATCAGCTCCGCCGCGGCCTGATCCAGCCGCTTGTCGCTGAGTTCCGGCGGTACGGTAAATTGGCCGGTAATTCGGTTTTCGGAAGTCATTCAGCCTCGTTTTCGCCGTTGGTTTCTGGCGCAGACGGCCGCCGGGCGGGCGGCGATGTTACGTTTCGGTCAGATTCCGGCGCCAATATCGGGAAACACTGCACACAGACAGTCTTCCCCGTTACAATGGCCAGTCAAACCACAAGTTCTGACCATTATACGGGATTCCGGCATGAGATCAGTCGTTCGATTACTGCTACTTTCCACTCTTTTTGCGCTGGCCGCCGGCTGCGCGTCCCAGAAGGAGGTGGAAGTCCTGCCGGAAGAAACCTATTACGAAAATGCCCGCAAGGCCATGAATTCGGGCAACTTCAACGAAGCCGAACAGAATCTGGATGCCCTGGAGACCTATTACCCGTTCGGCCGCTATGCCGAACAGGCTCAGCTGGATCTGATCTTTGCCCGTTATCAGAACCTCGACCTTGAAGGTTCCCGGGCCGCCGCCGACCGCTTCATGCGCCTGAATCCGCAGAGTGATCACCTGGACTATGCCCTCTATATGAGAGGGCTTGCCTCCTACAACCTGGACTTGGGGCTGGCCGCCCGCTACTTCCCCATTGACGTGGCCGCACGCAACCCTGGCGAGCAGTTGCAGGCCTTCCGCGATTTCTCGCAACTGCTGAACCGGTTCCCGGACAGTGAGTATGCCCCGGACGCCCGCCAGCGCATGATCGCCATCCGCAATCGCATGGCTGAACTGGAACTGCACGCAGCCCGTTACTACATCAAGCGTGAGGCCTACGTGGCCGCCAACAACCGCGCCCGCTACGTGGTTGAGAACTATCCGTCTTCGCCTTCAGTGGAAGAGGCTCTGATGATCATGGCGGATACCTTCCGCTTTCTGGAGCTGAAAAAGGGCGCCAACGATGCCATTGCCACCCTGAGAAAAAACTTCCCCAACAGCGACGCCTTCAATGACAACGGTGAGTACGAATCGGATCTTCTTCGCCGCCAGAACCGGTCACTGACCAACGTGGTGACCTTTGGTCTGATGGGGGATGAATAAGAGCGGGATTACTTCCCGCTCTTCCAGCCGTTGGTAATGGGATAGCGCCGGTCTTTGCCAAAGCCCCGCTCGGTAATACGAACACCGATGGGGGCCTGGCGGCGCTTGTATTCATTGATATCGACCAGCCTGACCACCCTGTCCACGTCTTCCCGTTCAAACCCTTCCGCTACGATGGCATCGGCACTGTAATCACGCTCCACGTATAGATTCAGGATCTGATCCAGTACGTCATAGCCCGGCAAGCTGTCCTCATCTTTCTGATCCGGCGCCAGCTCGGCTGAGGGCGGGCGGGTAATCACCCGCTCCGGAATCACTGGTGACAGGGTATTGCGGTAGCGCGCCAGCCGGAACACCAGCGTTTTCGGCACATCCTTCAGAACATCAAAGCCACCGGCCATGTCACCGTATAGCGTGGAATAGCCAACCGCCATTTCACTCTTGTTGCCAGTCGTGAGCACCAACGAGCCAAACTTGTTGGACAGCGACATGAGCAGCACCCCCCTCAGACGAGCCTGAAGGTTTTCCTCGGTGGTATCCGGCTTAGTGCCCGCAAACGGTTCTGCCAGCGCCGCCATGAAGGCATCGTACATGGGCTCGATGGAGAATACGTCATACTGTACACCCAGGGCGATGGCCTCGGCTTCGGCATCTTCCAGGCTGATGCTGGAGGTATACCGGAACGGCATCATCACCGCGCGCACACGCTCCTTGCCCAGGGCATCCACCGCAACCGCCAGTGTGACCGCGGAATCGATGCCGCCAGACAGACCCAACACCACCGACTTGAAACCATTCTTGTTGACGTAATCCCGTACGCCGGTTACCAGGGCACTGTAAACATTGGCTTCCAGCTGCGGTTCTGGCGGTAACGGCCGGGAAATTGGCTGGCAGTGGTGCTCGCACAGGAAATCCACCGGGTACAGCCCCTCCTCGAACTGAGGCACCTCTGCAGACAGCCCACCCGAGTGGTCGTACACCATGGAGCCGCCATCAAACACCAGCTCATCCTGACCACCCACCAGGTTCACGTAGACGATGCTGACCCGGTTCTCCCGGGACTTGCGCTCGAGCAAAGCCTTGCGACGGGCCTGTTTATCGATGTCGTAGGGCGAGGCATTGAGATTAAGGATAAGTCGGGCACCCGCGGCGGCAGCATCCTCGAGCGGGCCATCTTTCCAGAGATCCTCGCACACGGTAATGCCAACAGGCTGACCTTTGATGTCGAGCACCAGCATGTCGGAGCCTTCGGCAAAATAGCGCTTTTCATCAAAAACCTGGTAGTTCGGCGGGAAGCGTTTGAAGTAGCGGCCACGAACCTGACCGGCTTCAATAACCAGCGCCGCGTTATATAGCAATCCACCAGAGCGAATCGGAGCACCAATTACCATCGCTGGAGGCAATGCTGCACTTTGCAGCTTTTCCAATGCTTCGCTCACGCGAAGATCCAGACTCGGGCGCAACAGGAGATCCTCCGGCGGGTAGCCGGTCAGGCAAAGCTCCGGAAAGACAACGATATCGGCCTGATGCTCATCCCAGGCCCGCTGGGTTGCCTCCAGAATCAGATCGGTATTACCCGGAATATCTCCCACCAGGAAATCCAGTTGCGCCATAACAACGCGGAGTTTTCTGGCGGCGCTCTGGCTCTGGGGTGCTTGACCGGCTTCCGGCATGGACTGGCTCCTGTAACTTATTGCCGTTAAAAGGCTATTATAACCCGTCAACAACAAAGATTTCTCCCGCACACAGACAGATGACTCGCTCCATGGCTCAAGACACTGCCCACAATGACAGCAAGCGCTCTGCTTTCGGGCCACCGGCCAAGCAGCAACAGGCAAGGCTGTTCCGTGTATACAACCACTATCGCGTGGTCATCAGCCTGATGCTGCTGGGCTTGCTGTTCTTCGATCCATTCACCACTGACAGCAAGTTCCGCTGGCTGGAGTACTACCAGGCGGGTGTGGTTACCTACGTGGCAATCAATGGCTTTACCGCACTGCTACTGCTTGCCGGCTTTCAGCCACGGCAGAGGCATATCACGCTCTCCATTCTGATCGACATACTGGTAATGCATGGACTGTTACTGGCCAGCACCGGAATCACCAATGGCCTGGCCAACCTGGTAATAGTGTCTGTAGCAGCGGGCAATATTCTTACACCCAGCCGGGTCGGCACGTTTTACGCAGCACTGGCTGCCATCTGTTCGCTGGGCATTTCCGGCTGGGCCGTTCTGGCCATCGATGAAACCGCCGACGACATCGTCCGGGCGGGCACCCTGGGCATACTCTACTTTGCCGCTGCCTTCGTCCTGCAGGGCATTTCAAAACGGATGATCCGCAGTGAAGCTCTGGCGAGCAGCCGGGCAAGAAGCATTCAGGAACTGGAGCAGATCAACCAGCAGATCATCCAGCGTATGCGCACCGGCATCCTGGTACTCGATCGCTTCGGCCAGATCCGGCTTGCCAATGCCGCTGCTGAAGAACTGCTGTTCGGTGCGAGCGCCGATGGTGAAGATCTGGAACCCCGTGCCAGGCTACTGCCCAAACCGCTCAGGCAAGGACTGGAAAGCTGGCTGAAGAACCCGAACATGCGGATTGAACCCTTTCAGGCCTCACCCACCTCACCGCTTTTGCAGGCGAACTTCACCCAGTTGGACCAGGAGCGGGGCGACCAGATTCTGGTGTTTATTGAAGACATGAGCAAAGTGACCCAGCAGGCCCAACAGATGAAGCTGGCATCCCTCGGGCGACTAACTGCCGGCATTGCCCACGAGATCCGCAACCCGTTGGGTGCTATCAGCCACGCCGCCCAGTTGATGGAAGAATCCCCCAACCTGGATGAGGGAGATCTTCGCATGCTCGATATCATTCGCCGTCACTCCCGCCGGGTGAATGGCATCATTGAGAATGTGCTGGACCTTTCTCGCCGCCGGACGGCAAATTCTGAGTTGGTGGAAGTCGGTCAATGGCTCCGGGAGTTCAGGGATGATTTTGTACAGACGGTGAAGGGGGAAGCGGCCACCACCATCGAGTTGAAACTCGGTGAGCAGATCCCACAGGCTCGTTTCGACAAGAGCCAGATTGAACAGGTGATGGTGAATCTGTGCGACAATGGTTTGCGGTACAGCAAACAGCAGACCGGGCAAAACAGGATACAATTAATTGCAGGCGCCACGGCCGATGGCAAGCGGGCTTATGTGGATGTTCGGGATTTTGGCCCGGGCATCAGCGCCGAGCACCAGCATTCCGTATTCGAGCCCTTTTTTACCACGGATAAAAGCGGAACCGGGCTTGGCCTCTACCTGGCCAGGGAGTTATGCGAAGCTAACCAGGCACACCTGTCGCTGGTCGATGACGGACAGCCGGGGTGCCGATTCCGCATAACGTTTGCTCACCCCGGGCGAATGATCTGACCAGCTGGCCATCGGGCGTTTGAATTCAACAGGGAACCGAAGACACAGAATGACTACACAGACAGCGCTGATTGTTGACGACGAGCCGGATATCCGGGATCTACTGGAAATCACCCTCACCCGGATGGGCATTACCGCCTACACCGCCCCCGATCTGGCCAGCGCCAGGGAACTTCTGCAACAGCACAAACCCCAGCTCTGCCTGACCGACATGAACCTACCCGACGGCAATGGTATAGAGCTTGTACACTGGATTCAGCAACACACGCCCTGCACGCCCGTTGCGGTGATTACCGCCTATGGCAGCATGGACACTGCCATCGAATCGCTCAAGGCCGGCGCCTTTGACTTCGTGTCCAAGCCCGTGGAGCTGCCCCGCCTGCGGGAACTCGTCAACAGCGCCCTGAAGCTGTCCGAACCCAAAGCCCGTGAAACCGCCGAATCCGATGAACCCGGGCTGCTTTTGGGCGACTCGCCGCAAATCCGGAAACTGCGCACACAGACAAAAAAGCTCGCCCGAAGCCAGGCACCGGTGTTTATCAGTGGCGAGTCCGGCAGCGGCAAGGAGCTGGTTGCCCGCATGATTCATCTGCAAGGGCCCAGAAGTGACGGCCCCTTTGTCGCCGTGAACTGTGGCGCCATCCCCTCGGAGTTGATGGAAAGCGAGTTCTTTGGCCACAAGAAGGGCAGTTTTACCGGAGCCGTCGAAAACAAACAGGGTTTGTTCCGCTCCGCCGATGGTGGCACCCTGTTTCTGGACGAAGTGGCCGACCTCCCGCTGGCCATGCAAGTAAAACTGCTGCGGGCTATCCAGGAGAAAGCCGTTCGCCCAGTCGGTGACACCAAAGAAGTGCCGGTGGATATCCGGGTACTCAGCGCCACCCATAAAAACCTCCCGGAGCTGGTGCAGGAAGGCGATTTCCGCCAGGATCTGTTTTACCGGATTAACGTCATCGAACTGGCTGTTCCGCCGCTGCGCGAGCGCGCGGATGATATTCCGCTGCTGGCCGAGCACATTCTCCAACGCATAGCCCGGGAATACGAATGCGACCCGGCCAAACTCACCCCGGCCGCCATCGAGCGACTCAAAGGCTACGAGTTTCCCGGTAACGTGCGGGAATTGGAAAACATTCTGGAGCGCGCTTTTACCCTGTGTGACGAAGACCTGATTGATGCCGGGGATCTGCATCTTGGCGGCCGTGTTGCGCCAGCGGGCTCGGTCCCGGCCGTCAGGGAGCAGGGTTTAGAAGCCGATGCTTCCACTGCCCCGGTGCCAGAGGGCGAGATTGATCTAGAAGGTTATCTGGAAAGTATTGAGCGACAGGCTATTGAAAAAGCGCTGGAAGCTACACGGTGGAATAAAACGGCGGCGGCCAAGAGACTGGGGATCAGTTTTCGGGCGTTGCGGTATCGGTTGAAGAAATTGGGGATGGAGTGATTTCACACTTTTAAAATCGCAGGAGGCAACAACCTCAAATACTGCGCTTTTACATGCTACTATCCCGAAAAATCAAATTGGGAGCCATGGAGGGCTCTTGTGACAACTCTTACCCTGCGCCAGTCGGGCGTAACGCTTATTGAGCTTCTGGTGGCCTTAGCCGTCCTGACGATCACCCTCGGCATATCCGTTCCCGCCATCGATAGCCTGATTCAGGCCAACACGAAAGCCCATACGGTCAACAACTACTTTGGGATTTTTGCCTACGCCCGTCATCAGGCGGTAACCACAAGAACCATTACCGCAGTTTGCCCGTTGGACGCCAACAATCAGTGTATTGACGACTGGAATCGCCCGGTATCGGTGTTTCCAGACTCAAATCGCGATGGCCATCCCGATAATCAGGAAATATGGCGAATGGTTGAGCCTGGCTCGAACCACCTGAGCATCCATTCACGCACTTCTGGTCGCGGATCACTTCACTTCAGTCCTGACGGAATGGTCCACGGGGCTGCAGGCAGTATCGTCATATGTCCGGATGATCTCTCAACCGGACATATGACCTACGTTGCTGTTAGTCGTGGAGGACGGGCGCGAAAGGTCACTGATGATGACGGTGACGGCATCATTCGGCTGTCTTGGGGCGGGGTGGTTAGGTGCCGATGATTAAGCCCTTATCTGCCCCAGGTGTTTTCTCCCGCGTCAGTGGTATCGCCATCATTATTTTCATCCCAGCGCCGTGCACCGGTATGATCTAATTCAAGAATGCCATCGCCCGCCTGACCGTTCTTCGGGGTTGCCCGAAGAGTGTACGAAGTGTCATTCACAGCCTGAATCGCCAAATCATAAAACTTCGTACTCCCGTCAATAGGTGCCTCGTCCGGATATATTGAGGGCGCTCCGGTATCGGGATTTCCTGCCCCCCGATAACTGCCATTGGCTGTGCGATGCCTTTCCATGGCAGACGCGAGCCCCATCAGCGCTCCCTGTGCATCAGAGCGACGAGCCCTCTCCACGTACTCAACATAGCTTGGGTAGGCGATAGCGGCGATAATGCCCACTATCGCCACCACAATCATCAGCTCGATCAGGGTGAACCCCTTTCCAGATTGAAAACTCCTCACTCAGCTCACTCCTCGTACCAGTAAATCTTTCTGACCAAAGCACCCGGCTCCGGCGGCAGCAAAGTCTCTGTACCAGCAACGATAACGTCGTCACCGTCGATTGTTACGACTTGCGGCGAAGGCGGCAGCCCGAGCGTTTTCAATTCGACATAGCGATCCGACTCAGTAAGAGCATCATCACCACCGATCTTGTCGTAGTTCACAACAGCACGCCCATCCCTTAAGGACACATGATACAACCGGGACTGACCTGCGGAGGGAACGCACGGATCCAGACTCGCAGACGGCTCAAACGTCGTGAAGTACACATCGCCCCTCAAGGTGGTACTGGCCGACAGTACCTTTTCTCCACTGCGAGTCAGCCGAATATACCAACCATCGGCTTGCGCCAGAGCGTTTTCTGCGGCTGCTTTCTGCTCCTCGGTACCCTGTTGAATCAGGTTATCAGTGGTATCCATAAGGTCTGACTCGGTCAGTGCAGTGTATTCCACATTACCCTGGTCATTGATGGGTACGCCAACAGGGGAAATCGTCAACTTGTAGAAACGGTCTTCCACATCAGAATCCAGGGGATGGGCCTGATACCCGGAACCAATCGCGAGGTTGAGGTATTTGCGTCCATTTTTCAGCGTGCCCGAGATATCAGGTGTATGGTAGAAACGACGGTTCGCAGCCTCGTCATCATCAGCAGCCAGGTTTGCGATCACGCCCGCTGTTGCAAAACTCCCCGCTTCCTGGCCGTGGTTGAAGTCCACTCGCCATACCTGGCCCCCCATATCACCAACATAGAGCTGATCAGCCAGACCATCACCATTGACATCAATGACTGCCGGCGTTGCCGGGATACTGTATTTCATATCGCCAAGCTCAAGGTTCGCATCGCTGTCAGCGGGACCCGACCACCACAACCGCTCACCCGTGGTTGCGTCAATCATGTAGATTGCCCGCCCCATTGAATCCTCGGCACGAACGGCGACATTGTCTTGTTGCGGGTCATAACCTCCTGAGAAGAACAGCACATCACGAACTTCATCACCAAGACGAACACGGTGCCTGACAGGGTCAGACCAACTCTGCCCAAGCTCTGTAAAATCACCCTGACCGCCCCGAATGGCCCAGAGAACCGAGGGAGCCGAGCGGTCGGAAACATCCAGCCCGTAGTAGTTCCGGCCACCACGGCGCATTCCTGAGTAGATGTAGACCGAGTCTTCATCATCAACAACCCGATCTCCATCCTCATCCTGGAACCAAGCCGTGATTGAGCCATCCATGCCGTACGGGCGGGCAAACTCGGAGACGTTGTTGTCCATCAACACGCCCTGGTTAGCGAGAAGCTCTCCTGGAATGAAAGAGAAATGCATTTCCCCGGACTCTCCATCAATGGCATGGAGAAAACCCTGGTTGTCACCAAAAAAGACCGTGGTATCCGGATCCTGCTCGGTGCCACCGTATATCTGAAGATAGGGACGGGAGTGCAACGGATCAGCGATGAACTTTCTGGAATCCGTGGTACTGCCATCGTTGTCATCGTCGTCAATATCTTGGCCGCGCGTCCAGCGGATCAGACGAAGGTGCCGCTCTCCTGACATGCCAGCATCTCCGAAAAGTGCTTTTGTCAGGTTATCACTGTTATTGGTAACCACATTGTTGGCTGAATGCGTGAGCGACCTGGAAACTGAACCTTCGTAATAGGTATACACTTTTCGTTCAGCGTTGTTTTCCGGTATGACACTTGCCGCGCCTCCGGAACTGGCGGTAGCACCATCAACCTCAGTCGACCAGTAGCTGCGCGCGGTATCCCTGAAGAAGCCGGTT
>JAJUKC010000061.1 GCA_029264995.1 Marinobacter sp. | reverse complement strand
GAACAGCCGAAAGTGAAAGACGGCGGCGCCAAGTATTCCCGCAAGGAGCGGGCGATCTGGCGCTTCTGGGCCAGGCTGAATACTTCGCCAGTGTTCTACCGGCTGTTCCTGTGGGGAGCGACCCGTTTTGGCAAATTGGCACCGAAAAACGTCGGCCCCTGGACCGAGAACCACTCGGCGCCGGTGCCGGCTCGCCGGTCTTTGCATGACCTGGCCAAAGCCCATTTCAATCAGGGGGATCAGCAATGAGCGCCCGCAGTAACATTCTGAACAAGCTCCGCGCTGGCCTGGCCGGCACTACGCCCCGGCCGGATGATTTCGATGAAGGGCTGGTCACCCGGCCTTGGCAATACGCGCCGGAGGACAGGATTACCCGCCTGCGTTCGCTGATGGAAGCGGTGCACACCGAAATTCATCAGCTGACCTGCGCCGAGTGGCCGGCAAAAGTTCAGGAACTGCTGGAACATCGCGGCCTGAAAAACCTGCTCTATGCCCCGGGTACCGACCACGGCCAGACGTTGTCGGAACACTGGCAGCAAAGCAATGCTGCCCCCGAATTGCTGGCCTACGACCGGCCCATCGAGGAATGGAAAGACGAACTGTTCTGGAAAGTAGATGCCGGCATAACCGGCACTGTGGGAGGCATTGCAGCTACCGGCTCACTGGTGCTCTGGCCGGATCGCCACGAGCCGCGGCTGATGAGCCTGCTGCCGCCGCTGCACATTGCACTGCTCAAGGCCAGTGAAGTGGAAGACAACCTGTACGGCATGATGCAGAAGCACAACTGGTCCGCGGGTCTGCCCACGAACCTGTTGCTGGTCTCTGGTCCGTCCAAGACGGCGGACATTGAGCAGGTGCTTGCCTATGGGGCCCATGGCCCCAAGGAGCTGGTGGTCCTCATCCTTGAGGACGGCTGATCAGAGTTCCTTGATTGCGCTGGTGGTGGCTTGCAGGACTTCCTTGGCGTCGCCCTTCACCATCAGGCTGTTGTCGCGAATGAACAGACCGTTGGGAATGCCGGCGAAGCCAGCCGACAGGCTGCGCTTGACCACCACCACCGTTTTCGCCTTGTGCACATCCAGGATCGGCATGCCGAAAATGGGCGAATTCGGGTCTTCGGCGGCGGCCGGGTTTACCACGTCGTTGGCGCCGAGCACGATGGCTACATCCGCCTGCGGCAGTTCCGGGTTAATGGCGTCCATGTCTTTCAACTGGTCATAAGGGATTTCAGCTTCGGCCAGCAGCACGTTCATGTGCCCTGGCATCCGGCCTGCCACCGGATGAATCGCGTAACTGACCTTGGCACCACGGCCCTCAAGCTGGTTGGCGAGTTCTTTCACCGCATGCTGGGCCTGAGCCACCGCCAGGCCGTATCCGGGCACCATGACCACCTTGCGGGCACCATCCAGCAACAGGGCCAGATCGTCAGGGGTGGCGTATTTCACCTTGCCATCGTAGAACTCCCCTTCATCCTGCTGGCTCGCCGTACTGTCTGATCCGCCCAGTACACCGCCGAACAGAACGTTGGGCAGGGACCGGTTCATGGCCTTGCACATGATGGCGGTCAGAATCAGGCCGGAGGCACCCACCAGGGAACCGGTAATGATCAACCCCTGGTTGCCCAGCACGAACCCGGTGGCATTTACCGCGTGCATCGAGGTGCTGGCGGCCACTGCAACAGAGGCGCCCCCGCCGATGCCGTTCAGGCTTGCCACCAGTTCCGGCATTTCCGTCGTTGCGGTCCGTTTTGCGAGCCAGACGCCGATCGCGCCGCCCAGCAGCATGCCGGCGATGATGGCCCCGGCGTGGCGATAGTCGTCATCGGTGAAATGGGCGGCACTGCCAGCGCCACTCTCGACCACCACCTCGTAGCCGGCCTCCAGCAGGGTGGAAACTCCGGATGGGATAATGGCCACACGGTTTTCACCGTCTTGTCGTTCTCTGGGAATCCCTATCATCATGCGTACAGGCTCCGTTCAGTTTGAGTTTGTTCTGCCCCGGTGTTCAGTCCCAGGGTGTGAAGGGTGTAGCGGCGGACATCGGCCAGCAGCTGGCGGTCGGTCTGAAGCGATTGGCCATAGCTGGGAATCAGCGATTGCAGTGTTTG
This sequence comes from Marinobacter sp., assembly GCA_029264995.1. Lineage (GTDB taxonomy): Bacteria > Pseudomonadota > Gammaproteobacteria > Pseudomonadales > Oleiphilaceae > Marinobacter. The sequence goes on along the minus strand of JAJUKC010000061.1, from coordinate 11,717 downwards.
CAGCGGTTGGCCCTCGAGGGCTCTGTGGCGGGTTTTCAGAAACTCACAGGCCTTGACGCCCTGAACCCAGCTCAGATGTGGCACCGGGCGAACGAAGTTGGCCGGTGCGGGCAAGAGCCCCTTCTCAACCAGGCTGCTCCAATACTGAAGTGAGAGCTCGAAGCGCTCGTTAATGGCGAGCGCCCGTTCTACGGAAACGCTGCCATCGGGGTTGGCGGGGGTGTAGTTGAGTTCGCAATAACCGGCGTGACCGGTGCCGGCATTGTTCCAGGCGTCCGAGCTTTCGCCGGCCAGCTGCCGCCCCTGTTCGACCAGGGTGATCGACCGGGAGCTGTCCAGCTGCTGAATCAGAGAGGCCTGCGTGACGCTCATAACGCCGCCGCCAATCAGAAGAATATCGGTGTCAAAGCCCGCCTTGGGTATGCCCCTTTCAGTAGCAAACGAACAAAGGGGCATACTTTAGTCTAAGGCGGTTGCCGCAAGAATCGTATTTACTGAGGTAAATGCATCGAAAAAATCGATCTATTTGGTGCCGAAGCCGCGACCGTTGAGGAAAGCTTTTATGTGCGGGCGCAGTTTTGAGGTAAACAGCGGCTTCAGCTGTTCGGACCAGGTGGTGTCCTTGTTGCTGCTGCTTCTGGCCTGGTAATACTGGTTCATGGTCTGGTCGAAACGGGCCACCAGAGCGGCGTCATCGGCATCGGTGTAGGCGTCTTCTTTCAGAATCGCGGAAAGTGGCAGCCGGGGCTTAACTTCCGGGTTCTGGTCGGGGTAGCCGAGGCACATGCCAAATACCGGATAGACATGTTCTGGCAGTTTCAGAATCTCGCTCACGTCCTGCGGGTTGTTACGAATACCTCCGATGTAACACAGTCCCAGACCCTCGGATTCCGCGGCAATGGCGACATTCTGTGCCATCAGGGCGGTGTCGATGGTGGCAACCAGCAGTTGCTCGGTCATACCTCGTATCACCTCGGCACCGGCCCGCTCTGCGGCTTCGGTCGCCCGTTTCATATCGGCACAGAACACCAGGAAGTCGGAACTGTTGGCGACATAGGGTTGGCCACCGGCCAGTTCGGCGATTTTACGGCGGTTCTCCGGGTTGACCACATGGATGATGGAGTAGGCCTGAACGTGATTGGAGGTGGCGGCACTCTGGCCGGCACGAATCAGCTCTTCGAACAGCTCCCGTGGGATCTGCTGGTCCTTGAACTTGCGGATGGAGCGGTGGGATTTCAGAAGTTCAATGGTCGGGTTCATAACCTCTCGCCTGTCTTTGAGAAAGAAAACAGACGATAGCTTGCTCATCAGCAACCGCACAAGCGGACAAAGGTGGGTAGTTGTCCGGATGGTATGACTTTCGCCAGACAAAAAAGGCGCGCCGGGGAGGCGCGCCTTGGAGGGTGAATGCAGAGTCCGTGCTTTACGGGATCATGTCCACCGGCTTGGGCGTATTAGCCGTGCTTGGTGGCAGTACCGGATAGGTTACTTCCGGAACATTGCCGGTCAGGGTCTTGAGGAAGGCGACGATGGATTTCACTTCGTCGTCGTTCAACTCGGTGCCCAGCTGGGCAGTACCCATCACCGCAACGGCTTCTTCCAGGCTCCAGACGGCGCCGGAGTGGAAATAGGGCGCGGTCAGCTCGATGTTACGCAGCGGAGAAGCGCGGAACACATACTCGTCAGACGCGGTTTCGGTGACGGAGAAGCGGCCTTTGTCGCCCTCTGGCAGGATCTCGGCACCGGGCTTGGCAACCAGCCCGAATGGATGGTAGCTCTGGCCGCCGAGGTTCACACCGCTGTGGCAGGCGGTACAGCCGCGATCCATGAACAGCGCCAGACCTTCTTTCTCACTCTCGTTCAGCGCCGAGGTGTCGCCGCGCAGATATTTGTCGAACGGTGCTTCCGGGGTGATCAGTGTTGCTTCATAAGCTTCGATGGCCACAGCCATATTGTCGAAGGTGACCGGATTTTCCTGGCCCGGGAAGGCATCCTCAAAGCGCTCGATGTACTCCGGCATACTCTTCAGGGTAGCCACTACCCGGTCTGGCGTACTGCTCATCTCGACACCCGCCTGTACCGGTCCTTTGGCCTGCTCGGCCAGGTCGGCGGCACGGCCATCCCAGAACTGGGCTGCGTTAAATACGGCGTTGAACACGGTCGGTGAGTTCCGGGGACCCTTCTGCCAGCCATGGCCGATCGAGGTAGGCAGCTCGTCATCACCGCCCAGTCCCACGTTGTGGCAGGTGTTGCAGCTGATCAGGTGGCTGGAAGACAGGCGCGGTTCAAAGAACAGCATCTTGCCCAGTTCAACCTTGGCCTGGGTGAGTTCATTACCATCAATCACCGGTGGGTATTTGGGAATGGGCTCGAACATGCTGTTGGCCCGTTCCATCAGGTTGTCCGCCATGGCGGAGCCCGCCACCACACCCAGACTGAGGGCGAGTGCTTTAACCAATGGACGCTTGATCATATCGCTTTCTCCTTATGAGAACGGCTTGGTATCCATCTGCTACCAACTTAACAAACCGGCCAGATTCGTTACTCGTTATTAGCGACGATTGTGGGATTAATTGATCATTATCAGGTTTTTGTTCGGTCTGCAGTTTTCGGACATCACACTGGCCCCGGCTTGACCAGCGGTGGTCACAGGGCCCAGGACAGGGAAAGCGTGCCAAAGCTGAAATTGTCCTTGTTACGATCTTCTTCGCCGGTGGTGGCGCGTAGAACAAATGCTGTCTGGAAACGATCCCACTGCCAGGTGCCTCCGATGCCCAGTTGCCCCAGAAACGGGCTTTCCTTGAAACGGTATTGACCGGCATTGTCCTCCAGGTAGGAATAGGTCACGTATTCCAGGCCAAGGCCCACGAATACGGACCAGCTGGAGTAGCCGCGGCTGAAGGATCCGGGCAGGGCGATGGTGGAGGAGGTACCGGCGTAGTCCGGTACAAAGTTCATCGGAAGCTGTTTGCCCAGGCGCCATATCAGTCCGGTTTTGGCGGTGGTCCGGAAACTCGAGAGCAGGGTGGAACCGACCACCGAAAGCTGCTGTTGCAGTTCTCCGTTTTGCCCCAGCTGCATCAGCTTGCGGCCATGGGCGGCCTGCAAGCCGCCGACAACATCCGTGTCCAGCTGATTGTCCCAACCGCGCGGACGTTCGCTCCCGGTGATTTTGTGTACCCATTTCTGGCTGGCTTCGGCGCCGCTTTCAGGACCAACTACGCCAATGTGAGCGCCGTACCCCGTAATGCTGTCGGCGCTCCAGCTCCAGAGGGTGCTGCTCAGGGAGAGATGACCGGCGTAGGGGATATCATTGAATTGAGGCTCTTCCTGGCTAATGTCTGCCGGTGTCACCATGAGTTGACGCAGACTGACGCTCATTGCATGGTTGTTGGCGGCGTCGCCGACGCCGGGCAGAAATGACAGACTATCTCTGCCTGCCCTTGCAAGTCGGGCTGAGCCTCCGCCGGAGTCCTCGGCTGTGTTGGTAAGGTAGGAAAGGCGCACGCCATTGGTGTAGCCCCGGTCGCTGCCAGTGAATAGATCGTTGTCCCAGGCAAGGTTGAACTGTTCTGAATTGGCGGAAGCGGGGGCTAGCACGAGTAAGAGGCTAATGCGGGCAAAAAGAGCTCGGATGGGCACTGGGAATGGACTCCGTGAGGGTAGGATGCAAAGTATCTTAGCAGAACCCTGCTACGGTTTTATGGCGCAAACAGATCCATACCCGCGCACTGAGATCTACGCCACCAAGCGAGAAATCTATAACCTGTACTACTACCTCAACCACTACAACCTGTTCGGTGGTGGGTATCTGGGTGGTTGCGAGCGCGGCCTGTCGGCCTTGGCGGCGCTACCAGCCTCGTGATCAGAAGCTGGTAACGCCGGCATTACACTCAGCTCCTGCCGGGTTTGCGTTCCCACACGGTCACTTCAGACAGCGTGTGCTGGAACTTGTGCTCGGTCTCGCGGATCACGAAGGGCACCTTACGGGGCTCGCCCACCATCCGGAAGTGCTCTCCAAGGCACTCTCGAATGCCGTCTAGCGTCCGGTGATTTTCGCCATCCTTCTTGAAACCGCCGAGCCATTCCTCTTTCGGGGTGTGCTCTTCAAGCCAGGTATAGGGGGAGGCAATAATCAGCAGGCCGCCTTCGTTAATGCGATCGTGGATGCACTCCAGGAAACGACGTGGCCGGTACAGGCGGTCGATCAGATTGGCGGCCAATACCAGGTCATAACCGGAATACTGGGGCTTCAGGTTGCAGGCATCGCCCTGATAGAACGCCACCTTGGCGGCGGTATCTTCGAGATCCAGTTCTTTCAGGGTGCGGGTGTGGTAGCTGACCAGTTCGCCTTCTTCGGTCAATGAATACCGGATGGCGCCCTGCTCGGCCATCTCTACCCCCAGACGTATGAAGTTGGCGGAGAAATCGACACCTTCAACCTCGTCAAACTGGCGCGCCAGCTCAAAACTTGCCCGGCCGCAGGCACAACCCAGATCCAGCGCTTTCCCGGTCTTTTTGCCGGCCATAGCCTCCAGGGCCAGTTCCGCCATGGTTTTCGGGAAATTGGCGACGCCAAACCAGCTGTCGCCGTAATGGAACTCGGCGTATTCAGTGAGCAGCCGGTCGCTCTCGTAGTAGGCGTTGGGTTGAACAGCCTCGGCCTCGGAGGTGATGTAGCGGAAGCCTGCATGCTGGAAGAAATGCCGACGGAAGGCATAACGGGAGGCCAGCCTTGCTTCGTTGCCACAGGAGATCCAGGAGCCGCCTTTGATCAGATTGTGCTGGCCGTCGAACGTGGGTGTGGTGAAGTCGTCGTACAGTGGATGCACTTTGAAGTTGTCGAACGGATAGGTGGGAGTTTCGGTCCACTGCCAGACGTTGCCAACCACATCGAACCACTGGCCGTGGCGAAAGCGCGTTACCGGACACGACGAGGCACCATGGTCCAGGTGAAGGTTGGCGTTGGCCGGTGATTCACCCACTTCCTGGACGCCGGCTTCGTCACAGAGGCGATACCACTCGTCTTCCGTGGGCAGGCGGATGGGTTTGCCGGTTTGCTCACGCTTCCATTCACAGAACGCCTTGGCCTCGTGATAATTGACCTCGACCGGCCAGTCCCAGGGCATCTCCACCTCTTCAGTCATCAGGCGCAGCTGCCAGCCATTCTGCCAGCGCCAGAAGGTGGGGTGTTTGGCTTCGGCAAAGGTTCGCCAGGCCAGGCCCTCCTCGCTCCAGTATTCGTCTTGTTGATAGCCGCCGGCCTCGACAAATTCCAGGAACTCCTGGTTGCTTACCAGGTACTGGCTGGCCTTGAACTCGGCGACGTCGGCCTGGTGCTCGCCGTACTCATTGTCCCAGCCGTAAAAGGCATCGTCGTAGGGCTTACCGATGTGTACTTTGCCAGCGGGAACGGTGAGCAACTCGTTTTCCGGTGCCTCGCCGGTTTCCCGGATGGGCGCCCATTCCGGTTGCGGTTGAAGGCGTTCCAGTGCGTGCTGGCGGATGAGCACCGAGGAAGTCTCAAGGTGAATTCGCTCATGTTCGATGCCCATCACGATGGGCCACCAGTCACTGTCCCAGTCAATCGGCAGCGACAGCGGCATGGTTTCGATCAACTCCAGCACGGTCTGGCGCACCTGTGCCCGATAGTCCAGCACTTCCTGAACAGCGGGCCAGTCGTAATGGTCGTCGTTCAGATCGTCCCAGCTCATTTCATCCACACCCACCGCGAAGATGGATTCCATGTTGGGGTTGATGCGTTCTTTCAGAATCTTGGCCAGCACCAGTTTGTTCACAAAAAAGGTGGCGGTGTGGCCAAGGTAGAAAATGAGCGGATGCCGGAGCGGGATAGATTTCTGGTAATAGCCGGAGTCATCAGCCAGGCAATCGAACAGGCGCGTGTAGGTGTCGAAGGTGTCTGTGAAATAACGCGCGATTTCCTGGCGTTTGGTGTCCGGGGTCCCCTCGGCCAGATTGGGCGTGCGGGTTAAACCGATGGCATGTTGGCGTTCGAGAGTTGCAGTCGGGTTGGAGAAATCCATGGCTGAACCGATCCTTCCAGTGAATGATGTCCTACAGGATTACGTTCAACCATAGGTAACGGGTTCAGCGACTGGCAAGTAAAGGCCGGAAATAATCCGGGGGACTCAGGTGCGGTTCAGCTCGTAAACCGCCATATTGACCGCGGAGGCCAGGTTCAGAGACTCAATAGCGGCCGCGCCGGGGATGGTAAAGGCGCGGGCGCCAAGCTCGGTCAGGGCTTGCTTCGGCACGCCGCGGGCCTCATTGCCAAACAGGTAGCAGTCATGGGTCTGGAACTTGGGCGTGGTGATGGCGTCGCCGACGATGTCCAGGCAGGCGATGCGGGCGTATCGTTGGCCCAGCGTGTTCAGGGCAACCTCGGTTTCCAGCGGTACATGGAATATGGCGCCCATGCTGGCGCGCACCACCTTCGGATTGAACGGATCCACGCTGCCAGGGCTCAGCAGGCACCGGAAACCACCGAACCAGGCCAGCGTGCGCAGGATGGTGCCCAGATTGCCGGGATCCTGCACCTCGTGGAGGTAGAGGGCTTTCTCTTGGGGAGCGGTTTGGCCGCTGGTGGCCGCTGGCAGTGGCACCACCGCCAGGATGCCCTGAGGCGTTCTGGTATCGGATAGCTGGGCCATCTGCCGGTCACTGATAACGTGCTTGGGCCAGGGGCTGGGCCAGTGCTCGTAGGCGCTGGTCACATACAGTTGGGCGTTTCGCCAGTGAGGCACCTGCTTCGCCGCTTTTTCCAGTTCCAGTACCAGATGTTCCCCTTCCACCAGAAACTGTCCGAACGACTGGCGGTATTTCTTTTGATGCAGCTTTTTGATGTCGTCCAGTTTCACGGTCTGCTTTCCATGGTGCCTGGCACGGCCGGGGCCGGGCGATGACGGTTAGAATGAGGCATGTGATCCGGCGCTATTGTACGGGGGCGTGGCTGGCTTGTCAGGACGTAGCTGGTTTTTGCGGCGTCACTGGCGGCGGCGTACAATGCCGGTTTCCCCCGCAGTGAACAGAAGGCAGGCGATGGCACGCTCGAAAAGCAGTAACCGGTGGCTCGAAGAGCACGTAAACGACCCCTTTGTAAAACAGGCGCAACAGGATGGCTATCGTTCCCGTGCCAGTTACAAACTGCTGGAAATCAACAACAAGGATCGGCTGATCAAGCCCACGGACCTGGTTGTCGACCTGGGTTCGGCGCCGGGCGGCTGGTCCCAGGTGGCGGCCAAACTGGTGGGCCACAAGGGCCGCGTGGTGGCGTCTGACATTTTGCCGATGGATCCGATCGCCGGCGTTGAATTCATCCAGGGCGACTTCACCGAACAGGAGGTCTTCGACCAGATCATGGCGGTACTGGACGGTGCCCGTGCCGATGTGGTGATCTCGGATATGGCCCCCAACATCAGTGGCGTGAACGCCGCAGACCAGGCGGCCTCTATGTATCTGGTGGAACTGGCCCTGGATATGGCCTGCCAGGTGCTCAAACCCAAAGGCAGTTTTGTCGCCAAGGTATTCCATGGCGAAGGCTACGATGAGTACGTGAAAACCGTGCGGGAGTCCTTCGATAAGGTGGTGATTCGCAAGCCGGATTCGTCCCGCGCCAGATCCCGGGAGGTGTATCTGGTGGCCAAGGGTTTCAAGGGCTGAAGAGCGCAAGCCGGTTCAGGCAGCGCCGGGCTCTGTAAACTCTCAGGTATCAGGGACAGGGGGAGAGGCCACAGAAACGCAGGAGACCTGTGTGCTGACCTCTATCTATATGATTGCCATTACCGCGGAAGCCATGTCCGGGGCGCTGGCCGCCGGGCGCAGGAACATGGATCTGTTCGGCGTGGCCCTGATAGCCTTCCTGACCGCCCTAGGTGGCGGCACCGTTCGGGACATCCTGCTGGGTAACTTTCCCGTGACCTGGACCCAGCACCCTCGCTACATCTACATGACCATCACCGGTGGCCTGATCACTATCGCCATTGCCCGCTTCATGCGCCACCTGCACCAGCTGTTTCTGGTACTGGACGCCATCGGGCTGGTGGCCTTCACCGTGATTGGCTGCAATGTCGCCCTGAAACTGGGTTACGACACCATCGTGGTGGTGATGTCGGGCATTACCACTGGCATATTCGGCGGCATCCTCCGCGACATCCTCTGTAACCGCACGCCGCAGGTTCTGCGTCACGAACTCTATGCCAGTGTCTCTCTGGTGGTGGCTTTGCTTTATCTGGAACTTCTGAACCAGGGCTTGAGCGAGAACATCACATTACTGGCTGCCTTCAGTGTTGGCCTGCTCTTGCGCATGGCCGCCATCCGCTGGCAGTTGTCGCTGCCGGTGTTCAGCTATTCGCAGGCGCGCTGGGAATAGGTTTCTGTGTAAAAACTGGGGTGTCCCCAACTAAATAGATGCGGACACGACCGCCGGGATGATTCACCGCGATATCGACTTTCTCATGGCATCTGGCCAGAATCCGAGCCAAACTGTCTTTAACTGGCGAGGCAGAGTCGGGCAAACGACGGCCTTGCCCGATTAATCAGTCCAACGAGGACCGAATGAGAGTAGTCCTGTTTATCATCACGGCATTCTGGTTCTTCCCGGTTTCCTCCCAAACCCTTCAGATTATGGGTTCGAACGAGGGCTTTCTGCCATTCTATTATGGCAAAGGCCTCAACGAGGGAGTTCTGGTCGAGGTGATCAAAGACTTCTCCATGGAGACTGGTATCGAAGCCGACTTCCGCCCGATGGCCCGCAAACGCCAGATCTGGGCCCTGCAACGAGGACTCGCCAACGCGGTTTTCGCCAGCCCGCACTGGATGCCTTTGCCGGACCAAATGCACGCTGTAGGGCCGGTGTTAACCTGGCGCGACCGGGTGTTCGCGCAGCCTGGCATGCCAACGGATTCCTTCGATGATATCTCGGGAAGCATCTGTCTTCGTAGATGGTTTGTATACAGTGACCAGCTCGAGCGGCGGATAGGGACTCAGCTGGTGCGCCATGACGGATACAACACACAGCAGATGCTGCTAATGTTTTTGCGCAAACGTTGCGATTACATCGTCATGAACGAAACGGAGTTCCGGTTTCTGACAATGATGGGGGGGGCATTGATCCGGAGCGTTACAGCACGGAACTGATAGACTCAGAATGGCCGGTCTATCTTGGGATACTCAAAACCGAGAAAGCTCTCATTGAGGCGGCGGAAGATTTTTTCGCTACCTACTCGATTGACGTAGAGGCCATCCTACCCAAGCTGCCGCGGCCGGATCGTTGAAGCGGTTGGCTGGAAACGTCCATCATCCCAACAAAAAAGGCCTGCGTTTTCACGCAAGCCTTTGATAATAATGGCCCGCCCGTCAGGATTCGAACCTGAGACCTTTGCCTCCGGAGGGCAACGCTCTATCCAGCTGAGCTACGGGCGGAGAAACTGTTCGCGCGGTGCGTCAATTTCGAGTGCGCAATCTTACGTGTGCCGGCGGCTTCTGTCCAGCCCCGGCCATTAACCGTTTCGTTCAGATTCGAGGTAGCCGCTGGTCTGGCGTCAGGTTGACCAGGTTTTGCTCGTTGCTGATGGTCACTTCGCCATCCTGAATGCTTACCTGCAAGGTCATGGACCGTTCTGCCAGGGCCGCCAGTGCGGCTGTTCCTTCTGCCGGAAGGTCGACAATAGTAAGGTTGCTAAATCTTTCCAGCTTGTTATGGTGCTTGTCCCACCACACCGGCACCGAACGCCCGCCGTAGGTATACAGAACCACCTGGTCGGCCTTGTTGCAGGCCTTGCGCAGGCGGTCTTCCTCGGGCAGGCCCAGTTCCACCCAGAGTTCGATGTCTCCGGTCAGGGATTTTTGCCAGAGTTCCGGCTCGTCGTCTGTGCTCAGGCCTTTGGTAAATTCCAGGTTATCGTTGGCGTTGAGGGCGAAGGCCAGCAACCGGATCATCATCCGTTCGTCGGTTTCGGACGGGTGGCGGGCAACGGTCAGATGGTGGTCGGCGTAGTAGTGCCGGTCCATATCGGCGATATGGAGGGTGGCTTTGAAGATGGTGGCTTTCAGTGCCATTGAATGAATAGTCCTGTGGTCTTTGGGCGGATCAGGGCGTTAGTGTAGAGCATATTGAGCGTGGCGGGGCATAGCAGCATGGTGTTGTTGCGGGGTTTTCTGGTTCTGGTGGTGTTTTTTCTGCTGGGTGAGGCACTGCGGGTGCTGGTCGGCCTGCCCATCAGTGGTGGCGTGCTGGGGATGGTGATGGTCACGGCCACTCTGATGCTGCGGGGGCGGGTCAGTGATCAGTTGGCGGAAGCCAGTCGCGGGCTGATCTCGGTGCTGGTGCTGCTGATTTCACCGGGTGTTGTGGGGGTGTTCTTTATTGCCGATCGCTTTGCGGGCCACTGGTTTTCCGTGGCGGTGGCTTTGGTTGCGGGGACCTTGCTGAGTTCCGTGACCACGCTGTGGCTGATGAAGAAAACAGCGGGAGATCGCACCCGGGGGCACAGTCATGACTGAGTTCAACGGACGAATGCAGGAATTGCTGTTGGTCTGGACCACAGGCCCGATGCTCTCCATTGCCCTGACGCTGGCGGCGTTTATGGCGGCAAACTGGTTGTTCGCGAGGGTGGGGCGGCCCCTGTGGATGCCGCCGGTATTGATGGCGGCGGTGATTCTGGCGGGGGCTGTGGCGGCCAGTGGTATTGGCTATGAAACCTATCAGCAGGGGGCGCGCTGGTTAACGGTATTGTTGGGCCCGGCGACGGTGGCCCTGGGTGTGCCTTTGTATCAGCAGATGCACCATATTCGTGCGCTCTGGCGGCCAATTCTGTGCACCTTGCCACTGGCGGCCAGTCTGGCAGCTGTCTATGCGGTGGGTATTGCCTGGCTTATGGACGCTCCGCTTTCCATACTGGCGTCGCTGGCGCCGAAGTCGGTTACCGCGCCCATTGCCATGGGTATTGCAGAACAGCTGGGTGGCTCGGTTGCGCTCACCCTCGGCGGTCTGCTGATTACAGGCGTACTGGCCTCGGTATTTGTGGACTGGGGCGCGAAATGGATGAAGATTTCCGATGACCGGATGGTGGGCTTTGCCCTGGGGCTTAATGGCCATGCCATTGGCACTGCCCGGGCGTTTGAGATCAGCCCCACGGCGGGCGCGTTTGCCTCCCTGGGCATGGGATTGACGGGTGTGTTCACGGCGCTGTTTTTGCCCTTTGTCTTTCCGTTCTGAGGCTGCTGCTTTTTGGGTCATTCACCATACGAATAGGTCCATGTTGCAATTTCGATTGCCGTAAGGGTTTTCCGAGACTAGCTTGTTTGCCAGGCAATCGGTGCCGTCCTGCACCGATGTTCCGTGAAAATTCCTAAAACAGCGACGGAAAACGCGATGAAAAAGATACTGGCAGCTTTTGTTGGCTCCATGGCCCTGGCGTCTGCGCCTCTGGCCCTGGCCGCCGATGCGACCAAAGAACTGAAAATGGCGTACGACGCCGACCCGGTAACCCTCGATATTCATGAGCAGTTGTCTGGCGGCATTCTGCAGTTGTCCCACATGACCTTTGATCCGCTGCTCCGTTGGACCAAAGATCTGGGTTTCGAGCCGCGCCTGGCAGAAAGCTGGGAGCGTGTGGACGACAAGACCATGCGCTTCAAGCTGCGCGAGGGTGTGAAGTTCCATTCCGGTAACGAACTGACCACGGCCGATGTGAAGT
>JAJUKC010000018.1 GCA_029264995.1 Marinobacter sp. | reverse complement strand
CGTTCCCGGATCCCGGTAGCGGCCCCTCCGGGCTCAATCCTACGTCTTATATGAGTAATCATTGTCTGTGACTGAACTGAGCCGAATCCGTAACTTTTCCATTATTGCCCACATCGACCACGGTAAATCCACGCTGGCGGATCGTTTTATCCAGATCTGCGGTGGCCTGACAGACCGTGAAATGGCCGAACAGGTCCTGGACTCCATGGATCTGGAGCGGGAACGCGGGATCACCATCAAGGCCCAGAGCGTCACGCTCAACTACAAGGCAAAGGATGGGGAAACCTACAAACTGAATTTCATCGATACCCCGGGCCACGTGGATTTCTCCTACGAGGTGTCCCGCTCACTGTATGCCTGTGAAGGGGCGCTGCTGGTGGTGGATGCCGGTCAGGGTGTGGAAGCCCAGTCGGTGGCCAACTGCTACACCGCTATCGAACAGGGCCTGGAGGTGGTGCCGGTCCTGAACAAGATGGACCTGCCCCAGGCCGAGCCCGAGCGGGTTGCGGCGGAGATTGAAGACATTATCGGCATTGACGCTTCCGATGCCGTGCGCTGCAGTGCCAAAAGCGGGCTGGGTGTTGAGGATGTACTCGAGGATCTGATCAAGAAGATTCCGCCTCCCAAAGGCGATCGCAGTGCGCCTTTGCAGGCACTGATTATTGATTCCTGGTTTGATAACTACCTGGGCGTGGTGTCACTGGTTCGGGTGACCGAAGGTGTGCTGCGCAAGGGCGACAAAATCATCATCAAGTCCACCAAGAAAGCCTGGAACGCCGACAAGGTCGGTGTCTTCAATCCCAAGCCCACCGACACTGATGTGCTTGAAGCGGGTGACGTCGGTTTCGTTGTTGCGGGAATCAAGGATATCCACGGTGCGCCGGTGGGTGACACCATCGTGCACCAGAAGTTTGCGGAAGAAACCCCGATGCTGCCGGGGTTCAAGAAAGTCAAACCCCAGGTATACGCCGGTCTGTTCCCGGTCAGCGCCGACGATTATGACGATTTCCGGGATGCCCTGGAAAAGCTCACTCTCAACGACGCCTCGCTGTTCTTTGAGCCCGAGAACTCGGATGCTCTGGGCTTCGGTTTCCGCTGTGGTTTCCTGGGCATGCTGCACATGGAGATCATCCAGGAGCGACTGGAGCGAGAGTACGATCTGGATCTGATTACCACGGCGCCGACGGTAATTTATGAAGTGGTCACCAAGCAGGGTGAGACCCTGTCGGTGGACAACCCATCACGGCTTCCGGATATTGGTTCCATCGAAGAAATGCGTGAGCCCATTGTCGAGGCCAACATCCTGGTTCCCCAGGAGCACCTCGGTAACGTTATTGCCCTGTGCGAAGAAAAGCGCGGAGTGCAGAAGAACATGCACTTCATGTCCACACAGGTACAGCTCACCTACGAGCTGCCGATGGCGGAAGTGGTGATGGACTTCTTCGACCGGATCAAATCGGCCAGCCGAGGCTTTGCATCACTGGATTACCACTTTGTCCGTTTCCAGAATGCCAATCTGGTTCGCCTGGATGTACTGATCAACGGTGAGCGTGTCGACGCACTGGCGCTGATTGTGCACCGGGACCTGGCCCACCGCAAAGGACGCCAGCTGATCGAGAAGATGAAAGAACTGATTCCGCGTCAGATGTTTGATATTGCCATTCAGGCGGCCATTGGTACCCAAGTGGTCTCCCGGGTAACGGTCAAGGCTCTGCGCAAGAACGTAACGGCGAAGTGTTACGGTGGCGACGTCAGCCGTAAGAAGAAACTGCTTCAGAAGCAGAAGGAAGGTAAAAAACGCATGAAGCAGCTGGGTAATGTCGAGGTGCCTCAGGAAGCGTTTCTTGCTGTATTGAAAGTGGATAACTAAAAAGGCACCTGGATGGACATTGATTTTCCACTGGTACTGGTGGTCCTGACCTTCGCGACCGGCGTGGTCTGGCTGGCGGACGTCCTGTTCCTGAGAAAGCGTCGGCTAGCCGGCGCAGCGCAGGGTGGCCAGGTAGACGAATCAGCCGATGAGTTCGAGGACCGGGAACCCTGGCTGGTGGATATCAGCCGCTCATTTTTCCCCGTGCTGGCGGTGGTGCTGGTGCTTCGGTCGTTCCTGATCGAGCCGTTCCAGATTCCCTCAGGCTCCATGTTGCCAACCCTCGAAGTAGGGGATTTTATCCTGGTCAACAAGTATGCCTACGGCCTGCGCCTGCCCGTGGCCGGCACCAAGATCGTTGAGGTCGGCGACCCGGAACGCGGTGATGTCATGGTGTTCCGCTATCCTGAGGATGGCGCCACCAATTACATCAAGCGGGTTGTCGGTCTGCCGGGCGATCATATTCGTTATCGCAACAAGCAGCTGTTCATTAATGGCGAGCCGGTACCCCGGAATTTCGTCGCGCGATTGCCCCCCATGGAGCGCTGGCGGGAACAGTTGGGTGAAGTTGAGCATGATCTGTACCTGACCATGGGCCGGGTGAGCGGTTCCGGTGAGGGGGAATGGGTGGTTCCTGAAGGCCATTACTTTGTCATGGGCGATAACCGTGACAACAGTAACGATAGCCGTTTCTGGGGCACGGTGCCGGATGAGATGGTGGTGGGCAAGGCCTTTGCCATCTGGATGCACTGGAAATCACTGACAAGTCTGCCATCTTTTGATCGGGTGGGTGGCATCCAATAATTCTGATGGTTCCGGAGTAAAAGACGATGAGAAGACACTATCCCGCAGGCCTGAACACGCAGCAGGGCGGCGCTTTGACGATGATGATCATGGCTCTGTTCTTCGGTGGCCTGCTGACTCTGGCGATCAAGATCGGGCCGGCTTACCTGGATGACTTCACCATCCAGGAAGCGCTGGAAAGCCTGGATGGTACCGAAGGTCTGTCACAGATGGGCCCGGCGCAGGTGCGCAGCCTGATCAACAAGCGCCTGAGCGTGAACAATGTCGACGGTTTTGATCCCAAGAATATTTCCGTCGAAAAAAATGGCGAACTGGTCGTGATCAAGGTGGATTACGAGGTTCGCAACAACATCTTCCGGAACGTGGACACCATTGTGCACTTCCAGCACGAGTATGAGTTTAAGGGCCAGTGAGTTCACAACCAGACCTAGACCAACTTCAGCGCCGCATTGGCTACCAGTTCAAGGAACCGGAGCGGCTTCTGCTGGCGCTGACCCATCGCAGTTTTGGCAACCAGAATAACGAACGTCTTGAGTTTCTGGGCGATTCCATCGTGAACATGGTGATCGCCGAGTATCTGTATCTTCATTTCGAGAAGGCCCGGGAAGGGCAGCTGAGCCGGCTTCGGGCCCGTATGGTCAAGGGGGTCACCCTCGCCGAGATCGGTCGTGAATTTCAGTTGGGCCAGTATCTGCGGCTCGGCTCGGGAGAGCTGAAAAGTGGCGGTTTTCGCCGTGAATCCATTCTTGCAGATGCGGTGGAATCCATTATCGGTGCCATCTACCTGGACAGCGACTTTCACACCTGTCGGGCCCAGGTGTTACGCTGGTTTGAACAGCGTTTGGCAAACCTGGATATTCAGGACACCCAGAAAGATCCGAAAACCCGGTTGCAGGAGTACCTGCAGTCCAGGCAATTCCCGCTGCCACGCTATGAAGTGATCTCCGTTGATGGCGAGGCGCACAACCAGACCTTCCATGTCTCCTGCGCCTTACCCTCGCTGGATCGTAAAACCACCGGCACTGGCAGTAGTCGACGTGTTGCTGAACAGCAGGCCGCCCGAAATGCACTCAAGCAACTGGGTGTGGAGAATTCCTGATGACTGATATTACCCGTCCGGAAAACCCGGAAAGCCGTTGTGGTTTTGTCGCCATTGTCGGCCGGCCGAATGTAGGCAAGTCCACACTGCTCAATCACATCCTTGGCCAGAAGCTGAGCATCACCTCACGGAAGCCTCAGACCACCAGGCATCAGGTTCTGGGCATCAAGACCGAGGGCCCGGTACAGGCCATTTATGTCGATACACCGGGCATGCATGAGGATGAGCCTCGGGCGCTGAATCGCTATATGAACAAGGCGGCCACATCGGCTTTGATCGACGTGGATGTGGTGGTCTTTGTTGTCGATCAACTGGCGTGGACCAGTGCTGATGAAATGGTGCTGGAAAAGCTGAGCCGGGTGAAGTGCCCGGTTATCCTGGCGGTCAACAAGGTCGACAAGCTGGAGAAGCGGGAGCTATTGCTGCCCCATCTGGAGACTCTGTCTAAAAAGCGGGAGTTTGCCGAGATCATTCCTCTTTCGGCACTGAAAGAGACCAATCTGGAACCACTGGAATCGGCTGTTGGCCGCTTTCTGCCCCAGAGTGTCCACTTTTACCCGGATGATCAGATTACCGATCGCAGTGAACGCTTTATGGCGGCCGAAATGGTGCGGGAGAAAATCACTCGCCAGCTGGGCGCTGAATTGCCGTATTCCGTAGCGGTGGAGATTGAAGAGTTCAAGCACCAGGGCAAAACCCTGCATGTTTCGGCACTGATTCTGGTCGAACGGGAAGGCCAGAAGAAAATCATCATTGGCGACAAGGGCGAGCGCCTGCGCAGTATCGGTCAGGAAGCCCGGGTTGATATGGAGCGAATGTTCGGGTCCAAGGTGATGCTCCGGCTCTGGGTTAAGGTTAAGCGCGGCTGGGCTGACAGCGACAGGGCTCTGAAAAGCCTGGGCATGAGCGATTTCTGAGGCCGCCATGAAGGGCGCGGTGCAGCAAGAGCCCGCTTATGTGGTCCATCGGCGACCCTGGCGCGAAACCGCCTTGCTGGTGGATCTGTTTACTCTGAATCACGGCCGCATGAGTGTGGTTGCCCGCGGTGCCAACAGCACCAGGAGCCCGCTCAAGGCCCAGCTGCAGCCATTCCAGCCGCTGTTAGTGGACTGGACCGGCAAGAGCGACCTGAAAACCCTGGTGCAGCTGGAAGTGCGCAGTGCGCCAGCGGTCAGCCAACCCCGCGCGCTGTACAGTGGTTTCTACATCAACGAACTGGTTCAGCGGGTGTTACCGGTGGCCGACCCTTCCCCCGCGTTGTTTGCCAGCTACATTGAAACCCTGCAGGCCCTGGCGGATCTGTCTTCACAGGACGATGTCGAGCCGTTACTAAGGCGTTTTGAGCGCGCGTTTGCCGCCTCGTTGGGCTACGATTTTGCCTGGGACGAAACCACGGATACCGGTATGCCGGTGCGTGCTGGAGAACTCTATGGTTACGATCCGGGCCAGGGAATCGTTGCCAACCTCGCGCCGGAGCTGCCATTGCGCCAATTGTCGGGTGAGGCATTGCTGGCACTGGCGGCCGGCGATTTCATGAGTGAAGCGCCCCGTAAAACCGCCAAGCGCGTCATGCGGGTGCTGGTGGATTACCTTTTGCAGGGCAGGCCGCTGCACAGCCGTTCCCTGTTCAGTCATTCGAATCCGTCATCTGGGAGAGAGTCATGAATACCCGAGTCCTGCTTGGAGTGAATATTGATCATGTGGCCACCTTGCGTCAGGCCCGGGGCACCCGTTACCCGGACCCCGTGCAGGCGGCGTTGGTGGCGGAAGAGGCTGGTGCCGATGGCATCACCATTCACCCCCGTGAGGATCGCCGGCATATCCAGGACCGGGATGTGCTGCTGTTGCGGGAAGTACTGCAGACCAAAATGAATCTGGAAATGGCGGTGACCGACGCCATGCTGGCGTTCGCCGAGCAGGTGCGGCCGGAATGTGTCTGTCTGGTGCCGGAAAAACGCGAAGAGCTCACCACCGAGGGGGGCCTGGATGTGGATGGCCAGGAAGAGCGGGTGGCCAAGGCCTGTGATCGCCTGGCAAAAATCGGCGCCGAGGTTTCGTTGTTTATCGATCCGGATCCGGTACAGATCGACGCGGCGGTGCGCTGCGGTGCGCCGGTGGTGGAGTTGCATACCGGTGAATATGCCGAGGCCAAGGAACCTGAAGCGGTGGAAGCCTCATTCAAAGTGCTTGCCGATGCTGTGGCCTATGCCCGCAAGAAGGGGCTGGTTGTGAATGCCGGCCATGGCCTGCACTATCACAACACCGAGCGGGTGGCCGCGATCCCCGGTATCAATGAACTGAACATCGGCCATGCGATCATCGCCCGCGCCGTCTTTACCGGCCTGAAAGACGCCGTACGGGACATGAAGGCGATTCTTCACCGGGCCAGAGCCTGATCAACAATCAGGTGGTTTCCGGCTGGCGCTGCTGTTCCCGGAACAGTTGCTGCCAGTCGGTCTGCTCACTCCAGATCTGCAGCCGCTCCATGGCCGCGATCAATTGATCTTTCAACAGCTCACGATCCGGTGCCTCGCACTTCAAGGCGGTCTCGAACCGGTTGGCGGCTGTGCGCAGCTCCGGCACGCCGCAGTACCGGGTTGCCCCGTGAAGCTTGTGCACGCACTCAAGCAGGGGCTCGTTGTCACCGGTCTGCCAAAGCGCCTGAACCCGGTCGATATCGGTGTGTAACTGCTCCAGCAGCATGCTGAACAGCTCCTCCGCCAGATCGGCCTTGCCCGCCGCCAGTTGAATGCTCTCTTCTACACTGACGCAGTCCTGTTGCATCCGGCGGTTTGACGGCCGCAGTGTTCGGCGGGTATCCCGCACTTCGGAGATCCGGAAGCGGTCGGCGCTATTGGTGCAGTCGTAGCCGGTGTATTCGCGAATCAGTTCCACCAGTTGGCTGCTGCTGATCGGCTTGGGCATATAGCCGTCGAAGCCTTGTTGCGCCAGCCGTTCCTGTTCGTCCGCCAGAGCGTGGGCAGTCAGGGCAATAATGGGGGTGTGGTGTGAGCCGCTGTCCAGATCACGGATGCGGGCCGTGGTTTCCACGCCGTCCATACCCGGCATCTGCAGGTCCATGAACACCAGGTCAAAGGCTTTCTGACGGACCTTGGTCAATGCCTCGAACCCGCTGGAGGCACCTTCGGCTTCCAGGCGGCAGTCATTGAGTAAGGTCATCACCAGTTTCAGGTTGGCTTCGTTATCGTCCACCGCCAGAATGCGGGGCGTGCCGGAACCACTCTCCTGCCGCAGTGGCAGCGCGGCTTCCGGCGTGCTTCGGTTGCCCGACTGAATGCCATGGATGAGCAGCAGCAGTTCATCGTAGAGGGCATCCCGGCAGACCGGCTTGGTCAGGTGGCCGCTGGCCAGGCCTGACAGCGGCGTGTCGTGTGTTTCCAGAGTGGGCGTCAGCAGCAGGGTCCGGCAGTCACGTTCCACTTCCAGCGAGCGCACCAGATTGCAGTACTGGCTGGAGTTGAGCAGGTGACGGGTAATGCCGATGATGGCACCGGCGTAGCCTTCCTGCCGCCGTTGCGCCTCTTCTACCTGTTCCTGCAGCGCCCCGGGCGAGGCAACCCGTTCAACGGTCACGCCCCAATCCCGTAACAGGTGCTCCACCGCCAGTCCGGTGGTCTTCTGGTGTTCGAGATAGATGATCTTTTCGCCCCTGAGCGCCTCTTTGGGGCTGGAGCTGTCGCCGGTTGAGGACAGTTCCGGCGTCAGGGTAAACCAGAACGTGGAACCTTTGCCCAGCTCACTTTCCAGGCCGATCTTGCCGCCCATTTCTTCCACCAGCCGTTTGGAAATGGCCAGCCCCAGACCGGTACCGCCATACTGGCGGGCGGTGGAGGCATCGGCCTGGCTGAAGGCGTTAAACAGTGACTGCTGCTGGGCCCGGGACAGGCCAACGCCGGAATCGGTGATGCTCAGGCGCAGGGTAACCCGGTTATGTTCCGTATCTTCGTCTTCCAGGCTGGCCCGTAATACCACTTCGCCGGTCTGGGTAAACTTGATGGCATTGTTCACCAGGTTGGTGATCACCTGCTTGACTCGCAGCGGGTCCCCCATGATGTTGTCCGGTACATCGTTGTAAACCAGCGGCACCAGATCCAGGTTTTTAGCGTGGGCAGCCGGTGCCAGCATGACCATCACTTCCTCCACGATATCCCGGAGCTGGAACGGCACGCGGTCCAGGATCAGCTTGCCGGCCTCGATCTTGGAGAAATCCAGAATGTCGTTAATGATGGTCAGCAGGATTTCCGAGGATTTGCGGATAGTATTCAGGTGGTCACGCTGCTGCCGGGGCAGTGGGCTTTTCAGCAACAGCTCGGTGAAGCCGATGATGCCGTTCAGCGGTGTCCGGATTTCGTGGGACATGTTGGCCAGGAACTCGGATTTGATCCGGCTCGCTTCCAGTGCTTCCTTGCGGGCAAAGTCCAGCTCGATATTCTGGATTTCGATGGTCTCCAGGGTCTCCCGCAGGTCTTCGGTGGCCTGGTCAATGTTCTGCTGCATTTCGGCCTGGGCCTTGCTCAATTCCGAGGCCATATCATTGAGCCCGGATTCCAGCTGTTCGAACTCCGGGCCGGCACTGGTGTAAACCCGGGTGTCGAGCTTGCCTTCCTTGAGTTTGGCCACGGCTTCGTTGAGCTGGAACACCGGGTCGGTAAAGGCGCGGCTCAGCCGCAGCGCAATGGCCAGGCTGAGCAGGACGCCGACGATCACCAGCAGCAACGAGATCAGCAAGGCCTTGTAGGTTTCCTTTTCGGTACGGACGTGGGACATCTCTACGGCAACCCAGCCCAGTGGCGCCTGACGTTCTGCCGCAGACTGGCGGGCGTCCGGGTCCAGCATGGTCTCGATCATCAGATCCTGCAGGTGAACCGGGGTGACGAAGCGGGTGCTGCTGTCGCGGGTTACCCGTATCGGCTGATCGGGTTCCAGGGGAGTCATCGCTACTGTTTCCGCACTGCCCGGGCCGGTGTGCAGCATGCGCTGGCCGTCGCTGCCATAGAAGGTGATGGAGCGAACATCCTGTTCTTCAAGAAGGGCGTTGGAGAGGCTGCTGAGCAGGCTTCGGTTGGCGGTGAACAGGCCATATTCAGAGCCTGCCGCAAGCTGTCGGGACAGGGATTCACCGCGATCCTTCAGCAGGTTCTCAATGTTGTTCACCCAGCTGTAGGTAAAGAATAGCCCCAACAACAGCGTGGTGAGCAGAGTGGGAACCAGAGTTACCACCAGTACTTTCTTGCGAATGCCCCAACGTCGCATACCGTGTTCCTGTAAAATTACCTTGTCCACCGGCAGGGAAAGCCTGCTGGTGGATACTTCCTTGTCAGCATAGCTGAACGGCAATGATATAACCGTGGCCATTATCCCGGAAACAGACAGTTATAGCCGCAGGTCATGGATATAGCGACAAGCTGTATTGGGACAAGGCGGCCATAACGCGTATGATTCGAATCCGAAAGTGTATCACAGGGTATCAATATGATTTTCCCCACCATTGAAGATTATGTCGGCCATACTCCCCTGGTGCGTCTGCAGCGTCTGCCGGGAGACACCAGTAACGTCATCCTGGCGAAACTCGAGGGGAACAACCCGGCGGGTTCGGTGAAAGACCGTCCGGCTCTGAGCATGATCCAGGAGGCCGAACGCCGGGGCGAAATCAAGCCCGGGGACACCCTGATTGAGGCTACCTCCGGCAATACCGGCATTGCCCTGGCCATGGCCGCGGCCATCAAAGGCTACCGGATGGTGCTGATCATGCCCGACAACCTGAGTGAGGAGCGCCGGGCCTCCATGCGTGCATACGGCGCCGAGGTGGTGAACGTTACCCGTGAACAGGGCATGGAAGGCGCCCGGGATCTGGCTATTCGCATGGAGGCCGAGGGCAAGGGTAAAGTGCTGGACCAGTTCAGCAATGCCGATAACCCTTCGGCCCACTATCACACCACAGGTCCGGAAATCTGGGAGCAGACGGCCGGACGGGTCACGCACTTTGTCAGCTCCATGGGTACCACCGGCACTATCATGGGCGTGTCCCGTTACCTGAAAGAGCGCAACCCCGATATCCGCATTATCGGCCTGCAGCCCGAGGATGGCGCTTCTATTCCCGGTATCCGTCGCTGGCCCGAGGCTTACCTGCCGAAAATCTACGATGCCAGCCGGGTCGACCAGGTGCTGGATATTGGCCAGCAGGAAGCCGAGGACACCATGCGGGCACTGGCCGAGCGGGAAGGTATTTTCTGTGGTGTGTCCTCCGGCGGTGCCATCGCTGCGGCCCTGAAATTGTCCCGTGAGGTTGAAAACGCGGTGATCGTGGCCATTATCTGTGACCGCGGAGACCGTTACCTCTCCACCGGTGTATTTCCCGGCGCCTGAGTGGCCCCCAATCAAGAGAATTCTATATGAGCAAGCGTCGCCGCAAGGTTCTGCCCAAGGAGCCCGTGCGTTGTGAAATCGAGACCCTGAGCCACGATGGCCGGGGCATTGCCCGTGCTGATGGTAAAACCCAGTTTGTTGACGGAGCCCTGCCGGGCGAAACCGTGATGGCCAAAATGGTCAGCACCCGCAGCCGATTTGATGAACTGCGCACAACCGAGGTGCTGGACGCGGCGCCCGACCGCCAGCAGCCACCCTGTGAATTTGCTGATCTTTGTGGTGGCTGCAGCCTTCAGCACATGAGCGCCGATGCCCAGATTCGGTTCAAGGAGAATACTCTGCGCGAGCATTTTGCCCATTTCGGTGGCATTGAGCCGGAGCAGTGGGTGGCTCCGATGCGCTCGCCGGACAGCCTCGGCTATCGTCGCAAGGCGCGGCTGGGTGTGCGTTATGTGAAGGCCCGGGAGTCGGTGCTGGTTGGTTTCCGGGAGAAGCGCAACAGCTTTCTGACCGATATTGACCGCTGTGTGGTACTGGATCCCCGGATTGGTGAGCGAATCGAACCTCTTCGGGAGTTGCTGCATGGCATGGCGGCATTCGACCGGATTGCCCAGGTGGAAGTGGCCTGCGGTGATGATCTTGCGGCCATGGTGTTCCGCAACATGGATGACCTGGTGCCGGAGGACCGGGAAAAGCTGATCGCCTTTGGTCAGGCCCATGACTTGCATATCTATCTGCAGCCCAAGGGCCCGGACACCGTGCACCGGATCTGGCCGGAATCCACCGGGCGGGACGATGAACGCCTGACCTATCGTATGGATGAGTTTGACCTCACCATGGCCTTCCATCCCATGGATTTCACTCAGGTGAACGCCGGCATCAACCGCAATATGGTACACCGTGCGGTCGAGTGGCTGGACGTCCAGCCCGGTGAGCGGGTACTGGATCTGTTCTGTGGACTGGGCAACTTTACGCTGCCACTGGCCCGCAAGGGCGGTCAGGTTGTGGGTGTGGAAGGTGACGATGCCATGGTGGTTCGTGGCCGTGAAAATGCCCGCTTGAACGATCTCTCCAATGTGGAATTCCATGGTGCCGATCTGCACGGGGATTTCACCGGGCAATCCTGGGCAAAAGAGGGTTTTGACAAGATTCTGATCGATCCACCTCGTTCAGGCGCGGAGGAGATTTGTAAGTATCTGACTGCTTTCGGTGCCAACCGCATTGTTTACGTGTCCTGCAACCCCGCTACCCTGGCGCGGGATGCCGGGGTGATGGTGCGCAATGGTTATCGGCTGGTACAGGCCGGTGTGATGGATATGTTCCCCCATACCACCCACGTTGAGTCCATTGCGTTGTTTGAGCGTAGCGCAGACTGACCGGGTTTCGGGGGTATGCAACGGAACGGCCAGGATGGCCGTGAGAATAACCGAAAAACAAATGGGTAAAGCTCTGCCATGGTAAAAGTTCGGGAAGACTATTCGATCAGCGGTGACGGCGAGGTCGATATAGACCGCTGTGTGCAGCATATCGCTGAGCAGACTCATCTCGAGGATCCGGATCAGCTTCGGCGCGCTTGTGAGAAATCCGCCCAGATCGCGGTTCAGGCGTTCCGGGAAGACCGTTTGTGGGCGCCCGGTGCCAGCAGTTTCCGGACCGGCCTGGAAATGGCTCAGGTACTGGCAGAGCTGCACCTTGACCAGGCCAGTCTGGTCGCCGCCGTGCTCTACCGGGCGGTGCGGGAAGAACGGGTGCCGCTTGAGGAGATTCGCAAGGAATTTGGCGATGAAGTGGCGGGGCTGATTAACGGTGTGCAGCAGATGGCCGCGATTTCGTCCATCCACCATCCGCTCAAGGGCAATGTCCTGGGGCAGAGCGAAGGCCAGTTGGACAATGTCCGCAAGATGCTGGTCACCATGATTGATGACGTTCGGGTGGCGCTCATCAAACTGGCAGAGCGCACCTGCGCTATCCGCGCAGTGAAAGATGCGCCGGAAGAGAAACGCATGCGCGTGGCCCGGGAAGTGTTCGACATCTATGCCCCACTGGCCCACAGGCTTGGTATTGGTCACATCAAGTGGGAACTGGAAGACCTTTCGTTCCGCTATTTGCACGGCTCGGCGTACAAGAAAATCGCCAAATTGCTGGACGAGAAACGGCTGGACCGAGAAAGCTACATCCGCCGGGTGATCGACACCCTGCAAACCGAGCTCAAGGCCTCCGGTATCAAGGCCGAGCTCAGCGGGCGGGCAAAGCACATCTATAGTATCTGGCGGAAGATGCGCCGCAAGGGCATCGATTTTTCCCAGGTATACGATGTGCGTGCCGTTCGTATTCTGGTGCCGGAAGTGCGCGATTGTTATGGCGCGCTGGGGATTGTGCATACCCTCTGGCGCCACATTCCCAACGAGTTTGATGACTACATCGCCAACCCCAAGGAAAACGGTTACCAGTCATTGCACACTGCGGTTATCGGCCCGGAAGGCAAGGTGATGGAGGTGCAGATTCGCACCCATGCCATGCATGAAGAAGCGGAGTTGGGTGTGTGTGCCCACTGGCTGTACAAGGGCACCGATACCAGGAACAAATCCACCGGCTACGACGCCAAGATCAACTGGTTGCGCCAGGTTCTGGAATGGCAGGAGGAACTGGGTGACATTTCCGGATTGGCGGATCATCTGAAATCCGACGTGGCCTCAGACAGAGTGTACGTGTTTACGCCAGAAGGCCATGTGGTGGACCTGCCCCAGGGTGCCACACCGGTGGACTTTGCCTACCGTGTGCATACCGAGATTGGTCACGCCTGCCGGGGTGCCAGGGTGAACAGCCGCATTGTTCCGCTGACTTACCCGCTCAAGACCGGGGATCAGGTTTTTATTCTGACCTCCAACAATCCGGCTCCCAGCAGGGACTGGCTTAACCCGAGCCTGGGCTATATTCAGACGTCCAGGGCCCGGGCGAAGGTTACACACTGGTTCAAACAGCAGAACCGTGACCGCAATGTCATTGACGGCCGCGCTATTCTGGAAGATGAGTTCAAGCGCCTGTCGCTGTTTGATGTGGAGCTGGAACAACTGGCTTCCAAGGTCAATTACCACAGCACCGACGACATGTTCGCTGCCATCGGGGCGGGAGACCTGCGGCCCACCCATGTGGCCAACGTGGCGCAGCAGTTGTTGGAGCCTAGGTCCGAACAGCTGGACCTAAAGCTGACGCCAAGCCGGAAAAAGCCCTACGACACCGAATCTGATATCCAGATACTTGGTGTTGGCAAGCTGAAAACCCAGGTGGCCAAGTGCTGCAAACCGCTACCCGGCGACCCGATCGGCGGCTATATCACCGTGGGCCGCGGCGTGACCGTGCATCGCCAGGACTGTCTCACGTTCCTGAACCTGCGGGAATTCGAGCCCAATCGTATCATTGAAGTGAACTGGGGCGGGAAGCCGGCGGCGGTCTATCCGGTGGATATTGAAATCGAGGCCTACGACCGCTCCGGTCTGCTGCGTGACATCACTCAGGTGCTGTCGTCGTCCCGCAGTGATGTGTTGTCTCTTAACACTCTGACCAACAAGGACGAAAACACGGCCACCATGCGGGTGACGGTGGAAATCTCCAGCCTGGAGCAGCTGGCCCGGCTACTGGCGCAGATTCGGAACCTGCCGAACATCATCGACGTAAGGCGGAAACGCGGATGAGTTACAGCATCGAAGATCTGAAATACCTGATGGCCCGGCTCCGGGATCCGGACACCGGTTGCCCCTGGGACACCAAACAGACCTTTGCCAGCATCGTGCCTCACACGATTGAAGAAGCCTACGAAGTCGCTGATGCCATCGAGCAGGAGGATTTCCCACATCTGAAAGACGAACTGGGAGATCTTCTTTTCCAGGTCATCTTCTATGCCCGCATGGGAGAAGAAGCCGGCCACTTTGAGTTTGATGACATTGTTGACCATTTGGTTCGCAAGCTGGTTCGGCGCCATCCCCACGTGTTTCCGGGGGGCACGCTGGAGAGCCGCATCGACCCGGATCATCGGCCTGACGAAGCCTGTATCAAGGAAAGCTGGGAGCGCATCAAGGCTGAAGAGCGTGCTGAGAAGCCGGTGGCGGATACTCCGGCCAGTCGTCTGGACGGTATTGCCCGCACTCTGCCGGCCATGGCCCGGGCGGAAAAACTGCAACGGCGTGCGGCCCGGCATGGCTTCGACTGGCCGGATATCGGCCCGGTGTTCGACAAACTTCACGAAGAGATCGACGAGCTCAAGGAAGCCTGGCAAATGGCCGAGGCCGGTACCGGAGATCGGGATGCGGTTGAGGACGAGCTGGGCGACCTGCTGTTTGTTTGCGTGAATCTGGCACGTTTCCTGAAAGTAAATCCTGAGCAGGCCCTGAAGCGAACCAATCACAAGTTTGATGCCCGGTTCCGTGCCATTGAGCGGGTGCTGGAAAAAGAAGGTCGTAATCTGGATGAAGAAACCCTGGAAGCGCTGGACGCCGTGTGGCAGAGCGTGAAAGGGGTGGAAAAAGAGTAGGCGGGCGGAACTGGAAATCGTCGCCGATAGGTACAATCCGTTACCAATTTTCCGTCACCGGCCTGTCATTCTTCGTCTACACTTCCGGGAACAGGTGCACTGAAAAAGTGCGCTGTGCCATCAAACAAGATGCAGGAGTGAAGGCACCATGAAGATCAAAGATCTGGTCAAGCACTGGGATAAACACGGCCGCGGAAGACTGACCCGGGACGCCGTCTATCTGTCTTTGGCTGACCAGCATCATGAGCGTTTGCAAAAGCTTGCGGCATTGTATCCGATGAAGTCTACCCAGGATCTGATGCGGGATCTGATCTCCGCCGCCCTGGATGAGCTGGAAACCAGTTTTCCCTATGTTCAGGGTGAAAAGGTTGTGGCTTACGACGAGGATGGCTTTGAAATCTATGAGGACAAGGGCGTGACACCGCAATTCGTTGCCCTGAGCCAGAAACACATCAAGCGCCTCAAGGCCCGGCAACTGGAATCTGTTGCCTGACGGTTACCAGCACCCATTGCCATATTCTGTAACAACAACGCCGGGCTTAGCCCGGCGTTGTTGTTTGTATTACGGCTTTTTCTGTTCTGCCAATCGGTCTTTCAGCGGGCCCTGGCTGATCAGGTCGTCCAGAGCGGCGGCAATCATGTCGTTCAGAATGTCACTTTCGCTCCGGTCCGGGTAGAGCTCCGCCAGAGCAGCAATCCGCGCGGCATCCTCCAGGGGCAGGCGCAGATTGTATTCATGGCTGCGCTCCTGGGCCTGTTTTTCCTTTTCCCAATGCTGGGGCAGTTCGGTCACTTTCATGTCAGCTCCTGAGCGAAGTGGTTGAATCGTCAATAGACTTTCTGCGTTGCTCCCTAGTATCGTAAGTTTAGATTGTTTCCGTCAATTCAGAAGGAACCTGCCGTGACCGAACTGCACCCGGATCTTCGAGAAAACGTACGTTTGCTGGGCGATCTGCTTGGCCAGAGCATACTCCGATTCCCCGGACAGGACTGCTACGACCGCATTGAAGAAATCCGCGCCGCTGCCAAGGCCGACCGGCGTCAGGAGAGCGGTTCCGGACAACGCCTGGTGAAACTCCTGGGCCAGCTCAGCGATGATGAACTGCTGCCGGTGACCCGAGCCTTTAACCAGTTTCTCAACCTTGCCAACCTGGCTGAACAGTATCACGGTATTCGTCGCAAGCAGGGGCATCCGTCAGATCTGGTGGTGGAATCCCTGGGGGACGTGTTTGATCGACTGAAGTCCGGGGGCATAGACCCGGAAGAACTGCATCGGAAGGTTGCGGATTTACGCATAGAGTTTGTGCTCACCGCGCACCCCACCGAAGTGGCCCGGCGCACGCTGATCCTCAAGTACGATGAGATGTCCGATTGCCTGTCCAGGCTGGATCACGACGACCTGATGCCCGGTGAACGGGAGGAAATCGTTGACCGGTTGTCGCTGTTGATTGCCGAGGCCTGGCATACCGACGAGATTCGGCATGAACGGCCGACCGCCGTGGACGAGGCCAAGTGGGGCTTCGCTGTTATCGAGAACAGTCTCTGGCAGGCGTTGCCGAAATTTCTCCGTAGTCTGGATACGTCGCTGTCGGAGGCGACCGGTCAGGGGCTTCCGTTACAGGTGTCGCCCATCCGCATCGCTTCCTGGATGGGTGGGGACCGTGATGGCAACCCCAATGTTACCCACGAAGTGACCCGGGAAGTGTTCCTGCTGGGGCGCTGGATGGCAGCGGATCTCTATCTGCGCGATATCCAGGCGCTGAGAGCGGAGCTTTCCATGTGGCAGGCCAGCGATGAATTGCGGGCCGAGGTGGGGGATTCCCGTGAGCCATATCGCCAGGTGCTGGCCCAGTTGAGGGAGCGCCTGATCAAGACCCGGGACTGGGCCGAAGCCAGCGTCAAGGGTGAACCGGCGGACGATTCGGGCACTCTGTTCGAGAATGAGGATCTGACCGGGCCTTTGGAATTGTGCTATCGCTCCCTCGTGGACTGCGGGCTCGAGACCATTGCCAATGGTCCGCTGCTGGATACCATTCGCCGGGCCCATACCTTCGGCCTGCCACTGATCCGGCTCGACATCCGCCAGGAAGCCTCTCGCCACGCCGAGGCGGTGGCAGAGATGGTGAACTACCTGGGGTTGGGTGACTATCTGTCCTGGTCGGAACAGGAACGCCAGGCGTTTCTGGTCAAGGAGCTGAAAGGGCGTCGCCCCCTGGTGCCCCGGAACTGGCAACCCTCCGAACCGGTGCGCGAGGTGCTGGCAACCTGTGAGGTGGTCGCTGGCCAGACACCGGAAGCCCTGGGTTCCTATGTCATTTCCATGGCCAGCAAGCCCTCGGATGTTTTAAACGTGATTTTGCTGCTGCGGGAAGCGGGGATGGCTTTCCCCATGCGCGTCGTACCGCTATTCGAAACATTGGATGATCTCAAGGGCGCTCCCGACAGTATGGCGGCCCTGTACGAGGTGGACTGGTATCGGGAATACTGCAGCGGACGCCAGGAAGTCATGATCGGCTATTCAGACTCCTCCAAAGATGCCGGCCAGTTGATGGCGGCCTGGGCCCAGTACCAGGCCCAGGAGAAGTTGACCGAAGTGGCCAATCGATATGGAGTACATCTGACTCTGTTTCATGGTCGCGGCGGCACCGTGGGCCGGGGCGGTGGTCCGGCGAATCGGGCGATTCTGTCCCAGCCGCCGGGCTCGGTGAACGGCAGCTTCCGGATTACCGAGCAGGGCGAGATGATCCGCTTCAAGTTTGGTCTGCCGAGGCTGGCGGTGCAGAGCCTGACCCTGTACACCACCGCGGTGATTGAGGCGACCCTGGCGCCGCCACCTGTGCCAAAGGATGAGTGGCGCGAGGTCATGGACTGGCTGACCGAGCGTTCGCTGCGGTCCTACCGTGAGGTGGTCCGTGAGAATCCGGATTTTGTGCCTTACTTCCGCCAGGTGACGCCGGAAACGGCCTTGGGTAAGCTCGCCCTTGGCAGCCGACCGGCCCGGCGCAAGGCCACAGGGGGCGTTGAAAGCCTCAGGGCCATTCCGTGGATTTTTGCCTGGACCCAGATGC
Organism: Marinobacter sp.; assembly: GCA_029264995.1. Lineage (GTDB taxonomy): Bacteria > Pseudomonadota > Gammaproteobacteria > Pseudomonadales > Oleiphilaceae > Marinobacter. The sequence continues at coordinate 19,704 of JAJUKC010000018.1, read as the reverse complement.
GGTTGATGCTGCCAAGCTGGCTGGGCAGTGATGTTGCCCTGGAAGAGGCGGCCCAGGCGGATCGCCTGCCCGAGCTGCGGGAGATGATGCAGGGCTGGCCGTTCTTCCGCACCTACGTTGATATGCTGGAAATGGTCCTCGCCAAGGCGGATCTGCGAATTGCCAGCTATTACGAACAGACCCTGGTTGAGGACGAGCAGTTGCTGGCGTTGGGCCAGAGCCTGAGGCAGCGATTGCAGGGCTGTATCGAGCGCCTGCTGGAGCTCAAGCAGCAACAGACCCTTCTGGAGCAGGAACCGGTGTTTGCCCATTCGATGAAAGTCCGGAATCCGTACACCGATCCGCTGCATTATCTGCAGGCAGAATTGCTCCGGCGTGACCGCGAAAGCGAAGGGGCAGGTAAGGTGCCGGAAATGGTCGAGAGAGCGCTGAAGGTGACCATGGCCGGAATTTCTGCCGGTATGCGAAATACCGGTTAAGGTGCATAATAAGGCCGGGGCGGGACAGCCCCGGCCCATTGAATTTAAGGAGTTACCCCCGTTGGCATTGTCGGAGAGGCTTTCGCGTTTTCTGGCCCGCAAGGGCATTACCTACCAGCAACTGGAAACCGAGCCCGTTGCCAATCTGGACGCGGCGGTGCTTGCTTCGGGTAAACCCCAGCATGACTTTATCAAGGCGACCCTGCTGATCGATATCAATGGGGTGGTTATGGCGGTACACCGTTTTGACAGCACGCTTGATATGGATGCGGTGCATCAGTTTACTGGTCGGCGTCTGCAGCCGCTGACGGCACGCCAGACATCCCGGTTGTTCGGGGATTGTCATCCCGGGTTTGTGCCACCGATCGGCGCCGCCTGGGAGCTGCCGGTTCTGGTGGATGAAGATGTGGTGACGGCCGAGCGTGTGATCTTCTCCGGCGGCACGGACCAATGTCTGGTTGAGATGGACGGCCGGGCGTTCCGGCTGGCCCAGGCTGGCGCCCGGCAGGGGCATCTGGTCATCCGTGGGCAGGGCGTGGAAGATCGCGAAGCCCTGACTCTGGAAGACGTGGCAGACAAACTGCAAAAGCTTTATCGGCTGCCGCCGATGCCAGCCCTGGCATTGCGAATCCTGCGGCTGACCGCCAACACCGAAGCGACGGCCAAAGAGCTGGCCGAGCTGATCGAATTCGATCCCAGTATGACCGCGCAGATCATGCGCTACGCCCGTTCTGCGCTGTTCAACTATCCCGGCCAGATCAATTCTGTGCAGGAGGCCGTCACCCGGGTCCTCGGTTTTGACCGGGTTGCCCACATTGCCCTGGGTATTGCCTCGGTGCGCGCGTTCGATGTGCCCCGGGGGGGCATGCTCGGCATGGATAACTTCTGGCGCCACTCCCTGTATTGCGCGTTCCTGTGCCAGAACCTGGCCGCCTATTCCGGCCGCGACAAGGGGCTGGCCTACCTGTGCGGGTTGCTGCACAACTTCGGCCTGCTGCTGGTGGGGCACCTGTTTCCGTCTGAGTTTGAAGAACTGAATGCACTGCGGGAAATCAACCCGGAGGCGAGCATGCATTCACTGGAACAGGAAGTGTTTGGCCACAGTGAACGGCAGGACATTCTGGCCGTTGGCCATGGCGCCATTGGCGGTATTCTGCACCGGCTGTGGCAGCTGCCGGAAGCGGTGATCAAAGCCGCCGGCATGCACCAGCACCTCGGTTACAATGGCGAGCATGAGGAATACGTCCAGATGGTGCAACTGGCCAATGCCCTGCTCAAGGAGCGTGGTATCGGTGACGAATTCAACCCCGACGACCTGCCGGCACTGGTTGAGAGCCTCGGGCTCCGGGCTGATGTGCTGGAGCGGGTTCAGAGCGACATCGACCAGGTGGCTTCAGATCTGGACGTGCTGGCTTCCTCCCTCGCTTCCTGATTATCTTCAGCCCTGCAATCGCCCTCTGAGGCAGCTGACAGCCCGGCTTTCGGACAATGATACAGAGGTCGACTTTCTCTGCCGGGTGTGAGTTCGTATAATGCTGCCTCGTTTTTGTGCGTGCGCGCCGGATTCACGGTCCGGAGCCGGCGAGAGGTTGTCGCAAAGGCAAGGGTCTTTGCCATAACTTTTCAAACGATAATATAAAGCAATGGGAGCACAACGTTATGCGAATCATTATGTTAGGCGCGCCAGGCGCAGGTAAGGGCACCCAGGCCCAGTTTATTACCGAGCGTTTCGAGATCCCCCAGATTTCCACGGGTGATATGCTCCGTGCCGCAGTCAAAGCTGAATCCGAGCTGGGTCTGCAGGTAAAAGAGGTGATGGCATCTGGTGGCCTGGTGTCTGACGACATCATCATTGCCCTGATTGAAGAGCGCATCCAGCAGCCGGATTGCAAGAACGGCTTCCTGCTGGACGGCTTCCCGCGCACCATTCCCCAGGCTGAGGCCCTGAAAGATCAGGGTATCGCCATCGACTATGTGGTCGAAATCTCGGTTGAAGACGAAGAAATCGTCAGCCGCCTGTCTGGCCGTCGCGTACACGAGGGCAGTGGCCGCATTTACCACGTTAAATACGATCCGCCCAAGGTGGAAGGCAAAGACGATGAGACCGGCGAAGCGCTGATCCAGCGCGAAGACGACAAGGAAGAGACCGTTCGCAAGCGTCTGAAAATCTATCACGAGCAGACAGCGCCGCTGGTGGGCTTCTACCAGAGCTGGGCAGAGAAAGCCCCGGCGGAAGCACCCAAGTATGTGCGTGTTGAGGGCGTTGGCAGCCTCGACAGCATTCGCGATCAGATTCTGTCCCAGTTGAAGTGATCGAAACCGGCGCAGCCCCGGAGGCGTAATTCTGTGAAACTTCTGGCACTGGATACCTCATCCGAGGGCTGTTCCGCGGCACTCTGGCTGGATGGCCGGGTGACCGAACGATTCGAGGTGGCCCCACGGGGCCACACTCGCCTGTTAATGCCCATGGTTCGCGAATTGTGCGCGGAGCAGGGCTTGTCCCCTTCCGATCTCGATGCACTGGCGTTCGCCCGGGGCCCGGGCTCTTTCACCGGTCTGCGGATTGCAACCGGTGTTGTGCAGGGGTTGGCCTGGGGGCTGGATATTCCCGTGGTTCCGGTGTCGTCCCTGGCGGCGGTGGCGCTCGCGGCGATCGAAACCCATGCCCTCCAAGAGGGCGACAGCGTTGCGGTGGCCTTTGACGCCCGCATGGGTGAAGTGTACTGGGGCGCGTTCCGCTGTGAGGCGGGGCTTCCGGTGTTGCTGGGTGAGGAGCGCGTTTGCCCGCCAGACGCTGTGACTCTACCCACGGATGCCGTCGGCAACTGGTACGGCGCTGGCCAGGGCTGGACGCTGAAAGAGCAGATGCCCGGTGAGCTCGTAGAGCGACTGTCGGCCATTGACGAGACCCTGCTGCCCGCGGCCGCCCAGGTGGCTAAACTGGCCGAACAGGGTATGGCGAACGGGCTGGCGGTGCCGGCAGAGCAGGCCCAGCCGGTGTATATCCGGGATGAAGTGGCCTGGAAGAAGTTGCCCGGGCGGGAGTAAGCCCCGTTCCAACGGTCATCTTTGCATTCTGCAACAGATCCTCCATAATGCGATGACGACTCTGAATTCTCACCCCGGTGGTGCGTTATGATTGGCGGCATCAATCCCTCAAATCCCTCGTTGTACCAGGCTGGTAATAACTCCCCGGCCCGGGAGCGTACGGATGTCTCCCGCACCCCGGCGGCGGCCCCCCAGGCGCTTGCCACGGGTGATGTTCGCAACCAACTCAATACCGCCCGGCAGGATCAAAACACCGCCCCCGGCAATCCGGCACAACCCGGTGGTACCGGGCCGGAACTGGACAGCCGGCGTGTCGAAGCCCGGCGCGCGGCAGAAGATGCCCGGCTTGAACGCTTCCGCGCAGACGAGGTACCGCTTCCTGCCGCCCGCGCGCTATCGGCTTTTGCCGGCGTTGCCGCTGCCGGGCAGGAATTTGAGAGCGGCAGCGTACTGAGCGGAATTGATATTCTGGTCTGATGGCGTCGCCTTCCTCTCACACCGAGCTTCCGGACTCATCCTCTCTCCGTCACATCCTGGCCGTTGCCCACAGCCCGTTGGCTGAACCGGGGGCGGCCCGTGCGCTGGCCACCGAGCTGGGTCTTGACTGGCTGGGCGTGGTCACCCCCAAGCAGGTTTGGGACTACAGCCTGCTATTGTTTATGGACGAAAATGGGCTGGCGCTGCAGCAAACCGGTAAGGGGGCACCCGGGCCAGTCAGGGCGGAATTTGTCACTGGCAAGATGGGCTACCGGCGGGAGCACGGTGGTGGCGCCGGCCAGCTGGTGGCGCGCGCCGTAGGGTTGCAGAAAACCCGGGCTCCGCTGCAGGTACTGGATGCGACTGCCGGTCTTGGTCAGGACGCTTTCGTGCTGGCCTCCCTGGGGTGTCAGATGACACTGTTTGAGCGTAATCCGGTCATCCATGCGCTGCTGGCGGATGGCCTGTATCGGGCCGCCCTGAATGAGACTTGTGCGCCAATCGCGGCGCGAATGACGCTGCACGCAGGCAGTTCTCTGGACTGGATGAACCAGGCAGGACCCGAGGCCGTCGATGTGGTCTATCTGGACCCGATGTTTCCGCATCGGGACAAGTCTGCGCTGGTCAAGAAGGAAATGCAGGTGTTCCGGCAGGTGGTGGGTGATGACGACGACGCCAGCCAGTTGCTGGAAGCCGCGCTCGCCTGTGCCCGCTATCGGGTGGTGGTCAAGCGCCCCCGCAAGGCACCTGCGATCGCCGGACCGGAACCGGCTGCGCGGGTTGAGGGTAAAAGCAGCCGCTACGACATCTATCCGATCCGGGCGCTGCCGGCCTGACAGTGTCGCAGCGATCCGTCAGGCGTCGAGCATGGTGACCTGCTGGATAGCCTGGCGCTTCTCCACGCTCAGAACCAGACGGGCATCTTCAGCCACTTCATCCAGAACCTCGCCATAGCACAGCCGACCGTCTTCATCGGTTGTGAGAACGCCGTTTTTCTGCATATTGGCGATGAAGTTCCGGAACAGGGTCTTGTCGAAGAACTCCGGTGCGTTCAGGCCGAACAGAATCGACATCCGTTCCGCCAGCAGGGTGCTCTGTTCTTCCAGCTCCGCCGCCGTCAGGTTGCCGGAGCCATATTTTCTGAGTATGCCCAGGGTGATGTGATAGCGTTCCAGGGTCTGGATGATGAAGCGGGACAGGATCCGCGATCGCAGCATCGCCTCGGTACCTTCCTCTGGCCGTCCCAGGCGTTCATCGTCGAGCCTGATCAGCAGGCCCTGGTCCACCAGCACGTCAATCCACTGATTGATCACCGTGTCTACCTGTTCCTGGTCATACTTCAGGAACAGCTCTGACTGCAGATAGGGGTATGCGACGCTGGTGAGGAAAACGATCTTTTCCCGGCTCAGGCTGGTCTTGTTCTCGAACAGGCTGGCAATGAGCGCAGGCAGGGCAAACAGATGCTGGATGTTGTTGCGGTAGTAAGTCATCAGGATGGCGTTTGAGCCTTCCAGGGCAATGATGTCGCCCAGTTTCTGGGGCTGACGGGTGACCAGCCCCATGTTCTCGCAATAGGCAATCCAGTCCCGGCCGCTGCCTTCGGGCAGGGTAATGGTTTCGGCATAGGGATAGGCGCGCAGCAGGTCAGCATACTTGTCCAGCAGGCGGATCAGCTGGCCCTCATCCATCGCCAGCCGATCGGTACCCAGCAGAACGGTGGCCGTCATGCCAATCGGGTTCACAGCCACCGAGGCGTTGATGTTGCTGGCCACACGCTGGGACAGATTATCAACGGCCTGGTTCAGCCAGGGGGGACGATACTCGGCGTCATAGGCTTCGTGGCGCCAGCTTTCGTGAACGTCGTCCAGCACCTTGTCCAGGTGGATCGGATCACCGAAGTTGACGGCAACGCGGCCAAACGAGTTGGTCAGTTTGCGAGCGGTCTTGGCGAGACCGAAAATGCTTTCTTTCTGTTTCTTTTTCCCGCGCAGCTCGCCGAGGTAGGAGCGCCCTTCCATAACCTTCTCGTAGCCGATGTACACCGGCACAAAAACGATGGGCTTGCGGTGATCCCGCAGGAAGCTGCGAACGGTCATCGACAGCATGCCCGGGCGTGGCGGCAGCATGCGGCCGGTCCGGGAGCGGCCGCCCTCCACGAAATACTCCACCGAGTAGCCCCGGGTGAACATCACGTGCATGTACTCGTTGAACACGGTGGCATAGAGCGGGTTGTCCTTGAAGCTGCGGCGCATGAAAAACGCGCCGCCACGGCGCAGGATTGGGCCCACGATGGGCATGTTCAGGTTGATGCCCGCCGCAATGTGGGGCGGCATCAGGCCGTTTTTGTAGAGCACATAAGACAGCAGCAGGTAGTCGATGTGGGAGCGGTGGCAGGGTACGTAGACCACGGCGTTATCCTGTGCCGCTTCCTTGGCCACCCGAATGTTGTGGATGGCGATGCCGTTGTAGATCCGGTTCCAGAGCCAGGCCAATACCAGCTCCAGAAAGCGGATAGTGACAATCGACATGCTGGCGGCGATCTCGTCCGCGTACTTGTAAGCCTTGGCGCGGACTTTCTCCGGCGGGATATCGTCCTTCGCCGCGGTCTCACGGATGGCTTCCTTGACCGCCTGGGTGCGGACCAGCCCCTCCACCAGGGTGCGCCGGTGGGACAAATCCGGCCCCAGCACCGCCTGGCGTACACGACGGAAGTGGGTTCGCAGAATTCGCGCCAGCTTGCGGTTGGCCTTCTGTTCGTTGTCGCGATACTCGTTCACCACTTGTTTCAGTGACAGCGGCTGGTTGAACTGCACGTAAGTGTTGCGGCCATGCACCAGAATAATCAGAAATTTCTGCAGACGGCCCGCTACCGACCAGGTGTCGGAGAGCAGCAGTTTGACCAGGGATTTTTCCTTGTCGGGAGAGCGGCCCCAGAACAGGGATACGGGCACAATCTGGACATCCTGTTCCGGGTGTTCCAGTCCGAAGCGAACCAGATCGGTAAACTCCCGGGTAGGCACCGGCTTGTGCCGACCGCCCCGAAACAGGCCGCCAATGCGTTTGTAAAGGAAGAAAAACGAATGCGAGGGCCCATTCTTCACCGGCAAGGTGTCGGTGGCGCCGGGCAACCGTGCCCGGATGACTTCCTGCTCCAGCACCAGGCGGCTCGACAGCGAGCTGTACTGAAGCACGTAACAGACGGGCTTGTCCGGGTCCAGCCCGAGGGCTTCCAGGGTATTGCCACTGACATCAGTCCTGACCCATAAAAACAGGATCTTTCGGAAAAGAGACAGGATCAGGCTGCGAATGCCCTGATAAAGTCGCATAAATGTTTACTCCGGTCCTGGAAACAGGCGCCAAGTTTAACGGGTTGGGGCGGTAGCGGAAAGTCGCGCACCAATTCTTGGTGATGAATGTGATGTGGTACATTTCGGGACTGGCATTCAGGTAGCAGGAAAGGCAGGGCATGGCAGACAACAAGGCACAGTGGACACCCGGGTGGAGTGAGGCTTTGCCGAAGCAGGGCGATCTGCTGCTGGCATTCTCAGGCAACAGTATTCTGAAGCCGGCTGATGGCTGGTTCCTTCGCTGGGGTGGCCCGGAAATGGGTGGAAGCCGGCCGGAGGCGCTGTCCCTGGGCACCTGGGAGGGCCGCCCTCTGTATGTCACCATGCTGCCGGACACGGGTGTGCCGGGCATGCAGACGCTGTCCCTGCGTGAGGCCATGCTGCTCACGCCCGAGGCGCCGGCGGATCTGCTCAGCACCGGTTATCAGGTCTGGCAGTGGTGGCAGGACCATCGTTACTGCGGCCGCTGTGGAGAGAAAACCGGACCCCATCCGCGCGAACGGGCACGCTGGTGCAACCGGTGCGGCATCCCCTGGTACCCGCGCATTGCCCCTTGCATCATTACCGTCATTCGCCGGGACGACCGCCTCCTGCTGGCAAAATCCGCGCGGGTTACCCGTAACTTCTACAGTCTGATCGCCGGTTTTGTCGAGCCGGGCGAGAATCTGGAGCAGGCGGTGGCCCGGGAGGTGATGGAGGAAACCGGTTTAGCGGTGACCAATATCCGCTACCAGGGCTCGCAGCCCTGGCCATTCCCTCACCAATTGATGCTGGGCTTTTTTGCCGACTATGAAAGTGGCGAATTGCGGTTGCAGGAAGATGAACTGGCGGATGCTGGTTGGTTTACGGTGGATGAGCATCCTCCGGTTCCGCCGGAAACCACCATAGCAGGGCGATTAATCAACGCCCTGAAAGCAGAGATTACTGCCGGCAATGGTGGTAACCACCATGATTGACCGTCGCCCGAGGGTGCTGGTGTTTGACTCCGGGGTCGGTGGCCTGAGTGTCGCCGCCTGTATCCACCAGATCTTGCCGGGTGCCGAGCTTGTTTACCTGGCTGATAATGCCGGCTTTCCCTATGGCGACAAGCCCGAACAGGTGGTGATAGAGCGCTGTTGCACGCTTATACGGCGGTGCCTGGCCCGATTCCCCTGTGATGTGGTGGTGGTGGCCTGCAATACCGCCAGTACCGTTGTCTTGCCCGAGCTCAGGGCCGCCATTGATGTGCCGGTGGTGGGGGTGGTGCCGGCTGTTAAACCGGCGGCGGCCTGTTCCACCAATCGCCGCATAGGCCTTCTGGCGACACCGGCGACTGTGAAACGCGCCTATCTGGATGATCTGATTCAGGAGTTTGCCCGGGATTGTGAGGTATTCCGCCTTGGTCATCCGGCTCTGGTGCGCTGGGCAGAGGAGCTGGTTGGCGGCTCTGCGCCGAATCAGGTGGAGGTGGATGAGGCCATGGTGCCGCTGCGGGATGCCGGTGTCGACACGGTGGTTCTGGGTTGCACCCATTACCCGTTACTGTTGCCCTGGTTGCGCAAGGCGTTACCGGAGGTGATGCACTGGGTGGAGTCTGGCGAGGCGATTGCCCGCCGCGTGGCCTGGTGGCTCGATCAGGCGGGGCAGTTGGCCGGTGCGCAGACGCCACCGGACCACTCCGGGCCGGTGGTGATCAGCGCCTGCTTTTCCGGTGATGCGCCGGATGATCTTGGCCCGTTCATGTCGGAAATGGGCATCCCGGTGGGGCTGGTGGCCGGCCACTGGCCCGGCGTTACAGTAACCGGGTCAGTTTGAACATGGCGAGGAATTCCAGAGCTGGAATAGCCCGCTTGTGGCAGCAGTAGGTTTTGAAGCCATCGCCGCGGAAGCGCGATTTGGTGAACTCCAGCCCCTTGAAGTTGTACAGGAAGTTTCCTTTCTCATAGATGCCGTGGAGCATCTTCTTGAGCAGCCGGCTTTCCTGGTGCTCCGTGGCTTTGTCCAGGGACAGAGGTATCAGGCCCAGGTCCAGAAACGGCACACCCTCGGCCTTGAACACGTCCATGGCGTGGGCCATCAGGGTATAGAAAATGCCCTGCCGGAAATCCGCGTTGGCCCGGGAGATGTTGGGCACATAACTGATGATTTCGTTATTGCGATAGATCGGGTCGAAGTAGATAAAGCCGACGGCTTTGCCATCCTGATAGGCGTAGAAATGGCGTTCGTTTTCCCGATAATCCATTTCCATCGGGCGAATCAGGAAACGGATTTCGTTGCTCTTGCATTTTCGGGTGCGAATCCAGGCTTCCGAGATTTCCCGGGTGTGATCATCACTGAAACGCTCTTTCACCGTGATCCCGTTCTTTTCGGCCTGGTTCAGGGCGGTTCTCAGAATCTGCTTTTTCTTGCCGCTGAGGGACCATTTGCGCAGGTCGATGCGGGATTCGCTGCCAAACTGGGTGCCGTAGAGCCCGAAGCGTAGATGCAGGAAATCCACCACCGGTTTGGAGACCTGGATGTAGCAGGCATTCGGGAACTTCTGGTGAAAACGCTCCAGAATCACCGGGAAGTTCTCGGGTGCGCAAACCGGGTCTGACAGCACAAAGGTGCCGCCCCATTTGCGCATGTAGGCCACGTAGCCCACCCCCTCAACATCGAAGTACTGCATGCCCGGTTGCAGGGTCGAGAAGGATTGTGAGTGCACGCCGAACTGCTTGAGGTAGTTCACCCGCTCTGAAAAGGTAAACTGTCCGTCGGTGAGTCCGTGGGTACGGTCCAGTGCAAGAATCTGGTCTGACATGATGACGCTCCCGATAACCTGTTGTTATTTTTGGTGTCAGGGGTTCAGGCCTGTTTTCGGCCGAGGATGGACCAGTAGCAGTCCATGTTCAGAAGCTTGAAGTGCTTCTTCTCGGTTACCTGCAGGCCCAGGCGCTGCATGTGCTCGGGGTAGTTGTAGATCTTGTGGAAGGCGTTGTTGGCAAACAGCCAGAAAATGAACACCGCCATGTACCAGTAGAGTTTCTTGAACATGCGGGACAGGATGTTGCCCGTCGGGTAGCAGAAGTCTCCGACAACCACTCTGGCATCGGCCTTGCCCAGGCGGATCAGGTGCTCCAGCACCTTGACCATCATGTCTTCGTCAAACACATTCAGGAAGAAGTTGGCGACCACCATGTCGTACTGCTCGAACTCATCCACCTTCATGATGTCGCTGTGGATGCGGCGAATGGTCAGATGAGGCGCTTCCTTATGCTGGGCATCGGCGAATTTGCGCAGCATGGTTTCGGACAGATCGACCACCGTTACCTCGGCACCGAGCTCTGCGGCCCGGATAGCATCCCGGCCGTGGCCGACACCGGCAAAGAGAATGCGGTCGCCGGGTTTTACCGTTTCCACATCCAGCATGGCGGTCTTGCAGCGATGGATGTTCTTGCCGCTGTAGAGGTTGCTGAGAAAATCGTAGACGGGGCCAATATACTTGTACTTGTCGCGCATGATGACTGCTGCCTTCTTCTTGTTCCCTGGTTGTCCGCCACCGTTATTGTGATTGTTGCTCCGACAGCCTGTCGGACATTCCGGTGATCGGTTACTGATAAACCGAGCTTAGAGAAGGGGTAGGTTGAAAGATGTGCAGTACTGCGCATTTCCGGATACACAAAGTAACGTATGGATACACTTTGCAAACCGGGTCAATGTTTAGAATAAGAGTGTCAGACAATCGATAATCGTTTATCCGGTGTGAGCGAATGCCAGCCCATCTTTGGCCAGCAACCGGGTGATGTCGGCGGCGGGCCGGGCCGGGCCATAGAAGAAGCCCTGAACCTGATGGCAGCCGAGGCTTTTCAGGTAGGCGAGCTGGTCGTCGGTTTCCACACCTTCGGCCACAATCTCAAGTTTCAGGCCGTGAGCCATGGCGACAATGGCGTTGACGATGCAGGCTCCGTCCTCCCCGCTGCGTATGGCTTTAACAAAGGACTGGTCTACTTTCAGAGTGTGAATCGGGAGACGGTGAAGGTAATTGAGTGAGGAATAGCCGGTACCGAAATCGTCAATGGCGATGCGAACGCCGGTGGCGGCCAGTTCCTTGAGCTTGCGGCTGATCTGCTCGAGATCATTCATGATCACGTTTTCTGTGATCTCGATTTCCAGGTTATCGGCCGGGAAGTTGTGGGCGGCCACCCGGTTCATCAGGGTTTCGACAAATCTGGGGTGCTCCACCTGGCTGGGGGAGAGGTTAACGGCCAGGCGCAGGTCGGAATGCCCGCTACTGATCCAGCGGCCCACATCGCGGCAGGCCTGATCGATGACCTGTTCGCTGAGCTTGCCCACCAGCCGGGTTTCTTCCGCCAGGGGCAGGAAATCCCCCGGGTAGAGCAAGCCCCGTTCCGGGTGCTGCCAGCGCACCAGAGCCTCCAGGCCCACCACCCGGTTGGAACGGGAGCACACCTGTGGCTGGTAAAACACCCGGAGTTCGTTGCGTTCCAGTGCCAGGCGAAGATCCCGTTCCAGACTCAGCCGGTTGGCGGTGTTGATGCTCATGCTGTCGGAATAGAAGCGATAGCCATCCTTGCCCCGTGCCTTTACGTGGTACATGGCGATATCGGCGTTCTGGATCAGCAGATCCATGGTCTCGCCGGCTTCCGGGAACATCGAAATGCCAATGCTGACCCCCACAAAGACCTCGTGGTCCCCCAGCTGGAACGGCGCTTTAAGAGCATGTATCAGCTTGCGGGCAATGTTCCTGGCGTCGTCGTGGCCATGAATGCTCGGCAATAACAGGGTGAATTCATCGCCCCCGAAGCGGGACAGGGTGTCCCCCCGGCGCAGGCACTTTTCCAGCCGATGGGTGACCGCCTGCAACAGGCGATCTCCCATGGCGTGTCCGAGGGTGTCGTTAACCACCTTGAAGCGGTCCAGATCCAGAAACATCACTGCAAGTTTCTGCTGGCTGCGTCGCGCGTGGGTGATGGCCAGTTCCAGCCGGTCTTTGAACAGGGCCCGGTTGGGCAGCCGGGTCAGCAGGTCGTGGTAAGCCTGGAAATTGATGAAGGCCTCGGCCTCCTTGCGTTCGGTCACATCGCGGGCAATGCCATAATACCGCGCTGGCTGGCCGGTGCAGCCGCCCTGGGTCTTGCCGGTCTGGGGCCAGGTTTGCGGGTCTACCGGGAAGGTGGTGATCTCGAAATGACGGGTGGCCTTGCGGCTGCCCCGGGTTTTCAGGCGGACCTCCAGCACCCGGGGATTATCGGCAGAGATATTGGGGCCCTGCAGAGCATAGGTGCCACGGGCCACGTCCCGGTCATCCAGTATGTGGCGGAAATGCTGCCCGCAGAGCTCTGAGGGCTGATAGCCGAGCAGGCTTTCGACCTTGTTGTTGATGAAGCAGATATGCCCGGTTTCATCGAGCATGAACACGATGTCCGGCGAGCTGTTGACGATATAGCGGTGCAGAGCCTCGGATTTCTCCAGCCGGGACTGAACCATCTCATGGGCACGAATAAGCGACTGCTTGCCCAGAACACCTTCCACAGTTGCCAGCAATTCTTCCGGGTCAAAGGGTTTACGGATGTAATCCAGTGCGCCCCGGCGCAGGGCCCGGCTGACGGTGCTGAAAGACGACTCTCCGCTGACCACAATGACACCGCAATCCGGCTGCAGCCGGCCGGTTTCAGCCATTACCTGAAAACCGTCCAGCTCTGGCATGTTCAGATCCAGCAGGGCCAGATCAAAGGCTTGCCGGTGAAGCTGTTCACAGGCCTGTCGCCCACCGTGGGCTTCTGACACCTCAAAACCTCGACTCCGTAGCAGGTCAGCCAGGGTTTTGAGCAGGCGAGGCTCGTCGTCCGCCACCAGGATGCTGGGACGTCGTGAAAGGCTGGAGGGCGCTGTGGTCTGTTCACTTGCCATGGCTGGGTGCCCGTGGTTTCGTCGTCAGTCGGTGTCGTTATCGTTTTGACTTGCCGCCGGCAGCAGTATCCGGAAGGCCGTGCCTTCCTGGCCGGTGTGGCAAGCAATGATGCCCTCCATGTCATCAATCAGTTGTTTGACAATGCTCAGCCCCAGGCCGCTATGGCCATCTCCCTTGGTGCTGTTAACCGGTTCAAACAGCCGGCGCTGCAGTGCTTCCGGAATGCCGGGGCCGTTATCGGCTACCTGCAATTCAACCCAGCGACGCCGGTTCTGGAACAGGGGTGCCGTGGTGCTCAGAGTGACCGTTCCGGACCGGTCATCAAAGCCCTCTGATGCGTTTCGGACCAGGTTCAGGACAATCTGGCGGACCGCAGACGGCGCCGCCTGCACTCGGGCGTCTGCGTTGCAGAGATTCAGGCGAAGCTCCCGGCTGTCATCGTGGAACAGACTGTCCTGGAGGATTCTGCCCAGGCCGGTCAGTTCCTCGTTCAGATCGGTGTCGGAACCTGTTGCTTCGGCGGTGTGCTGGCTGATCTGCAACAACAGGTTGCCGGCACGGTCAAGCTCTTCCTGGATGATGTTCAGCTCATCCTGAACGGTTGAGTCCTGGAGCCGGCTGCGCAGCTGGAACAGGTACTGGCGGATAATCGTGAGCGGGTTGCTGACCTCGTGCACCTGTCGGCGCAGGCGGTCGTTCACCATTTGCTGTTCCGAGCCAAGGCTGTCGGCCGATGACTGCTCAAGAACCGCCGAGAGTTGCCGGGTGAACAATTCTCCGAGGTTACGTGCGCCCACCAGTGTCTGGTCGTCGATACCAATCACGAAGACACTGTCACCGGTGGCAACCGGGAGCGCCAGCAGTGAGGGGGCGCCGAGCAGGGAGCACAGCTGTTGATCAAGCACGGTGGGTTCGACCCGATCCATGGTCGTGATAGCGCCGGTTCTCAGAGCAGTGGTGAGTGCGCTGTCGCCGGAGGCGGGATTGATGGACAACGCCGGTAGTTGCCGGCAGGTGCCTGAACGCAGCACCAGTTCCTCACTCCGCCGGCTGAAACAGAGCACGGGCAGGCCGGTGATCAGTGCCAGGCTGCTGGCCGCTTCCGACACCAGTGTCGCAAGATTTTCCGGGCCCGATGATGGCAGTGCCAGCGCCGTCCGCACCATAGTGTGTTCCAGCAATCTATGATTCAGCTGTCGTGTTGCCTCGCGGGCATCGTAGTCAGTGTCCAGCGGGATGCCAAGGGATTCGGCCACGCTGGCAACTTCCTCGCTGATCTTCTTGTTGATCTCACGGGTCAGATCTTCCTGCAGCCCGAAGATGGTGGCGGCTGCGCCCACGCCTGAAGCGTCAGACAGGGCGAGCCGGGTGGAGAGACTGATCACCTTGACCAGATGTCCGGCATCACGGAGCTGTCCCGGCAGGGCCTGTTGATAGCGCATGGCATCGGCGGCCATGGTGCCCAGCCCCAGGACGATACCAGCCCGGCGGCGATGTCGTTCTGCTGATTCAATAGCTGCTGTTTGCGTTCGGGGCAGGGCGTTTTGATGGCGATCAGTTCGCCAATGTTGTGCACCATGCCCAGAAGAAAAGCCTCTTCCGGTTCCGGGTAGCGGGTCAGCGTGGCCAGGGTCTTGGCCGTCAGTGCGGTGGTCAGAGAGTGCCGCCAGAAATCCCTCAGCTGTTGCCACTCGTCGCCGCCGAGTTCAAACATCAGTTGTCGCAGCGCGGACGTCAGCAGCAGTGTCTGGAATTTTCGGGTACCCAGGCGTAACAGGGCCTGCTCGACCGAGTGGCTGGGCTGTGCGCGGTGGTAGAGTGCGGAGCTGGTCAGGGCGAGCAGTCGGGTTACCAGGGCGGTGTCGGCAGAAACGATACGGCTGATTTCCCGATAGCTCTGACCGGAATGACAGGCGTCCAGAGCGCGCAGAATAACCTCCGGAAGGCTCGGCAACTGTAGGTCTGACGCAATGTCCGTCGCTGTAGTCATGGCACGCCCCTGTAGTCCTGCGCGGTCGGCGGATGGCCGTGCGCAAGCTTCCCTGTTCTGTATTTCAGTAAAATGACAGGGTGTTCATTCTTCTTATTGGTCACTGAGCTTAGACAATAATCGCTCACTATTAAATACTTATTGATGCTTTTTTAAGCAATCTATTATCCGGTCTGTGATATGTGTACCCTTTTTACAGGTTAAAATGTCGCTTATAGTGACAAGTTTGAGCGTCCAGGCTGTTTTCATGGAAGTCCACAAGCAGACACAAAGCCAGAACCCTGTGCAGAAATCGCGCCAGACCCGAACCATTGCCATTACGGGCGGGAAGGGTGGTGTTGGCAAAACCACGGTAGCGCTGAACCTGGCCATAGCCCTTTCGGAGCAGGGCCAGAAGGTGCTGTTGCTGGATGGCGACACCGACCTTGCCAATGTCAGTATTATGGTTGGCGCTTACCCTCAGCGAACCCTGGCTGATGTGGTGGCGGGGAGATGCGCCATGCAGGACATTATCATGACCACCTATGGTGGGCTGGACCTGATTCCGGGGGCCTCCGGCGTGCAGGACTGCATGGAGCTGTCGGAGCAGGGTGGCCTGGCTGTTCTGAGGGCCCTGCACGAGCTTGAGAACCGCTACGACACCGTGATCATCGATACGGCGTCGGGTTTACAGGCTGTGGGTTTGCATATGATTGCCGCCGCCGAGCTGGCGTGTATGGTCGTCACGCCGGATCCGGCCTCGCTCACCGATGCTTTCTCCCTGATGAAAGTGCTGAAACGCCGTGGCTACCGCCGGACTCCGGCCGTGATCGTTAACATGGCTCAGGGTGCCAGTCAGGCGCGCTCTGTGTTTCAGCGCTTCAATGGTGCCTGTCAGCGCCATCTGCAATGGTCGCTGCATTATCTGGGTGCGCTCTGGCGCGATGAAACCCTGCGTCAGTCAGTGCTGGACCAGATGCCGGTGACAGTGCTGCCTGCTTCGGATCCCTCGTGCCGGCAGTTTCACTCCCTGGCGGAAATGCTGAACGTTCACGCCGGCCGCCTGCCTGCCAGAAAAGCGGGGATTGCCGCTTATTGGTACCGGGCCGCCAAACGCGCCGCTGAGGCGGATGCCGGTGATGGCCAGAACAAAGGAGCGGGTAAAAGCAGTCGGCAGCATTGCCTGGATCTGATCGCACAGTTAGAGCAGGCCATGATATCGATGCCCGACGATGTCATGCTCAGATATGAAGCATTTACCCGGCTGTTTGCACTGTTGGGGCGCAGTCCCGATGCCGACACGGTGGAGATCATTCAGACCAGCCTCGCCGCCATGAACTGGGAGCAGTTACCTGTTCGCGATCGCGCCAGTCTTGCTCGTCATTTGCGGCATCTGGCAGATGAGTTAGCACCACCGCCGAGTGCTCAGACCGCTAATCGCCGCCTTGAGGGCCCTCTGTACGACCGAGTCAGTTTTGGAGAACAGGAGCAACTGGTACGGGCCCTGCGGGAAAAGCCGTCCAATGTCTCACTGGACGATCTGTTGCGGGCGCTGGCGGGCAAAGACCGAACGGGCTCCTGAGGCAGCCGTTTCCGGCCTGATCAATGTGCCTTTTTAATTGTCATTTTATTAGCGTTTTTTGTGTCGTAATTTTGCAGTCTGTCACCGTGCTGTCACGTTTGTTGTGTGAGAATTGACCGATATCGTGGCTCGTGGCCCGCAATATGCAGGCGACTCTGACAGGCGGTTGCAACAGGGAATCAGTGACGACGGGGAAAGGGATGTGCCCCGCCCGCACAGTACTGGCCGGCGTCAGATCGGCTTTAGTGATCTCAGAGAAGGAGTTCTACAATGGCAATACAGCAGGTACATCACGCTGACACTTCATCGTCAAAGGTGCTCGGACAGCTCCGTGGTAAGCGAGTTCTGATCACCGGTACCACCGGTTTTCTCGGCAAGGTGGTTCTCGAAAAGCTGATTCGGGCGGTGCCCGATATCGGTGCTATCTACCTGCTGATCCGGGGCAATAAACGCCACCCGGATGCCCGTTCCCGTTTTCTCGAAGAAATTGCCACCTCCTCGGTGTTTGACCGTCTTCGCGAGGCCGATTCAGAGGCATTTGAGGCTTTTCTGGAGGAGCGCATTCACTGCGTGACCGGTGAGGTGACCGAAGCGGGTTTCGGGATAGGGCAGGAAGACTATCGCAAGCTCGCCACCGAGCTGGATGCGGTGATCAACTCCGCCGCAAGCGTCAACTTCCGTGAAGAGCTCGACAAGGCGCTGGCCATCAACACCTTGTGCCTGCGGAATATTGCCGGCCTGGCGGATCTGAACCCGCAGCTGGCGGTCTTGCAGGTCTCTACCTGCTATGTCAATGGCATGAATTCGGGGCAGGTAACCGAATCGGTGATCAAGCCGGCGGGCGAGGCCGTGCCACGTTCCCCGGACGGCTTCTACGAGATAGAAGAGCTGGTTCGTCTGCTGCAAGATAAAATCGAAGACGTGCAGGCCCGTTATTCCGGCAAGGTGCTGGAGAAGAAGCTGGTGGACCTGGGTATTCGCGAAGCCAATCGTTATGGCTGGAGCGATACCTACACCTTTACCAAGTGGCTGGGTGAACAGTTGCTGATGAAGGCGTTAGACGGCCGCACCCTGACCATCCTGCGTCCTTCGATTATCGAAAGTGCCCTGGAAGAGCCAGCGCCCGGCTGGATTGAGGGTGTGAAGGTGGCAGACGCCATCATCCTTGCTTACGCACGGGAGAAAGTGACCCTGTTCCCGGGTAAACGTTCCGGCATCATCGATGTGATTCCAGTGGACCTGGTGGCCAATTCCATCATCCTTTCCCTCGCGGAAGCCCTTGCAGAGCCTGGTCGCCGCCGCATATACCAGTGTTGCAGCGGGGGTGCCAATCCGATTTCCCTGGGTGAGTTCATCGATCATCTCATGGCGGAATCAAAAGCCAATTACGCCGCGTACGACCACCTGTTCTATCGGCAGCCCAGCAAGCCGTTTGTGGCCGTTAACCGGGCTCTGTTTGATCTGGTTGTCAGTGGTGTTCGGTTCCCGCTGTCGCTGACGGATCGAGTGCTCAAAATGCTGGGGAATTCCCGGGATCTGAAAATACTCAAGAACCTGGATACCACCCAGTCGCTGGCAACCATTTTTGGTTTCTATACCGCGCCCGATTACATCTTCCGTAATGATGAGTTGATGGCGCTGGCGAACCGGATGGGTGAGCTCGACAAAGGCCTTTTCCCGGTGGATGCCCGTCTGATTGACTGGGAACTCTACCTGCGCAAGATTCACCTGGCCGGGCTCAATCGCTACGCCCTGAAAGAACGCAAGGTTTACAGCCTGAAAACCGCACGCCAGCGCAAAAAAGCCGCTTGAACAACCTTGTCCGGGGCAGGAAAGCGTTTCTGTCCCGGACTTTTCCTTCTGTTTTGGCCATTTCCCGCGGGCCAACTATCCTTGAGAGAGTTATCTGGTAGTGGCTCGTCACTGCCGTTATCGCTGCATTTCTGAGCAGGTTGCCCCTAATTGCCGGGCATCTTAGGACGTTAGTCTAATTCATTGTGCGGTGGCACACATGTTGAACTACAGGCATCTGTCTTGCGGGCGAAAAACGCCCGACCACCCTGAATTTAAAAACCGACAATGACAACAGACTCAGATCAAGGGGGAGCACAATGACTGACAAGCAGGTATATCCGGTAAGTCCGGAGGTCGCCGAGCGCGCACTGGTCAGCAAGTCGCAATATGAGGAAATGTATCGCCAGTCCGTAGAGGACCCGAATACCTTCTGGGGCGAGCATGGCAAGCGTATCGACTGGATCAAGCCGTTCACCAAGGTCAAGAACAGTACCTACGATTACAACAACCTGTCTATTAAATGGTTCGAGGACGGTGTCCTGAACGCCTCGGCCAACTGCCTGGATCGCCATCTGGAACAGCGTGGCGATCAGACCGCGATCATCTTTGAGGGCGACGATCCCTCGGTATCCCGGAATGTCACCTACCGGGAGCTCTACGAAGAGACCTGCAAGTTCGCCAACGTGCTCAAGGACCAGGGCGTCAAGAAGGGTGATGTGGTTACCATCTACATGCCCATGATCGTTGAAACCGCCGTTGCCATGCTGGCCTGTGCCCGTATCGGCGCCATCCATTCGGTGGTGTTCGGTGGTTTCTCTCCGGAAGCACTGGCAGCCCGCGTTGTTAACGGCAAATCCCGCTTTGTGATCACCGCCGACGAAGGCCTGCGTGGCGGCCGTGCCATCCCGCTGAAGAAAAACGTGGATGCCGCCCTCAAGCATGAGGAAGATGCCAAGGTTGACCGCGTCATTGTGGTAACCCGCACCGGCAACGACCAGGTGCCCTGGACCGAAGGCCGCGATGCCCGCTACGAAGACCTGATGAAAAACGCCTCGGCCGAGTGCGAGCCGGAGCCGATGAACGCGGAAGACCCGCTGTTCATGCTGTACACCTCCGGT